>NZ_LN887400.1:0-1070 GCF_036621895.1 Limosilactobacillus reuteri subsp. porcinus
CTCGCAAATTTATGGATAAAAATACTTACAACGGTTTTATTTACTTTTACCTTATTGTAATAGTTAGCAATTGCAAGGCCAATATAAAACAAGGCAAAACCCAGGTACATGCAGGTTACCGCAAATCGCGGATGTGCCTCTGCATCATCAATGAATTTCATTGCCACAGTTATTAGGCTAAGACCAAATAAAATAAAGTAATGAAGATAGATCATTAAATTTCCGGTCTCATGGCGTTGATGTTCATTAATTAAATGATCAAATTCAACAATGTAGGTAAAGAATAGCGCTGCAACTGTGGTAAGTATAAGAATAGACTGAATTGAAAAGCTGGTGGCAGTAAAGTAATCAGCAATACCGACAATCGTCTCACCAAACATCACGATAATTAATGCCGTAAGCCGTTCTAGCAAGTGCGAAAAGATGATGGGATGATGCTTTGTATATTTTCCGGTAAAGCCAGGCGCAATCCAACTGATAATAATACCAGCAAAAGCAATCCTCACTCTAACTCGGCTTTGATAAAAAATCCCACCAATAAAAAGCGTAACGGTCCTAAAAATTAAAATTCCAGCAAATGCTCGTGTAATCTGTTTATCTATCTTCTTTTCTGCCTAAAAGTAAACTAAAACATATTGGATACATAACGTTAATGATAGCAATCCTGCAGCTATGAAAAAAATTGCTAAATGCCAGTCAAATGTTGTTGAAAACGAATTTGACATATAGAGAAGAATTGCCATATCGACGAACGAAAAGATAACATTTGTTCCTGAAATCTTTCCATGCCGATTTGTAAAAACCATCTGGACCATCCAGGAATTAATAAATACAATCACGACAATTGCAAAGATTCCTAAAACCGGCAATCCCACAATCCCATGGTGCAAATGGTGAATCATTTCTGTTGCTCGGAAAACCATGTAAACGAACACTAAATCGTAAAATAATTCTATCAAGGAAACTCGCTTAGTAATTTCATCTGCCACGATAACACACCTTCTTTTTTTAATCGAGTAGGAGATAATTGATTAGTTCGATTATCGACCTCTCACACCACCGTACGTACG
>NZ_LN887401.1:0-21340 GCF_036621895.1 Limosilactobacillus reuteri subsp. porcinus
TAATTTAAAATCCGGATTACGATTTTTGAATCGATCAAAAATCATAGTCCGGATTTTACTGTTAGAGAACCAAGAATTAATAGTTAATTCCCAGCCCCTATTATTTTAAATTACTGTTATCTTTTCTAGAATTTTTCGACTGCTATATTAATATTCTTATGTATTAATAGTCATTAAATGATATAATCTATTGACTAAGTACTTGATGTGATATGATAGATTTATCCAATTAATAATTTAAAGCTATTTTTAGGAGGACTAGCATGCGAAAAATTTTCAGTCGTGAGAACTGGGAGTTTTATTTTGAACACCCAGCCGTCCGCTGGAATGTCTGCTATATAGTGCTTTTAACAATCATTGGGCTTATTTTAGGGTTTATGGATAACTGGATTATTGGACTAATTGTTTTAGTAATCGCAGTTATTGGTGGAGCTATTAGTATTCGGCGGTTAAGAAAATTAGTAGTCGATGCTCATGAATATTTAAATGAATTAACGTATAAAGTCCAACGTGGGCAACAAGAAGCATTGCTGGAAATGCCCATAGGAATGATTATGTTAAATAAGCGTCATGAGGTTGAATGGATTAATCCATATATGGCGCGTTATTTTAATCTTGAAATTGTTGTAGGGAAGCCGATTGCAGATGTTGATGCAAAATTAGCGGAATTAATAAAAGATCATGCGGATGATAAGCAAACACAAGTAGTGACTTGGCGTGACCATCAATTTGAATTTTTGGTTCAGCATCACGGACAGGTAGTTTATTTATTAGATATTACAAAATATGAACAGATTAGTGCACAATATAAGGATGAACAAATCTTCATTGGTAATATTTACCTAGATAACTATGATGAGCTGATTCAAGGAATGAGTGATTCTGATGTCTCTAATCTTCATAATTACGTAACTTCACAAATAAGCGATTGGGCAGTTGCTAATCACTTATTGATGAAGATCATTGATGATGATAACTACTTGATTATTGGACATCAAGCTGCATTAAAAGAACTTGAAAAACAAAAATTCAAGATCCTTGATGTTATCCGTGAAAATACATCCAAGCAAAATTCGCCAGTTACTCTTAGTGTAGGAATTGCTTATGGCGAAAATGATTTGATAAAACTTGCTGATACAGCACAAAATAACCTTGACCTCGCGTTAGGTCGTGGTGGAGACCAAGTTGTTGTTCGGGCTCAAGATCAGGAGGCACGTTTCTATGGTGGGAAGACCAACCCGATGGAGAAACGAACCCGGGTACGAGCACGGATGATTAGTCAAGCATTACAAGAATTAATGGCTCAATCAGACCAATTATTTGTGATGGGCCACACCAATCCAGATATGGATTCAATCGGTGCCTGTTTGGGGATTCGACGGATTGCGGAAATGAACGGTAAAGAATGTTGGATTGTGATTGATGATGAACATCCACACTCTGATATTCAACGTTTGATGCATGAGATTGATAATTACCAGACGATTAAGGACCATATTATTTCACCAGTCGAAGCGTTAGAAAAAGCGACAAATAACAGTTTATTAGTGATGGTTGATCATGCTAAGCGGGGAATTACCATTGCTCCTGAATTATATGATAAAATGCAAAACAGACTTGTTATCATTGACCACCACCGTCGCGGCGAGGACTTTCCTGAAAATCCATTGCTTGTTTATATCGAACCATATGCTTCATCAACTTGTGAGTTAATTACGGAAATGTTTGAATACCAACCACGTGAAGGAAAAGGCCTTAACAAGCTTGAAGCAACGGCAATGCTAACTGGAATTCAGGTTGATACAAAATCATTCACCAAGAGTGCAGGTACGCGAACTTTTGATGCAGCTAGTTACTTGCGTTCTGCTGGTGCCGATGGTTTAATGATTCAATCATTTATGAAAGAAAATCCAGAAACTTTCATGATGCGTAATCATTTGATTTCAAGAGCGGAAATAAATGATAAAATAGCATTATGTACGGGTGAAGAGGGACAGGTTTATGATCCTGTCACGGCTGCCCAGGCTGCTGATATGTTGCTCCAGATGAGTGGAATTGAAGCTTCATTTGTAATTTTTGAACGTGCTGATAACAAGATCGGAATTTCAGCACGCTCAATGGGAAACGTCAACGTCCAAGTAATCATGGAAAAAATGGGTGGTGGCGGTCACCTTGCAAATGCTGCTACACAAATCAGTGATAAAGATATTACGCAGGTTAAGCAAGAATTAGTCGATATTCTAACTAAACCTGATAAAGAGCAGGACGATACAGAGGAGTGATCATAATGAAAGTTATTTTTACACAAGATGTACGAGGCCGTGGTCAACGTGGTCAAATTAAGGAAGTTCCAGATGGCTATGCTCAAAACTACTTAATTAAGCGTGGATTAGCAAAACAAGCTACTAAGGCGGCTATGAGCCGATTGAAGGGTCAACAACGTGCTGAAGAAAAACATGCTGCTGAAGAATTAGCTGATGCCAAGCGGATGAAGAAGATTCTTGAAGATGATAATACAGTTGTTGAATTAAGCGGAAAAGCCGGTACAGATGGCCGGATGTTTGGTTCAATTTCAACAAAACAAATTGCAACTGCTTTACAAAAACAATTTGACCTTAAAATTGATAAGCGAAAGATTGAGCTGGCGGCTCCAATTAAGGCGCTTGGTTACGTAAATGTGCCAATCAAACTTCATCCAGAAGTCGAAGCTCAAATTCGTGTTCACATTGCTGAAAAGTAATGAGGATTAATAGATTTAAGGAGCGGTATCGTCATGGATAATGCACCAGTGCAAGAAGAGCCACGCGATATTGAAGCAGAAAAAGCAGTTCTTGGAGCTGCTTTTTTAAGTAAAAATGCGTTGGCTGATGCGATGGAATATCTTGAGCCGCAAGATTTTTATCGGAAGGCTCACCAAATTATTTTTGAAAAGATGGTCCAACTAAATGATGCGGACCAGCCAATCGATCCGTTAACGATGAAAAATGTCCTTGATCAGGATAATCAAACGGAAAATATTGGTGGAGTTGCTTATATTGCTGAACTTGCAACAGCGGTTCCGACGGCTGCTAACGTTGTCTATTACTCAAAAATTGTTCATGATAAGGCGATTTCACGACGGTTGATCAATACTGCAACCAAAATTATCAATGATAGTTATGCTGGAAATGACAAGATTGAAGATCAACTTGACCGGGCTGAGCAAGAAATTATGTCAGTTTCGGAAAATAGTCGTCAAACTGGTTTTAAAAGTATTAGTGACGTTTTACAAGAGTCAATTAACCATGTCAGTGAGCTCTCTAGTCAAGATTCAGAGATTACTGGACTTTCAACTGGATATGCTCAATTAGATGAGATGACGACTGGCCTTCATAAAGACGAGTTGGTGATTATTGCGGCGCGGCCTGCTGTTGGAAAAACCGCCTTTGTTTTGAATATTGCTCAAAACGTTGCAACTAGAACCGATAATACGGTCGCAATTTTCAGTCTTGAAATGGGTGCGGAGTCTTTAGCAAACCGGATGCTCTGTGCTGAAGGAAATATTAATGCTAACCACTTACGGACCGGCCAGCTTACGCAAGATGAATGGCAAAGTTTATTTATTGCCACTGGTGCCTTGAGTAATGCTAGTATCTATATTGACGATACACCAGGAATCAAGGTAGCAGAAATTCGGGCACGTTGTCGGCGCTTAGCAAAGGAAAAAGGCAACTTAGGATTGATCGTAATTGATTACCTTCAGTTGATTGAAGGGAGTAATCCTGATAACCGGCAACAAGAAGTTTCAGAAATTTCTCGCCAACTAAAGAAACTGGCAAAGGAATTAGAAGTTCCAGTTATTGCCCTATCACAGTTGTCGCGGGGAGTTGAACAGCGACAAGACAAGCGCCCAGTTTTATCTGATATTCGTGAATCTGGATCGATTGAACAGGATGCAGATATTGTTAGTTTCCTTTATCGTGATGACTATTATGAGCACGATGAAGATTCGGAAGATAATAATAACCCGGGAAATAATCAGGATGACGATGGATCAAACGCTAGTGAAGTTGAAGTCATCATCGAAAAGAATCGTAGTGGTCCGCGGGGGACAGTTAAATTATTATTTGCAAAGTCTTATAATAAGTTCACTTCGATTTCCTATATCCCTGAAGATAATAATTAAAAACTAAATTTCTAAGAGGGCATTTCAGTAAAAACTGAGGTGGCCCTTTTAGTGCGCTTAAGACATTAAAAATGTTTTTAAAAAAATAAACGGTATGATAGTAATTGAGGAGGCGTAAACAATGAACCGTCAAGGCGTAGAATTAAAATGGCTTTTATTCGGAATGTTCCTTGGAAGTATTGGGAATAGTTTTGTCTGGCCATTAACAACAATTTATATTCACGATCAGTTGCATGAGTCATTAACTGTATCGGGAATTGTTTTACTCTTTTATTCGGGAGCAAATGTTGTCGGAAGTTATATTAGCGGAATGCTATTTGACCGAGCTAACCCGCGGAAATTAATGATTGGCGGGACACTGCTAGCGACAATCGTAATGGCTATTATGATTTTCTTCAATGGCTGGCCGATATATGGAATTCTTTTAACAGTCATTGGGTTCTTTAATGGCTGGATCATTACAATGATTAATTCTTTTGCGACTCGTTCAGGGCGAGATGGTCGTTATGTCTTTAATATGTTGTATTTTGCCAATAACTTGGGAATGGTGATTGGAACTACTATTGTCGGTCCGCTTTATCAGTATGCAGATGGCAATGTTTCACCAATGTTTTTGATTACCACAATCCTTTATACAATGTTCTCACTTGTTGTTATCTTTTTCTTTAAGGATAGTCAACAAACAGTTGCAAAGACCGAAGATGTGGAAGATGAAGAAGAGAACAAGACAGTTAATATTAAGATGCCTCAAGCTAACTTATGGATTAACTGGATCTTCTTCATTGCCTTAGTTGTAATCTGGACAATGTATGAACAATGGGCAAGTAACTTATCAGTTTTCATGACTGATCAAGGAATCTCAATGACGAAATATAGTCTTTTGTGGACATTAAATGGGATTTTAATCGTTGTTTTCCAACTAGGAATAACTTGGCTTAATCGTTGGGTTAATCGACCATATGCGCAAGTATTTATTGGGATGTTTACAATTGGTTTCTCATTTGTCCTCCTACTTTACGCCCACTCATATAGCTGGTTTGTTGCGGCAATGGTCGTTTTGACAATTGGTGAAGCCACTGCTTTGCCAACGATGCCTGCCATTGTAAATAGCCTTTCACCGGTTGCTGTTAAGGGAAAGTACCAGGGAATTTTGAACGCATTTTCTTCTTTAGGAAAGGCAATTGGTCCTCTATTTGGTGGATTGATGATTGAAGCGACCTCTTATCATATCCTCTTTATTATTTGTGCGATTTCGATTTTTGTAATGGAAATAATAGTAGTCTTTGTTATTAAGATAAAACGTGCAAAAGCAGTTGAATATTAAAGAAGTGATTAGATGTTTTACAATAATTTTGATAATGTCCATGGTGAAGACCGTTATGGAATGGTAGGAAAAACAGGAGATCCTTTTAGAGAAGAATGTAAACTAGGAATTTCTTGTTATCAGTGCCATGAACAGCCGTTAGTAATTGCGGAAAGAAATTGGATGGATACGAATAATGATGACTCGCAACGGTATCAAATTGTGGTAGTTTGTGAGCATTGTGGTGCTGTTGATGAATTCATTGTTAATGATGGTCGAGAGCACCAAATTGGTAAATTAAAACATAGTAAATACCAGCCAACAGAAAAGAATATTATAAATAATGGAACTGTGAACTAGAATTGTTTATGGTTCTTTTTTTATATAAATGTTTGAAAAAAGTTTCACAAAAATATATTTATAATAATCATTACTCCAAGTAGGTGTGTAACAAATCCACATATAATAACCTATCACAAATCATTAAGTATTTTTATTTATTTGTGATAGGATAAACATTGTAGAGATTGTTAAGCATTTAAGGAGATGTTATGTTATGAAAATCAAAGCTGCTATTGTTGATGAAAAAGGTGCAAAGTTTGATATTCGTGACGATGTTGAATTGGCAGAGTTACAACCAGATGATCTTCAGATTCACATGGTTGCAACGGGCATCTGTCACTCCGATGAAGCCTTACGAAAAGGAGACGCCGAAATTGGTTATCCAATTATCCTTGGTCATGAGGGATCGGGAATCGTTGAAAAGGTTGGTTCTGAAGTAAAGAACTTTAAACCAGGCGATCATGTTGTCTTATCATTTTATGGCTGTGGTAATTGTATTAATTGTCTCAAAGGTAAGCCAACAAAATGTTTAAACTACGCTGCAAATAACTTGTCTGGAGTTCGTCCAGATGGAAGTGCACACTTTACAGAAAATGGTCATCAAGTTGATGATATGTTTGATCAATCATCATTTACTACTACGACAATTGTTCGTGAACGAAATGCGGTCAAAGTTCCCGAAGATCTTGATTTAAGGAAACTTGGTCCGCTTGGCTGTGGCTATGTTACCGGTTCAGGAACGGTCTTTAATACCTTAAAGCCAGAGCCCGGTTCAACAATTGCTGTAATGGGAACAGGAGCTGTTGGTTTAGCTGCAATGATGGCTGGTAAGATTTCCGGCTGTACGACAGTAATTGCTGTTGATCGTCATGATTCACGGCTTAAGTTAGCTAAAGAATTAGGTGCTACTGATACGATCAATACTGACAATGAAGATATGGTTAAGAAGATTATGGAATTAACAGACGGCAAGGGTGTTGATTACGCAGTGGATACTACAGGTGCTACCACTGTTATGGAAGATGCAATTCAGTCATTAGCACAGGGTGGAACATTAGCACCAATTGCCGTTACAGCTAACCATATTGATGTTGATACCTGGAATGATCTTTGTCCAAGCGATCGGACAATTGTTGGAGTAAATATGGGTGACTCAATTCCACAAGTTGATATTCCACGACTTATTAGGTTCTATCGGTTGGGGATGTTTGATTTTGATAAGACAGAAAAGTTCTATGACTTTGATCAAATTAATGAAGCTAACGCGGACTCAGTATCAGGAAAGACAATTAAGCCTGTATTAATCATTGATAAAGATTATAAGCCTGATGAGTATTAAAATGTTGGTTTGATTTATTAAAAAGGAAGCATAAGTTATGAGTACGCCACATTACAAGATGTATATTAATGGTGAATTTGTTGATACAGATTCTGGTAAAAAGATTACAGTTATTAATCCGAATAATGAAGAAGTTTTAGGGACTGTTCCAAGCGCAACGGTTGAAGAAACGCAGGAAGCGATCAATGCAGCTTATGAAGCTGAAAAGTCTTGGCATCAGGTTCCAGCACCAACACGTGGCAGTTATCTTCATAAATTGGCTGACGAGATTCGAAAAAATCCAGAACCATGGATTAAGAATCTTCAAGAAGAACAAGGAAAAATTCGTTCTTTAGCAAAAACAGAAGTAATGTTTACTGCTGATTATTTTGATTATATGGCTGCTGCTGGACGGACATACAAGGGCGAAGTCATCCAGTCTGATAATCCAAATGAAACAATCTTGCTAAAGCGGATGCCGATTGGTGTTATCGCGGGAATTCTTCCATGGAACTTCCCATTCTTCTTAATCGCGCGGAAAATGGCACCAGCTTTGGTAACGGGAAATACAGTAGTTCTAAAGCCGAGTTCTGATACGCCAATTGGTGCCCTTGAATTTGCAAAGCTTTGTGATAAAGTTGGTATTCCTGCGGGGGTTGTTAATTTTGTTACTGGTCCAGGTTCGATTGTTGGTAACGAGTTGTCAAAGAATTCAAAAGTTGGAATGGCTAGTTTAACTGGATCTGTTACAGCTGGTAAACGGATTATGGCTGCCGCTGCCGATCATATCGGAGAAGTATCGCTTGAACTTGGTGGCAACGCCCCGGCAATCGTTTGTGATGATGCTGATCTTGATGAAGCCGTTACTGATATTGTTAATTCACGTTATGATAATAATGGTCAGCTTTGCAATAATGTTCAACGGGTATACGTTCAAGAAGATGTGGCAGAAGAGTTTACACAAAAACTTGTTGATGCGGTAAAGGCAATTACTTATGGAGATACAGTTGAAAATCCAGAAATTGGAATGGGCCCACTGATTAATCAAAAAGCTCTAGAAGAAGTTGACCGCCAAGTCAAACAAGCAGTTAAAGAAGGTGGTAAGATTCTTGTTGGTGGTAAACCAGTTGAAGGTAAGGGATTCTTCTATGAACCAACAATTATCAGTAACTGTAAGCAGAAAAATTCTGCTATCCAGGATGAAATTTTCGGTCCAGTTCTCCCAATTATGACATTTAAGAACCTTAAAGAAGCAGTTAAGATGTGTAATGATAGTACCATGGGATTAACATCTGGAATCTTTACTAAGAGTCTTGATCGTGCAGCCTATGCGATTAATGAAATCCAAGCAGGAGAGACTTACGTTAACCGGAATTACTTTGAAGCAATGCAAGGTTACCACGCAGGCGTTAAGGAATCTGGCATTGGTGGTTCTGATGGGATGCATGGGATTCTTGAATGTACTGATACAAAGGTTGTTTACATTCAACGGCATCCAGAAAATATTTAATAGTTAAAAAGAGAGGAATGAGCAGTAATCGTCCCTGTGATAAGGTGATTGCTACTCACTCTCTTTTTAAATCCGTTTTTATTAACCAAAACTTGAGAGATTTGCTATGATGGTAGTTGAAATCAAATTAAAAGCAATGAGGTGAATGTTGATGAAAACCAAGAAATATCGTTACACTGGAAAAGACTTTGATATTAAGACGGCACCAACTAAGGTAAAAGATTCTGCTGATGACCTTAAGAAGATTAAAAAGAAGATCAAGAAAAATGTAAAGTCAATCAAAAATGCGCAAAAGATGATGTATGCCCGGCGTCATTATGGAGTTTTAGTAGTATTTCAAGCAATGGATGCGGCAGGAAAAGATAGTATGATTTCGCATATCTTTGCGGGCGTAAATCCAGTTGGGTTTAAGGTGGCTAATTTTAAACAACCAACAGGCCGCGAATTACGTCATGATTATCTCTGGCGAATCAATCGTGAATTGCCAATGCGTGGTGATATTGGTGTTTTCAATCGATCTTATTATGAAGATGTTCTTGTTTCACGCGTTCATCCTGCTTTAATTTTGCAATCTAATATTCCAGGGATTGAGTCTGTTCATGATGTTAATAACAAATTCTTTGATAGTCGCTATGAAGACATTCGCCAGTACGAAAGTTATCTAACGCGGAACGGTTACTTAATTGTAAAATTCTTCCTCCATGTATCAAAGGAAGAACAAAAGAAGCGTTTCTTAGCACGAATTGATACGCCGGAAAAGAATTGGAAGTTCTCAGCAGCTGATATTCGCGAACGTCAATATTGGAACGATTATCAAAAGGCATATGAAAAGGCGATTAATGCTACCGCTACAAAGGAAAATCCATGGTATGTTATTCCGGCTGATGATAAGTGGTATTCGCGTTTAATTGTATCTGACATTTTGACAAAGAAGATTAATAGTTTGCCATTAGCTTATCCCGAAGTTTCACCAGAACAAGAAATGAGCTTACGTCAAGCACGAAAAGAACTAATAGCAGAAGATAAGTAAATAAAAAGGACGTTCGAATGACGTCCTTTTTATTTACGTGGTTTAAAGATGCACTTGTGGGTAAAGAAATAGATTGCTAATGTAGAACCAAGAATCAGAATATTAAAGTCTTTGTCGGGTAAGGCCAAGTTTTTTGCGTTGAACTGTTCACCAATTTATTAATTTACTCATCGTTATTAGTTAAATTAGATCATTTATTCAAAAAAGTAAAAAAGCAGTTTTCAAATATATGTTTAAGTATATAAATCCTCAAAAAATGATTTTTAGCATTTATATATGAATTTCTAATGATAATAACCCCTGAAAATCGATTTTCAGGGGTTATTATGTTAGTATTTTAATATACTAACACCAAAAAATAGTTTTTTAGCTTTAAGGAGGGAAGATAAATAATGAAATACATACCGTTATCTAAATATAAGTATTTTATTGAAGATAAGACGAATGACCCAGCAGCAATTGAAAGTGAATATCAGAGTCGATTGAACGGGTATACAAGCCAGAAGACAACTCTGTTTCCTCTTCTTAACTATCGCGATGGTACACAGACAAGTAAATATCCAATTTTTTATCTTCCATTACCGGAAATTCAAAACCTGGCGGATCAGCTTAGGCGTAATTCTAATATGATTGAGGATATTTCAGTAACGCTTCCCCAAGTTGCGATTAATCAGTTTTTGAATTCATTATTACTCTCTGAAATTTTCTACACTAATGATATTGAAGGTGTAAAAACGAGTCGTGTTGAAATTAGTACTGTTATTCAGGAAAATAACCACCAAATAAATGGTGATGATCATATATCAAAGAAAAGGCTTGGTTCAACTATAAAAATGTACCAGCGCACCCAATCAGGAAAAAAAGTTGAAATCAATGTTCTTCAAGACTATAGAAAAATCTATGATTCATTGTTAAAAGGCGAACTTAATAAAGATCGACTGCCTAACGGAAAAATATTTCGTGATAAGCTTCCTAATAGCGAAGTGCTTTCGATTGGGGATGGCATTAAAACAGTTCATCGACCACCAACCACGGAAACTGCAATCAAGAGTGCCCTTACAGCTTTAATTGAATATATGAATAATGATGATACTCCTTCAATATATAAAGCTCTTGTAACTCACTTTTTCTTTGAAAATACCCATCCGTTTCTTGATGGTAACGGTCGAATGGGACGTTATCTTTTGTCGTCATATATTGCTAACAAATTTGATCGTTTTACTGGCTTTTCTGTGGCTACTGCAATTCATAATAATGTTCAGCAATACTATAAGGTATTTAAGGATGCCGATAATGCGGAAAATAGAGCTGATTTAACATTTTTTATTCAAAAATTATTAATGATACTTGTTAGTCAGCAGGAAAAAGTAATTAAGATTTTGAGTCAATCTCGTGAAAAGCTTGATAAAGCCAATGAAATTATTAGTCAGTGGGTCAATGAACACCATCATCAATTAGCTGCAACGTCTGATAGTTTGTATTGTAATATTCTATATCTTCTTGCACAATCAAAGCTATTTACTAACCAGTTAGATTTGGGAATTAAAGATAATGATATTATTGAAACTTTGAAGAAGAGTAATCGCCGTTATCCAATGACAAAGACTAAGGCAGCCATTGAAGAACTAGAAGCACTTGGCGCAATTGAAATTGTTTCTAAGCGTCCTAAACAACATGTAATTACAATTTTATAACAAAAAAAGACCACCGATTACTCGGTGATCTTTTTTATATGATGGGCAGTCAGGGGATCGAACCCTGGACCCACGGATTAAGAGTCCGTTGCTCTGCCAGCTGAGCTAACTGCCCATGTCTTTGACAACATAAATAATAATATCAACTTCCGGTCATTTTCGCAAGTGTTTTTCTGAATTTATTTAATAAATTTTCAGATCTATATTTTAATTAGGTGTCTAACTGTTATAATTGACAATAAAATTAAAATTGGGAGTAATTTCATGACATTAAAAAAAGATAAATTTGAGCAAATGAACCGTTTATTGCGGAACTATATGATTAACATGAAGCATTTTTATACTGAACTTGCCCCTGAATTAGATATAACTCCACAGCAAGCTCATACGCTTTTTTATATCGAAAAACACGCTGGTCTTATTCAACGAGAATTAGGTGACCATTTCCATTTACGGAATGCTAGTGTTACTAGTATGGTGAAAAATCTTGAGCGCGACGGGTATATTATCCGGAAGACGGATCAAGAGTCAGCACGAATTAAGCGGATTTTTCTTACCAAAAAAGGTGAAGAAAAGACTAATGAGGTTAAAGAAATATTTGATAAAGCTTATTTACAGATTATTGCCCGCCTCGATGAAAAAGATATTGATGCAATAGTTAAAGGGATGACTAATATTAATAATAATCTAAAAAAATAAGTTAGACTCTTGACAGTTAGGCATCTATGTTTTTAAATATTCATCATCATTAAAAGTTAGGTATTTAACTGTTAGGAGACTTATGCTTTGAATAGAAATAAATTTAGTTTTCGAAGTTTCTTTAGTTTAATAAATCAATTACATCCGCAGTATATTAAGCTTTTTGTGGGAATTTTACTAGGTTTTATCTCCACGGGTGCTAACCTATTTGTTCCTCAACTAGCGCAAAAGTTAATTAATAATTTTAAGAGTGTTAGTCCAACGTTGGCAATTTTAACAGTTGTAATTTTTATAGCAGGATTAATTACAAGTGCGTTATCGGGGTTATTATTAGGAAGTTTTGGTGAAAATGTTGTTTCTAAATTACGGAAACAATTATGGCAAAAACTACTTAAAATGCCTGTAAAATATTTTGATGATGTTAAAACAGGTGAGATCAGTTCCCGGTTAGTTAATGATACGTCACAGGTGAAGGATTTACTTGCTTCAACATTACCAAATGCAATGACATCGCTTTTACAATTTGTTGGTGCGCTGGTTATTATGTTAGCAATGGATTGGCGGATGACATTGTTAATGTTTGTGGCAGTTCCTTTAGTGATTTTAGTCATGCTACCAGTGATGAATCAGTCGCGTAAGATTGGTCGGGTTCGGCAAGATGAATTAGCAAAATTTGCTAGTGATTCCACCGATGTATTGGGTGAGGTCCGATTAGTTAAGTCTTCAAACGGTGAAGAACATGAACTGGCGAAGGGAAATTGTCGTATCGACAATTTATATCATGTTGGAAGAAAAGAAGCGTTGATTAACTCAGTAACGCAACCAATTACAAACATGCTCATGATGATAATGTTTCTTGGAATTCTTGGTTACGGAGCAATTCGCGTTATGAATGGTGCAATGACAATGGGCGCCTTAGTTTCATTTTTAATGTATCTTTTCCAGATTATTAGTCCTATTGTTGTAATTAGTCAGCTCTTTAATAATATGGCAAAGACTAGCGGAGCCACGGAGCGTATCCAACAAATCTTAACTGAACCAGAAGAATTTGCTGCTGATAAAGCAGAAAAAGATATTGCGAGCGCACCATTGAAATTTGAGAATGTTGATTTTGCATATGAGGAAGGCAAGCCAGTCTTACGAGATGTTAGTTTTGAAACTAAACCCAATGCAGTGGTAGCTTTTGCCGGCCCATCTGGTGGAGGAAAGTCAACTATTTTCTCATTGATTGAACGATTCTATCAGCCAACAGGTGGGGAAATTTTGATCAGCGAAGAGAATATCGAAAATGTAGACTTAGCCAAGTGGCGTGAACAAATTGGTCTCGTAAGCCAAGATGCTGCGGTAATGCCAGGAACTATTCGTGATAATTTAACTTATGGATTACGAAGAGAAGTCTCAGATGAGGAACTTTGGGACGCGTTAAGAATGGCTTATGCAGATGGTTTTGTCAGTGAAATGGAAGATCAGTTAGAAACTGAAATTGGTGAACGAGGGATCAAACTTTCTGGGGGACAACGGCAACGAATAGCGATTGCACGAGCTTTTCTCCGCGATCCAAAAATCTTAATGCTTGATGAAGCCACTGCTAGCTTGGATGCTGAATCGGAGGCGATGGTTCAAAAAGCATTAGGAGACTTAATGCAAGGAAGAACGACGCTCGTAATTGCCCATCGCTTGAGTACGATTGTCGATGCCGATAAAATCTACTTTATCGAAAATGGAACAG
Source organism: Limosilactobacillus reuteri subsp. porcinus (assembly GCF_036621895.1). Classification (GTDB taxonomy): domain Bacteria; phylum Bacillota; class Bacilli; order Lactobacillales; family Lactobacillaceae; genus Limosilactobacillus; species Limosilactobacillus reuteri_J. Next base: position 13,791 of record NZ_LN887401.1, read on the forward strand.
TATCTGGTGCGGGAACCCATCAAGAATTACTAAAGACAACACCACTATATGCACAGTATGTTAAGGATCAGTTTAAATAAAAATAAAGACTGCGAAAAGATGAGATTTTCGCAGCCTTTATTTTAAGTATGAAAAAAGCGACTGAGATAAAATCTCAATCGCTGTAAACCTCTGATGGGCAGTCAGGGGATCGAACCCTGGACCCACGGATTAAGAGTCCGTTGCTCTGCCAGCTGAGCTAACTGCCCATATCCTTTAACAGAATACTTAAACAGTTTAACCTGTTATTGATCAAATGTCAAATATTTTTCATAAGTTTTTAGAAAATATTTATGGAACTTTTCCCTGTGCTATAATAGAGGCACTGATATATAGCAGATTTAAAGTAATTAATCAATTAACCCAATGGAGGGAATCATTGATATGGCAAAGAAAATTTTAGTTGTTGATGATGAAAAACCAATTTCTGATATCATCAAATTTAATCTTGAAAAAGAAGGATATGAAGTTGTCGTAGCCTATGATGGCGAAGCAGCTTTAGAACAAGTAGAAGCAGAAAATCCTGATTTAATTATTCTTGACCTAATGCTGCCGAAGATCGATGGACTTGAAGTGGCCAAGCGGGTTCGGGCTAAGCATACCATGCCGATTATTATGGTAACTGCTAAAGATTCGGAACTAGATAAGGTGCTGGGGCTTGAGCTTGGGGCCGATGATTATGTTACTAAGCCGTTCTCTAACCGCGAACTAGTAGCACGAGTAAAGGCTAATTTACGACGGCAAGCAACTCTGAAGGCACCGGCAGAAGAAGAAAATAATACCGATATTCAAATTGGCGACCTTACGATTCATCCTGAAGCCTATACCGTAACTAAGCGAGGCGAAAATATCAATTTAACGCATCGTGAGTTTGAACTTTTACACTATCTAGCTCAACATATTGGACAAGTTATTAACCGCGAACATCTTCTTCAGACTGTATGGGGTTATGACTATTTTGGGGATGTTCGGACAGTTGATGTGACCGTTCGACGGCTTCGTGAAAAGATTGAAGATAACCCGAGTCACCCCCAATGGTTAATTACCCGGCGTGGTGTTGGCTATTACCTAGCAAATCCTGATCAGAATTAGAGGCTGAACCATTGTGAGCAGCAAGTTAAAATTTTATCAATCGATTCGTTTTAAAATCGCTCTCGTATTCGTGTTAATTTTGATGTTAACACTTGAATGTGTTGGGGCGGTTTTTGTGCGTCAATTAGAGCATCAAAACCTTAATACGTTTAAGCAAACCATTGAATTACCGTCTTACGTTGATAATTCTTTAGCAGAGCAGCTATCACGATCAAATACTAAAAAAGCAAACAAACAAATTAACCAAATCCTTTCAGAAGTTAATAATAATAATATTTCTGAAATCCGGGTGGTTGATAGTAAGAGTATTGTGCGGGGAACAAGCAACGCTGATAATCGGAGTGCAATCGGTCAGAAAACAACGGACCAAGCAATCAAAGCAACCTTATTAAATAATAGGTCGCATACCGAAAATTTATACGATAATTCAAATCACACGCGCTACTATGTCAATGTTATTCCCCTTGTGGATAATAGTAACAATAACGTTGTTGGAGCTGTTTACCTGCGAGCTAGTCTAGAAAGTGTCTACGCTAATATTAATAATATTACGTTGGTATACTTATCCGCGGCAATGATTACTATTGTCTTGAGTTTAATCTTGGCAATTATTATTTCCCAGGAAATTACCCGCCCAATTGAAGAAATGAGGAAACAAACATTACGAATTGCCCGGGGAGACTATTCTGGTCAAGTAAAAGTATTGGGAAATGACGAGTTAGGACAATTAGCAGGGGCAGTTAATAATCTTTCCGTCCGAGTTGAAGAGGCACAGGAGTCAAGCGATTCTGAACGACGACGGCTTGATAGCATTTTGTCTCATATGTCTGATGGGGTTTTAGCCACTGATCGTCGCGGGAATGTGACAATTGTAAATAGTATGGCGTTACAGTTACTAGGTGTCGAAAATGAAGATGATTTAATTGGTAAATCAATTATTGATGTGTTGGATATTCGTCATGACTATACCGTTCGTCAACTAGTAAATGGTGAACAGCGCGAGATGATTATTGATATGTCAAACTCTGGCAATAATTTGATCTTAAACGCCTACTTCTCACCAATTCAACGCGAATCTGGCTTTGTTAGTGGGCTTGTCTGTGTCCTTCATGATGTAACGAGCCAACAAAAAGAAGAACGCGAACGGAAGCAATTCGTTTCAAACGTCTCGCATGAGTTGCGGACTCCATTAACAAGTGTTAGAAGTTATGTCGAAGCATTAAGTGATGGTGCTTGGCAGGATAAAGAAATTGCTCCTAAGTTCTTAAAGGTTGTTCAGGATGAGACAGACCGGATGATTCGGATGATCAATGACCTGTTGAGCCTATCACGGATGGATGCAGGGACAACGAAGCTTAATCTAGAATACGTAAATATCAATGAGTTATTTAACTATATCTTGGATCGTTTCGATATGATTATTAAAAAAGAAGAAGATCCAAAAAAGAAAAAATATACCATTGAACGATACTTTACTAAGAAAGATTTATGGGTTGAGATTGATACCGATAAGTTTACCCAGGTAATTGATAATATTATGAATAACGCGATTAAGTATTCTCCAGATGGTGGTGTAATTACAACCCGCTTACTGGAGACGCATAATCATGTTATTTTAAGTATTTCTGACCAAGGCCTAGGGATTCCACGAAAAGATCTTGGACGTATCTTTGATCGATTCTTCCGCGTTGATAAGGCAAGAAGCCGGAAGCAAGGGGGAACAGGTCTGGGACTAGCTATTTCCAAGGAAGTTATCAATATGCTTGGTGGACAAATTTGGGTTGATAGTGTAGAAGGCAAGGGTTCAACATTCTATATTTCCTTGCCATATGTACCTTATGAGGAGGAAGACTGGGATGATGAAGAAGCTGAAAAGTAATTGGCAAGCAATCGCCTTAACGGTTGTTGTGCTTCTTAGTTTATTCATTTCATGGATTGTCTGGACCAACCCATTTCCTTTTGAGGGAGCACGACACGAAAATTTCAATAATAACCAATCACAACAATATACACCGCAATCAATGGGCGATGTTTATCTCCCAACTAAAGCAGTTGAGACAAATGAAAAAGGAACTCAGAATCAACTTTATAGCCCTAAAGCTAATTTAATTCTGAGCGTAAAAAAAGAGTTAGAGGATTGGAAATTAGGCCGGACAAATGTTGTCAAACAAAATAACAGTGATGTTTACCTGAGTTATTTGCGACGGCGGAACTCGTTAATGCTGACATATCCGGATGAGGTACCGAGCTCAGTCTTCAACGAAACATTTTCCCAGTCAATCGATACTGACCGGGTTAATCAGATTAACCATATTGTTATCCCATTAAACGGGCAACATGAGATTTACTTACTTGGTGACCACCATTATAGTGTGTATCGAGTACGGGTAGAGAAAGGAAAATTTAATCGCATTCGGCAACTCTTAAAGTCAATGGATCGGATCCCAGTTGACCATAAAATTATTAACGGAGTAGCGGTAATGATGTATCCGCGATCCTTTGAATTACCAGCATTAGGATATCAAATCACTGCGCAAAACATTGATACCCTTAGTGCTAGTCTAATGAGTACTAACCAACACACAACAATCACGGCAAATCGGAATGGTAACGAGACTACCTATACGGATGGAACCAATCGTCGGCTGATATTTAATCGCCAAAATGGAACGCTTAAATACGAAAATTACCTTAGTAAGGACGATCGGGAATCAACAAGCCAGATTTTCCCACACTTCTATAATAAGTTGACGACAATTGGAATTCCGCTTGATAATTTGCGCTATGATGAGGTGAGTGAGCATGGTCGTCGGTTAAACTATCGGGCTTATGTTAATAGCTTTCCAATTTTCAATAGTGATGGTTATGGGGAAGTAACGCTTGAATCCACAAGTGGCGGGAATGAACGCTTCTGGCTAAGTCTTTATAGTCTTCAAGTGCCATTGCCAATTGATCACCAGATGGTCAAGCTCCCATCAAGTGCAGATGTGATTAATCAATTACATGCAACCAACCGGATGCGTGACATCAAGGACTTACGTGTCGGGTATATTTGGAAAACTGATAAAGATAGTCATGTTGTAAAGTTAGTGCCAACGTATTTCATTAAGTATCGCGGCCACTGGGTTGAATATACCGAGTTAGAAAAGTAGGAGGGTTAAAGAATGAATTTTAAACGTATTCAATGGATCTTTATCCTTGCCTTTTTGCTTTTTGATATCTTTGTTGGAAGTTCATTAATCTTAGAAACTAGATTTACCGTTTCTAGTGGTCAGCGAAATCGCCAATCAACAGTGTTAAAAGAAATGCGTAATGACTCGATTAGTTATGGCGAGCTTTCTAATAAGCAGCAAACCGGATATTATATTGCTGGAAAGAAATCTTCTGATGGCGGAGTCCTAGAGCAGGAAGCAGGGAAATTACGTAATCAAAATTTTCGTCTTTCTTCAGGAACACTGACTAGTGAGTTTGATAAACCAATTAAAACGACTAAAAATAATGATGTTCGGCGTGTCGACCGTCTATTAAAAAATAAAAAGATGGTAAGCTTAGGAAATCATTATCGCTATAACAAGGAATTATCGGACAAAAATACCCTTGTTTATACGCAAATGCTAGAAGGAAAGCCGCTATTTTCAAATGATGGGCAAATTCGTTTTCGGATAAACTCTGACCATGAGATAACAGGTTATACGCAGACTTACTTGCAAGATGTTGAAATTCTCCGGCAGCGGTCAAATACGATTAGCCAGCGCCGAGCAATTACCTGGTTGTATAAACATAATCAGATTCCTAATAACTCCCGCATTAGGTGGTCGGTGCTCAGTTATTCTAAGCTCCTTAACACTACTACTGATGATAAAGCAGTCTATGTGCCAACGTGGACTGTTGAAATCAAAACTAAAAACTCAGGAGCAATTCAACAATTACAAGTTAACGCATTTAATAGTACAGTTATGAAGGAAACGCCAGATAGTGTGAATACGAACTCGTTAAATAATAAGTAATTGAGGAGGAACTTTAAGTGACAGAAACGGATCCATTACGTTATAGTGTACTTGCGAGCGGGAGTACTGGGAATGTAACTTATTTGGAAACGCGCAACCACCGGATCTTAATTGATGCCGGTTTAAGTGGGAAGCGGATTGAAAATTTAATGAAGAAGATTGATCGATCATTAAAGGATGTCGATGCAATTTTTGTAACGCATGAACACAGTGATCATACGCATGGTGTTGGTGTATTGGCACGCCGTTATGGAATGGATGTATATGCCAATGAGGGTACCTGGCAGGCAATGGCTGATAAAGTTGGTAAAATCCCATTAGCACAAAAGCATATTATTGCACCAAATACTGTTAAGGACTTGGGAGACATGGATATTGAAAGTTTTGCGGTATCGCATGATGCTGCGCAACCGCAATTTTACCAAGTTCACCACAATAATAAGACCTTCTGTATTATTACGGATACTGGTTATGTTTCTGATCGAGTTACGGGAACCATCCGAAATGCAGATGCCTACGTAATGGAATGCAATCATGATACAGAAATGTTGCGGATGGGTCCTTATTCATGGCCATTAAAACAGCGGATATTAGGGGATGAGGGTCACCTTTCCAATGAAGAAGGTGCTGATGCATTGATGAGTGTTGTTGGCCGGCGAACCAAAGAGATTTTTCTTGGCCACCGTAGTCAACATAACAACATGCGTTCGCTCGCCCACTTAACAGTTGCAAGTTTGATGGAGCAGCATGACTTTGGCGTCGATCATGATTTTAAATTGCAAGATGCTGAACCAGAAGAACCAAGCAAGTTAATGACGTTATAATAAAAGAGATCACGGTTTTTATCGACTTTATTCAATGATTTTTCGGGTAACTTAAATTGACATTTCGGGTATTTAAATTGTAACTTGAAGATAGTGATTCTTTAACTTAGTGGAGGGTTTAATTGATGAATAGGATAAAACAAGCTTTTAAAGATCGGTTGTGGCTAGGCGTAATTATTGTCGGCTTATTTGCTGGTCTTATTGGTGGTGGAATCGCCTTAGGAATTAATAACTTAGTACAACATCATGAAGAAGTAACAAGTACACGAGTCCCAACTGGCTCTAATAAGTCTGGTGGTACGAAGGTTAATAAGAATAAGGCGGACTTAAACGGGGAAGCGTCCCAAGCTTATAAGTCCGTCCAAGGAGCCGTTGTTAGTGTTATTAATAAACAAAAAGTTCAGCAATCAAGTGGGACGCTAGGAATTTTTGGTTATGGCAACAGTAGTAACGGCAGCAGCAGTGATTCTTCTAGCGATAATAAATTAGAAACCGCTAGTGAAGGATCAGGAGTTATTTACAAGAAGAGTGGCAATTCGGCTTATGTTGTAACTAATAACCACGTTGTCAAAGGTTCAAACGCGCTCCAAGTAATTCTAAGCAATGGTAAAAAAGTTAATGCTGATTTAGTTGGTGCTGATTCTGCAACTGACTTAGCTGTATTGAAGATTAACGCTACAAATGTTAAGACAGTTGCATCTTTTGGCAACTCTAATTCGATTGTTCCTGGTCAGGATGTGCTAGCAATTGGTTCACCAATGGGGAGTGAATATGCTAATACAGTAACGAAAGGAATTATTTCTGCCAAAGATCGGACATTAAAAGCCGGTACTGATGGAACTTTGACATCGGTTATCCAAACAGATGCCGCTATTAACTCTGGTAATTCAGGTGGTCCATTAATTAATATGGCAGGTCAAGTTATCGGAATTAATTCAATGAAACTTGCTTCTGATACACAAGGCTCTTCAGTTGAAGGTATTGGTTTTGCCATTCCAAGTAATGAAGTTGTGACAATTATTAACCAGTTAATTAAGAATGGTAAAATAACTCGTCCATCACTCGGAATTAGTATGGTGGATCTTAGTAATGTTACTTCTGATCAACAGCAATCAGTCTTAAAACTACCAACAAGCGTAAGCAAAGGGGTAGTGATTATGGATGTGAATAGTGGTTCAGTTGCTGATACTGCGGGATTGAAAAAGTATGATGTCATTACAAAGCTTGGTGATACTCAAGTTACAGATGCGGGTTCATTAAAGGCGGCCTTATATAAATACAAGGTTGGACAAAGCGCTAAAGTCACTTACTACCGTGATGGTCAACAACACACCGCAACTTTGCATCTAACAAAGAGTGCTGATACGACGTCAACTGATGACTCACAACAAGATAATAATTAATGAATTAAGATTGGGGATGGACATTCCTGATCTTTTTTCATGTGCGCCCGGCATGGGTATTAGCTAGGCGGTGAGAGTCCGCTATGGGCCGTAGTAGTCGGAACCATGAGCTGAGGACAAGGGTGTCCACTGTGAGGTGGAATCTGAAGGAAGTCTAAGGCAAAGTACTGCACCGATGAACAAGA
>NZ_LN887402.1:0-7496 GCF_036621895.1 Limosilactobacillus reuteri subsp. porcinus
GTCTAAAGACATTAATAAAAAGGTTGTGGACTTACGCAAAGTTCACAACCTTTTTATTTCTGAAAACTAGCCTTCCATTAATTCCTTTTCTTTTGCATTCGCAATATCTTCAAGGTTCTTAATTCCAGCATCTGTTTCGTTTTGAACTTTCTTTTCAAGATCATGGAATTCATCATCATTAAAGTCGCCGTTCTTGTTACCCTTCTTTAAGTCATCCATCGCTTCACGACGAACATTTCGAACTGCAACTTTTGCCTTTTCTAATTCAGCTTTAACGTCCTTTACTAATTCTTTCCGCCGATCTTCAGTTAATTGTGGGATGATTAAACGAATTGAACTTCCGTCGTTTTGAGGAGTTAATCCTAAATTAGATGCATAGATTGCTTTTTCAATTTCTTCAAGCACGCTTTCGTCATAAGGGGTGATTAATAATTGCCGTGCTTCTGGAATTGTGATTGATGCAACTTGATTTAATGGAGTTGGTGCTCCGTAATATTCAACTTTAACAGAATTTAATAAACTTGCATTGGCTTGACCCGCACGAATATCAGCAAGTGTCCGCTGAAGTGCATCACCTGATTTTGCCATTTTTTGTTTGGCATCATTTAAAATTTCTTTTCCTGTAGCCATATTATCAGTCTCCTTCAATTGTTGTACCAACTTCTTGACCAGTTACTACTTTCATAATATTGCCTGATGTGTTCAAGTTGAAGACTACCAATGGAATATGATTGTCCATCGATAGTGAACTAGCAGTAGTATCCATTACATGTAAATTCTTTTCAATGATATCCATATGGGTTAAATGATCAAACTTAGTAGCATCCTTAACTTTATTTGGATCAGCTGAGTAAACGCCGTCAACCCCATTTTTACCCATTAAAATGGCATCAGCGTTAATTTCTGCTGCTCGTAATGCGGCAGTAGTATCAGTTGAGAAGTAAGGACTTCCTGTTCCACCAGCAAAAATAACGATTCGATCTTTCTCTAAATGACGAATAGCTTTCCGCCGAATATATGGTTCAGCAATTTGGCGCATTTCAATTGAAGTTTGTACCCGGGTAGGAACACCAATTGATTCAAGCGCATCTTGAAGTGATAAGGCATTCATAATAGTTGCTAACATTCCAATGTAATCAGCTTGCGCACGTTCCATCCCTAATTCAGCACCAGTAACACCACGCCACATGTTACCACCACCAACAACGATGGCAATTTGAACGCCCAAATCATGAACTTCTTTTAATTCTTTAGCTACATCCTTTAAAACGGGTGGGTTAATCCCAAAACCCTTGTCGCCAGCTAATGCTTCTCCACTGAGCTTTAAAATTACTCGCTTATATTTAATATCTGCCATATGATATCCTCCTTGAATTGGTAAGTTAATCTTTAAAAAAGGACGCACTACATTGAGTACGTCCTCCTTTTGACCGAACGCTTAGTTCATTTGGTCCTTAACTTCTTGAGCAAAGTCATCTTGCTTTTTTTCGATTCCTTCACCGACTTCGTAACGAATGAAGGACTTCAACTTACCATTCTTACTTGAAACGTATTGTTCAACAGTTTGGTCAGAATCCTTAACAAAGTCTTGATCTGCTAAACAAATTTGTGAAAGGAACTTGTTTAAACGACCTTCAACAATCTTGTCAACGATCTTTTCAGGCTTTCCTTCGTTTAAAGTTTCTTCCTTGAAGATAGCACGTTCATGGTCAAGACGTTCTTGAGAAACATCATCACGAGTCACGAATTCAGGGTTGATAGCTGCAACGTGCATTGCAACGTCTTTAGCAGTGGCATCGTCAGCACCTTCTAAGACAACCAATGCAGCAATTTGACCACCTTGGTGTAAGTATGCACCAAAGCTATCGCCGTCATCCTTTTCTACAACAGTAAACCGACGAAGGCTAACCTTTTCACCAGTTTTTTGTGTAGTACTGATAATATCATCATTTAATGTGCCATTTTCAGTCTTGATTTCTAATGCTTCTTCAACATTAGCAGGCTTGTTTTCACTAATTAACTTAGTAACCTTCTTCAATAAGTCCTTAAATGGTTCACTAGCAGCAACGAAATCAGTTTCTGAATTCAATTCAACGATTGCAGCTGTATTGCCATTAACAGCAATATCAGCTAATCCTTCAGCTGCAACACGATCACTCTTCTTGGCTGCCTTAGCAATACCCTTTTCACGAAGGTAGTCCATTGCTTTGTCCATGTCACCATCACTAGCAACTAATGCCTTCTTAGCATCCATGATACCGGCACCGGATTTTTTACGTAATTGCATAACTTGAGCAGCTTTAATTTCAGCCATGACGAAATCTCTCCTTTTATAATCTTTTTTGAAAAAAGGGCTGTTTAGTACTTAGGCCAGAATGGTCCGTACAAAACAGCCCAAGAATTTAATATTTTTAGTCTTCTTTACCTTCAACGCTGTTCTTCAAGTTCTTTAATGAATCTTCGCTAACAGTTTCGTTAGCAGCGTTATCATCAGCAGTTTCTTGTTGAGCATCGTCTTGACCTTGCTTACCTTCAACAAAAGCATCAGCCATCTTTGAAGTGATTAAGCGAACGGCACGGATAGCATCATCGTTTGATGGGATAACGTAATCAATGTCGTCTGGGTCAGTGTTAGTATCAACCATAGCTACGATTGGAATGTGTAACTTTTGAGCTTCCTTAACAGCGATTTGTTCCTTGTGAGGATCAACAATGAACATAACATCTGGGATCCGTGGCATATCTTCAATACCACCAAGGAAACGTTCAAGCTTTTCACGTTGCTTAGTTAAGACAGCAACTTCCTTCTTAGGAAGAACATCAAATGTACCGTCTTCGCTCATCTTCTTAAGTTCCTTCAAACGAGCGATCCGTGATTGGATAGTCTTCCAGTTGGTCAAAGTACCACCTAACCAACGGTGGTTAACGTAGTATTGACCTGCACGAATAGCTTCTTCTTCAATAGCATCTTGAGCTTGCTTCTTTGTACCAACAAATAAAGCAACACCATCGTTAGCAGCAACATCTTTCATGTAGTTGTAAGCAGTATCAATTAACTTAACAGTCTTTTGTAAGTCAATGATGTAAATACCGTTACGTTCAGTAAAGATGTATTCTTCCATCTTTGGGTTCCAACGACGAGTTTGGTGACCGAAGTGGACACCGGCTTCAAGCAATTGCTTCATAGATACAACAGACATAAATAATACCTCCAAATTGTTTCTCCTCCCCAGTCTTCTTCTGGCAATGGGACTATTTAAGCACCCTCACCACCATCATTCTGGGTGTGAAATTGGCGTGTAACACCGAAATATAGTATACAAAAAACCTTGCAAACTGACAAGGTTTTTCACTTAACTTATTTTAAAATTTAACTAGTTTATCTGAGGTGCCAGTTTTAATCAAATCTAGATTGGCGGACAAACTCATCTTAACCATATTTTTAATTGCTTGATCAGTATAGAAAGCAATATGTGGCGTGATTAAAACATTTGGCCGATCAACTAAATCCTTAAATTCGTTATAATCAACTTCTTGGAAATCAATTTGCTGGTTAAAAATCTTGGTTTCACCAGTCATTACGTCTAAAGCAGCTCCTCCGACTTTACCGCTATTCAACGCTTCAATCAATGCCTTTTCATCGACTAATGGTCCACGTGCAGTGTTAACCAGTAAGACACCGTCCTGCATCATTGCAAATGTTTTTTCATTAAGCATTTTATCTGTCGCTGGAACATGAGGTAAATAAAGCGAAATAATTGTTGTCCGTTTATATAATTCATCAAGGCTAACGTATTCAACAATTCCTTCTAGTTCCTTATTTTGGTGACGGCTATATGCAATCACTTTTGCACCAAAACCAGCAAAGATTTTAGCTGCTGTGGATCCAATGTTTCCTGTTCCAACTATCCCGACAACCTGCTTATTCATTTCCTTAGCAATATGCGGTGCCCAGTTATAATCTCCTTTTGCTAATTTTAAATAAAATTCTTTTGTTCGACGTAAAAGGTTGAGTGCTTGAGTAACTGAAAATTCAGCAATTGCAGCTGGGGAATAAACTGGTACGTTAGTAATTTGGAAACCAAGTTCTCGTACTAATTCATGATTAAGATTATCAACCCCAACATTCCGCAATGACATCTTTGTAATACCATTAAACGCTAATTGACGTAAGGCCTCGTCTGAATAAGGCTTTTGCTGGAATACTACTACTCCATCGCTTCCTTTAGACAAGTTGACTGTGCTTTCGTCTAAAAGTTTAGTTGTTGAGTCTACAGTTACTTCAGGATGTTCCTCTTGCCATTCTTCAATGTAAGGGACTTCATCCTGATAAACACCATACATATAAATCTTCATCTTAATTCCTCCGTAGTTTCAATAAATTAACACCATGGTCTAGTAAAAATTTTTCTTTTTGGCGGCGGGTTTGATGTTTAAAATAATATTCCGCACTTAAGGCATCATGCTTTGATTCAAATTCCTCTGAATAAATAAGCTTTAGCGGATGACGCTTTTTCACACGAGTATATTTTGCCCCTTGATAAGTTTGATGGGTATGAAAGCGCCGTTTAACATTGTTGGTAAAGCCACAATAAAAGCTATTATCTGCACAATACAATACATAAATATAGTATTTCTCACTTGCCATATAATAACTCCTGAACCGCTGGAGTATACTCGTTATCTGCTCCATGAACAATCAATGGTGGTACTACTTTTACTCCTCCAGGCCGGCCATCCTTAATCACTTCAAGCAACAAAATATTCGCATCACGATCAGGTTTAGGATGAATAAATTGAATTCTTTTAGGTGCTAATCTATTTTCCTGACACACTTGTAAAATCTCACCTAAACGATCTGGACGATGCACAAGATACCCATGACCATTCATTTTTAATAAGCCATTCATCTTTTTAACAACTGTCACTAAATCAGTCGCTATTTCGTGACGAGCAATCGCTAAAGCTTTATTTGGATTCTTCTGGCTTTGGGCTGTAACTGGGAAATAAGGAGGATTACAAAGGACAATATCAATCGAGTCCTTAGAAATATAATCATTAACGTTTGCGATATCATCATTAATGACGGTATAACGATCTTGTAAATCATTTAGCAAAATTGTCCGTTCAGCCATATCAGCAATCTGTGGTTGTAATTCAACTTCGGTAAATGTTCCGCCAAGCTTATCGTGGAGAAAAATGCCGATTGCCCCATTTCCAGCGCACAAGTCAACAATTTTTAATTTCTGTCGATGATTGGGACGCACAAAGTTTGCTAATAAGACAGCATCTAACGAAAAAGCAAAATAATGGGGATTTTGGATTATCCGTACATCCTGACTATATAACTGATCAATTCTTTCATCCTTTTTTAAAATATTTCTGTTTTCCATTATGTCCTCCATTATTTTTGTACTTGCAAGATCCACTTTTTTTCGTCATACTGAGGAACGAAAACTTAATTTTGTTATAGATTGGAAGATTGACATGTTGTACACTTTCCTCGTTAAAATCGTTAATCCATTTTTAAATTTGATTAACGGACGACCTAAAATATACAATCGGGAAAACATCCCTGAAGGCAATTATATTATTATTGCACCTCATCGTACTTGGATGGATCCTGTCTTACTAGCGCTTGCCGTATGGCCCAAAAAATTTAGCTTCATGGCTAAAAAAGAACTTTTTAAGAATCCAATTGCTAGCAAATTCTTAAAAGCACTAAATGCCTATCCGGTTGATCGGAAAAATCCAGGTCCGTCTGCTATTAAAAAGCCGGTTACAATTTTAAAGAAGACTGACTTATCGACCATTATTTTCCCTAGCGGATCACGCTACTCATCTAAATTAAAAGGCGGGGCCACCGTGATCGCTAAAATGGCAAACGTCCCCTTAGTTCCTGCTGTTTACCAGGGACCCCTAAAATTTGGCCAGCTATTTACCCGTAAGCCGCGCCAAATTGCATTTGGGAAGCCTATTTATATTGACCGAAAGCAACGGCTCACTCCCGAAGTACAGGCTGACTTAGAAAAGCAAATGCAAGACGCCTTTGACCAATTAGATAGACAAATTGATCCCAATTATAAATATATTGTTCCTCCAAAGCCGAAGAATGATGAATTTTAATTTCCAATATAAAAGGATGTGATAAAAATCACATCCTTTTATATTATTTACGATTTGACTTTTTAGCTTGTGCTTTCATCGCTTGCATCATTTGATGTAATTTACGACTTGATGGTTTTTGTCCCATTTGAAGCATCATCGTCCGCAGCATCTCTTCCGAAATCGGTGGATTATTGCGGAGGTAGTTTTCCATGTATTTACGTGCACCAAAGAAGCCGATAACCAAACCGACTAATAATGCAAGAATCATTAGCATGATCGTCATACCCACAATTACTTCCTCCTTTGCTCGTTACCTATCCATCTTACACGAAAGAGCAATTTTTGAAAAGAGCAAATCGCTGTTAATCGTCACGAAGTCCTTTTTTACGTTGAATTTCACGAACCTTTTCAGGAGTAACCTCTTTACCTTCTTTATCAAAAATCCGCATCATTTCAATATTACTACGCATTGCTTCTCTAAAGTTCTTTAGGTATTCCTTACGTAAACGATCTCGTTCTTTAGTTTCTTCCTCAGTTAAACCTTCTTCTTTATTCTTATGAGCAAGTTCATTAATTCGCTTCAATAAAGCATCTTGTTCTTTCGATTCAGCCATTATAATCATCTCCTTAATAAAGTCGATTTTACTTATTTTATAAAATTAATGCAAATCACGAACGTACGTTTGAAATATGCATCTATCTATGATAAGCTTAACACAATTAATGATAATGAGGTGTCAATATGGCAAAGGTAGCAAAAAATAAACAAATGGCCGTCCTAAATTATATTCATAAACAAGTTGAAGATCATGGCTATCCACCGACTGTTCGTGAAATTTGTAGTGCTGTTGGACTGTCTTCAACTTCAACAGTCCATGGACACATCTCTCGCTTAATTGAACAAGGATTCTTACAAAAAGACCCTTCTAAACCTCGAGCACTTGAGATCACACCCAAGGGACTTGATATTTTAGGTGTAAAACCGATTCAAAAAGAAATTCCAATGCTTGGTGTTGTTACGGCTGGGCAACCAATTTTAGCAGTTGAAAATGCTACTGAGTTTTTCCCGATACCTCCTTCTATTCAAGATAATAATGATTTGTTTATGCTTACCATTCGTGGAACTAGTATGATTAAAGCAGGGATTTTTAATGGCGACCAAGTAATTGTGCGTAAACAATCCACCGCTAAAAATGGTGATATCGTTATTGCAATGAATGATGATAATGAAGCTACTTGTAAACGATTCTATAAAGAAAAAACACGTTTTCGTTTACAGCCAGAAAATGATACGATGGAGCCAATCTTCTTAGACAATGTAAAAATCCTTGGTAAAGTAGTGGGACTATTTCGTGATCATATTTTCTAAATCATAACCACCCGTCAAA
>NZ_LN887403.1:0-459 GCF_036621895.1 Limosilactobacillus reuteri subsp. porcinus
TGACGCTAAGTATGTATATACAATTCACTTAACTACGAATAAGGCTATTGCACATACTGATACTAAGACAGCAACGCGGACAATTCACTATGTAGCAAATGATAAAAATGGTAAGCAATTACAAGATGATACAACTCAAAATGTCACTTTGACTAGTAGCACTTACTATACTGATGCTGTTACGGGTCAAAGAGTTAATGCTAGACAAAATGTAAATGGTGAATGGTTTGTTGATGCATTGAATAATGGTATGCTTCCCGTAATCACTTGGACTGTAAATGCTGATAAGAGTACTGGCTTGACAGCAGATGACCAGAAATTTGCTGCCGTTACAACTCCAGAAACTATTACCTTATCTACTGATGAAGCTGCAAAGCGTGGTACTGATGATGGTGAGTGGTACTTAGTCTCAACTGATAAGAACGGCGAAATCTCGTATGCCGTCTTCTGCTTGAAAAA
>NZ_LN887404.1:0-961 GCF_036621895.1 Limosilactobacillus reuteri subsp. porcinus
TTGTTCAGTTTTCAAAGGTCTATCTGTTGGCTAATCAAGCAGCCAACCAACGTGTTTATTATATCATATATCAGATTAGCTTGTCAAGAAGAAATTTTAATTAATTTTGAATTTCTTTTGATCGATAACTCAATCAGCAACTTTATTAATATATCATGTCATCAATAGGATGTCAATAACTTTTTTCAAATTATTATTGACACTTTGCAACTAATTAAATGAATCTAAGAAGTTTCAAGCGATTATCCATCTCCTATCGCTGACAGGAGTTTTATTATATCCTATCTTCAAATCCTTTGCAAGTCTTTATTTTATTTTTTATGCATATCACTCAAAAATTGTTGAAGGTTTAATTCTTCATTAACCTTTTGGAACGTTTCAGTATTCCAGCCATTACTACCCGTAATAACTAGTCTATTATTATCAAGCGTTGCAGTAAGCGGATTAGTCACGTCACGATCTTCCAAATTTATAAGATAGTGTTCTCCTTCTTTACGCCAAGTTAAAGTATCATCCGTATCTGGATTATTCTTATCCGCATAAACATAGCGACCTGTTCCATTTTCATTTAAGACAATAGCTGCACCATCTTGATCATCTCGATATGACCCAACAACTTTTATAGTCTTAGTTATTTTGGGCGAATCCTTTTTTACTACTTTATTATCACGAACTGGGTTAAGTTGCTTACTAGCAAAACGTTTATAATTCACCCCTAAAATCCCTAATAAGATTACCAGTAATATGGTAAATGTAATTAACCCAATATGGTATCGTTTCTTTTTAGTTTTTTCCACCATCATCACCCCATCCTTCCTAGTATTATCTCATCATTTCAGTAAATCTGTCACATCTTTTTTAGCTAACCTTTTCTTTTCTTCAAGTTGAATAAATTCCCGAAGATATTTAAAAGCCCGAAATGTCAATTTAAGTTAGAAAAAAAGTAGTTGCTCATCAGTGA
>NZ_LN887405.1:0-531 GCF_036621895.1 Limosilactobacillus reuteri subsp. porcinus
TTCATAATTAAAGCCCCTTTTTTCTTTCTCCATCTTATCCTGTTTCTATTTTAAATTATTCATTTACGTTTTGCCATTTATTCAAAATCAAATTCGGATTACGTTAAAATTTAAGCATGCAACTGGAACACTCAGGGCTTCAATCATACTTAGAATAATCTAACATTTAGCATTGTTTTACCAACAAAATTCACGATCTCTCAATAATGAAAGCGCTAAACTAAGGGTGAACAATAAATTCGAAAGGAAGTTATCATCTATGCCTATTAAGTATCACCAAATGAGTCGTGAATTTCACTTATACAATAATCAAATAAGTTACATTATCAAGATTCTTCGTAACGATCAATTAGGGCAGCTTTTCTTTGGTCAACGTGTTCCTGACCGTCCTAATCACGATTATTTAGTCGAAAATACGTATCGGCCAGTTACTTCATATGTGGATGACAACAATTATTCTTTTTCATTAGGTAATTTAAAACAAGAATATCCTACTTACGGAACAACTGAATCTCGTATGCCGTCTTCTGC
>NZ_LN887406.1:0-11213 GCF_036621895.1 Limosilactobacillus reuteri subsp. porcinus
GTGTACATAAAAACCGGATGATGAATTGTTCAAAAAATTCATCATCCGGTTTTTATTTTGGACTAGGAGTTTTTTCCCAGCCTCAACCCTAAGGGGTATTGTACGCCTACTTATGTTATCAAATTAATTTAAATAACTAAAAAGAGGCCGGGAAATAACCCGACCTCTTTGCTATTTTAATGATAAGAATGCAGCGGCTGGCTGTCCAGTCATCCCGCTACTCGTTATTCAATTGTTATCGCAAAACCGTCTGGAGCCAGCTGGTGCCCCTGCATTCCCTGACTAAGAAGCAGTTGGCCCCTGGTTGCTAACTCCGCTGGTGCACCCGTGGTGTTAAAGAGTCCTTTAAGCACTTTCCCAGCACCTGTACGGGAAACTTCCACCACCCCGATTGGCAGGACATTAAATGCAATTGTCCCGCCTGCAATTAGGTCAGCATAGTCACGACGCAATGCGACTAGCTTCTTAAAATATGCAAGCATTTCTTGAGCATCATCGTCTGGCGCCCAGTTCATTGGCTTCCGACAGTCCGGATCATTGTCTCCATCCATGCCGTACTCGGTGCCATAGTAAATTGACGGTGTTCCAGGCTGCAAGAATGTAAAGGCAAAAGTTTGCTTGACTAGGTCCCGGTTATCGTGGGCCTGAGTCATAATTCGCGCTGTATCATGAGAATCCAAGACATTAAACATCATCTGATTAGTCTGGTCACGGTACTTCATCAGCTGGTTGCTAAGCTGATCAATCATTCGTTCCGCACTAAGCCGGTGGTTAATGAAGTGGTCCAAAATAGCACCGGTGTAGCTGTAGTTCATTACCCCGCTAAATTCGTCCCCGTTCAGCCACGCCTGCGAGGTATGCCAAATCTCACCTAGGATATAAAAATCTGGTTTGAGGGCCGTTGTCTCCTGGTGGAACCTCTTCCAGAAGTGGTGGTCAATTTCATTGGCCACATCCAGCCGCCAAGCATCAATATCAAATTCCTCAATCCAATATTTGGCAATTCCCAACAAGTAATCCTGCACTGCTGGGTTAGCTGTATTGAGTTTCGGCATATGCGGTGTGTAATCAAAGGTATCGTAAGTTGCATCCGGGGTAAATTCAAAGTTCTTGGTCGGCGTGTAAGTTGCTGGGAACTTATTAACATGGAACCAATCAGCATATTTCGAGTTTTGGCCGTTTTTAAGAACGTCCTGCCACTGCGGCGACTTATCACCAATATGGTTAAAGACGGCATCTAGCATTACCTTAATCCCCCGCTTGTGAGCCTGGGCGACCACTTCCTTAAATAAGGCGGCGTCACCAAAGTGAGGATCAATCTGGTAATAGTCTTCTGTATCATACTTATGGTTAGAAGGGGCTTTAAAAAGCGGGTTAAAGTAGATCCCATTGACACCCAATGCTTGAAGGTGGTCAAGGTGGTCCAGTACACCCTGCAAGTCACCGCCATAGAAATCCTGACGACCAGGATGGTCATTGGCATTCCACTTTTTAGTACCAGCAGGGTCGTTGGACTGATCACCATTGGCAAAGCGCTCGGGGAAAATCTGGTACCAAACCGTTTTCTTTACCCATTCTGGAGCATGAAACATATCAATCTCTTGGAAGAAGGGCATCCGAAAGTAGGTATTTAAATCATTCAAGGCCGCGTGGTCATCTGGCTGAAGGTAGCCCCGGTCGGTATAAACCGCCCTCGTCCCATCAGCGCCAGTGATGTCAAAGGCATACGCCAAGCGCTTTTTCGGCTCGGTAACCGCAATCTGCCAATAATCATAGAGGTCATCTGACAAGATTTTCTTCATCGGCGTCGGTTTGGTATAAAATGGCGGTTTAATTCCCGCCAGGCTGCGAAGGCTGTAAGGGTCACCGTGCAATAGCTGGACCGCTTTTACGTCATCTTTAGCAGTCCGTAAACGGATATGCATCGTCTGAGAGTCATAAAGAAAGGCCATTTCGCTTTCCGGCCGGTGGTAGATAGCAGCAAGATTCATTATTCAATATCTCCCTTTTCAACAGAGGTTTCCTTGACAACGTAAACCGCAAATGCCCCAATCAGTGCTAGGACAGCAGATACGACCAGCATGTGTGGAATGTAGTTGCCCAATAACGGATAAAGGGCAAAGGAGCAAATAGAAGCAACAATCTGTGGGAAGCAGATCCAGCAGTTGAATAACCCCATGTAAGTACCATCATGCTTACCATCCAGGGCATTCGTCAGGATAGTGAACGGGATAGAGTTGATCGTAACCCAGCACATCCCGATACCAATAAAAGCAACGAACGATAATAGCTTAGTCGGCGCAACAGATAAGCCCCAGAAGCCGAGGGCACCCAGGACCATTCCTAAGGCGTAGGCAGGTTTCCGAATTCGGTCATTCAGCTTTTGCAAAACCAATCCGTAAATAATTGCTACCCCGACTTCAACAGCAGACAGGACACCAAACCAGTTTCCGGCAGCTTGGTAAGCAGCGCTAGAAGCATTCGTAGTGTGCCAGATGTTTTGGGCTACCGTCCCTGCACCATAAGTCCACAGGTATTGGAAACCACTCCAAGAGAAAAATTCAACAATTCCCAGCGTCCAGAAAACCTTGGGCGCGTGTTTAACAATTGTGAAGAAGTTTTCACTAATATTAGCATTTTGGTCTAAGCCGTGGTACTTGGCATAAGTCTCTGGGTCATATTCGTCAACTTTCCAAATAGTAAAGATTGATGAAACAACTAAAATCGCAGCTCCAATATAGAATGACCACTTAACAGAATCTGGTAATTCACCCTTAGCTGCAATATTCTTAACCCCAATCCAGGTCAAGAAAAACGGGAAGAGGTCAGCGGCAACGGACCCGATGTTTCCCCAAATCGTCTGCCATGACCAAGCCTGGTCCTTTTGTTCATCGTTTACCATGTCAGAAATCATCATCTTGAATGGCTGCATCGACATATTTGAAGACAGGTCCATAAATAGGATGGCTACCGCGCCGAACCATAGCGCAGTCGAAGTCTTGAAACCAAACGAGCCGGAGTTCGGCAACAGGCACATCACAATGACAGCCACAATCGTCCCTAAAATCAAGTAAGGGAGCCGCCGCCCAATTTTAGGAATCCAGGTCCGGTCGGAAAAGTAGCCGACCAGTGGTTGAACAACCATCCCTGCTAATGGCGGCAGGATGAAAAACCATCCTAGCTTGGTTGGGTCCGCCCCCAGGGTTTGGAAGATCCGCCCCATGTTAGCACTCTGCAAAGCAAAGGCCATCGAAGTCCCCAGGTTCCCAAACGTCATCAGCATTAATACTGAAAACGCGAGGGACGGCAAATTTTTATTTAACTTTTTCTCGCTCATATAATAGTACCTCCATCGATAATTAATAAGTCTGTAATGATTACGCTTACATAATACTGCTATCGGCCACCTGATGCAACCGCTTGCACAAAATTATTAGCAACCGTTTACTTTTAAAAGCTGACGGTCCCTTGGACTCCCTAAATTCTTACCGCACATTTACTTTTTTAAGGTAAACTGACAATCCATTTAAATTTTATTATTATTCCAAATTTCTGAATACAGGATTAACAATCATATCTTTATAAAATATTGGTTTTACCTGGTCAAAACTTGAAGTCTCTAATGGACTGTTTTTCGCTTTCGTTTAAATTGAAAGCACTTATTACCAGTTCATCTATGCGCTCATTCTCTTTGGAAATATTTTGCCCGTGTTTTCTTTTATCCATTGCTTCAGATACCAATGTAGAGAGTTCTTTCTCGGCATCATCGGTCAACTCTGGAATAGGAAATTGTGCCAATTCATTAACCTTAAACTGAGGAAAAAGTCTACACTGAAACTTATCAAATTTCATTAGAAACCATAAAGTTATTGGCTTGGAGTTAAGAATTCCAAGGATAGCAAGGATGTCAATGCCCTTAGTATTTTCAACTATCATCGAATTAATATCATTGATGATGGTTGTATCAGCAAACGCTCCATCAATTGCGTATTCATTTTTATTTGGTATTTGGCGCACTAAGATTCTGGGCTCTGTAAAATTGGTTGATCTACGTGGTTCTGCTAGTCCATCGGTGTACTGTATATATTCTGTACTTGGTTTTAAATAATATCGTTGAACATTATTGCCGTTTATATACGGTAAATAATAACTGTCAATTTTAGTTTTACTATGAAACACGCGACCGTCTCTATCTTCTTTAGTCATTTTGAACCTGGGTGCAACTTGGAAAGACCCTTGCCTACCTGATATGCTTTTATTCCCGTTTTTACATCAGCATAGTTACTAAGAGCTTTACTTAAGTTCATCTTCCAAAAAGCATCTATGGTAGCCTTGTATTTCACCATAGAAATACTAAAGATAGGTTTTTCGTTCCCAAAGAAATCACTAGGGACCGTGCCAAATAATTTGTATTCTCCATGATCTAACTCTCCCACAGTAATGGTATTTGGACATTCTTTTTTAAAGAATACCAAGCAATTATCAACATTGGCGTCGGTAAAAAGCTTGTCCATGGAGTTAATAATCTCAAGTTACCCCGTTTTGTTAATTAGGAAGTCACGTATTTTCTGATTACTATGAATAGTCAGCATATTGTTCGGGATGATGTAAGCAAAAGTACCGCCTTGTTTTAGCAAATTGTATCCAAGCTCCATAAACAAGGTATAGGTATTTGCCTGATACTCATCAACTGTGTAATGACTTAAATAGTATTGCTTCGTGTAATTATCAAAAGACTAGTTTCTTGCAAAGATGTATGGCGGATTAGCAATTACAAGATCCCAGCCCACAAAATCACCATTACTATCTAAGACTTCTGGAAATTCCATTCGCCATTCCATGCTATGATTAAATACTGGACTGTTTTTTGCTTTTTCGTATGCTTCCTGAGCCTTTTTAGCCTTGGCTTTTAATTCTTTAAGGTTGGTTTCGTGGAATAAATTGCCCTGTCCAACTTTATTCATTCTAGCTTGCGCACGGTCAAGCCTCTCTCCAGCAGGGGTTTTAAAACTGCCAAAGAATTCATTCTTTATGTTTTGAATTTCTTTGTTAATATCAGCCTTAACAGTTTTGTTACTAGTGTTCTTGTACTTCTTAACTAATGACAAATAGTCTTTAAAGTTATTTCTCCGCATATCGAAGTGAGCGTTTAAATCAAAGCGACGGATTAAACTATCACCGACTTTAATGTTGATGTCAATGTTAGGTAGAGTAGTTAAGCTACCGGTTTCTGAATAATAGGCATCTTTTAAGAGCTCGATCCAGAGACGCAATCGGCAGATATTTACAGAGTTAGGATTTATATCAACGCCATAAAGGCAATTTTCAATTATAGTACGCTTCTGGTTGAAAAGTGCTTTTTGGATCCTTAGGGTTCCAGGCTCCTTCGTACTATATTTAAAGCGATCACCATTTATGTCTTGCACGATTAACTCATCGTTTACAACTAAACATTGCACGTCATTTAAGATTTTCCCATTGGCATCAAACAACACTTTTAGTTGAGATTTGATTGCGATTAATTCATTAAGCACGAATAGAATTATATAATGTAACTTAGAGTTGGAACTGCGATATGATGGTACTTTGGTAGTTTTAAAACTAAGTCAACTCAATTAAAAATAACATATTTGCCAATGAGAAACATCCAGTGTAAAAGCTGGGTGTTTTTTGCTATTAAAGGTAAGTTTCAAGCAGTAATAAATGCTATCGCTAAATTAGATTGTTCGTTTTTTTTCTTATTGATAAGTTAGTTGCTCTATGATATTTTTAAATAGACGAACTTATAGAGCTTAATTTATGAAAAAGTTCGTAAATTATGTAGAGAAGGAGTAGTGAAGATGCCGAAAACAAGAAATCGTTATGGAGTAGCTATTGCAGGAGTAATTTTGCATTTGATGATTGGTAGTGTCTATGCATGGAGTGTGTTTACCAAACCAATCTCTGGATATACAGGCTGGAAGGAAACTTCAGTATCGTTTGCATTTAGCTTAGCTATCTTTTGCTTGGGGATGTCAGCTGCCTTTATGGGGCGTTTAGTAGAAAAATTTGGGCCAACAGTTACTGGAACTATTTCAAGTATTTGCTATGGGAGTGGGATTGCCTTAACGGGATTAGCAATTCAGTCTCATCAATTATGGTTATTATATGTCGCAT
The DNA here is from genome assembly GCF_036621895.1 of Limosilactobacillus reuteri subsp. porcinus. Classification (GTDB taxonomy): domain Bacteria; phylum Bacillota; class Bacilli; order Lactobacillales; family Lactobacillaceae; genus Limosilactobacillus; species Limosilactobacillus reuteri_J. The sequence goes on from NZ_LN887406.1 coordinate 6,157, forward strand.
ATGGAGTAATAGGTGGCTTAGGATTAGGGTCAGGATATGTAACCCCGGTTTCTACTATCGTGCGTTGGTTTCCCGATAAGCGGGGACTAGCTACTGGTTTAGCGATTATGGGTTTTGGTTTTGCAGCGATGCTTACGGGGCCAATTGCGCAAAGTTTAATGGCGAACGTTGGCGTTGTAAATACCTTCTACATTCTCGGAGGCTTTTATTTTGTTGTAATGCTGGTTGCTGCCCAATTTATCAAGAAGCCACGATCACATGAACTCCCTCCAGCGATTGCTAAGAATGCTGAACGGATAAGTTTGACTGGTCGCGAATTAACTGCTAATCAGGCTTTGCGGACACGGACATTTGCCTTCCTATGGTTTATGTTTTTTATTAATATCACTACCGGAATTGGGCTAGTTTCAGCTGCTTCACCAATGGCCCAGGACATGACGACAATGACAGCGAATGCGGCTGCCGTAATGGTTGGTATCATTGGTCTATTTAATGGTTTTGGTCGTCTAGCTTGGGCAACTTTATCAGATTTTATTGGCCGGCCACTTACCTATAGTTTGATTTTTGTTCTTGATATTGTGATGCTCTTTGTTCTTCTTTTATTTAAGGCGCCATTTATCTTTGCATTAGCGTTGTGCTTATTAATGTCTTGTTATGGGGCGGGATTCTCTGTGATTCCGGCATATCTCGGTGACGTTTTTGGGACAAAAGAACTTGGAGCTATTCATGGCTATATCTTAACTGCCTGGGCAATTGCTGGGATGGTGGGACCCCTTCTTCTTTCTTACACACACCAAGTTCTCCACAATTACTATGTCACCTTAATTGTTTTCATAATTATTGATGCTTTAGCAATGATTGTTTCTCTTTTGATTCAACGTGATTTTATTACTAATCGGCAAACGAAACTCGTTATAAAATAACCGTCATGAAAAAGGTCGAAAATAAGAGTATACTAAACTAATTCAGTTTTTAAGATAAGGTAAATTCAATATGCATAATTTAATTTTTCTTACAGATCTTACAGGATCAGATTTAGATCCTTATATGCGACTTAATGAAGCACAACTTTTTCATGCTCTTGAACCTAATCCGGGTTTATTTATTGCGGAAAGTCCCAAAGTGATTGAACGAGCTTTACGAGCAGGTTATCGGCCAGCATCTCTTTTAATAGAAGAAAAGGAACTAGAGCGCGACTTGGCTGATTTGGATCATGAGATGGCAATTAACCAAACTAGGGGATTAGAACAAACGCCAATTTATGTAGTTAATAGTAAATTACTTCGGCAGTTGGCTGGTGGTGGTTATAATCTTTTACGAGGAGCATTAGCAGCTATGCACCGTGTCGAACGGCCAAGTCTAAATAATTTTTTGGCTACTATGCCCAGTGACCATCCGCGTATCGCAATCCTGGAAAGTGTTGTTAATCCCACCAACATTGGGGCGATTTTTCGCTCAGCCGCAGCTCTCGGAATTGATGGGGTAATTGTAACGAGCGACTCAGCTGATCCCCTTTATCGCCGGGCCTCACGGGTAGCTATGGGAACGGTTTTTCAAGTACCGTGGACCTATGTTGATGCTAAAGTTTGGCAGTCAGAAGGAGTTGATCTTCTTCATCGAGCTGGCTACAAAACAGCCGCGATGGCGCTCCGTCATAACACGGTTGATATTGATGATCCTCAGTTAGCTAAGGTGGATAGATTAGCCATTATCCTTGGTTCAGAGGGGCCGGGATTAAGAGAAAATACAATTACGCAGAGTGATTTTACAATTAAGATCCCGATGGCTACAGGCGTTGATTCCTTAAATGTGGCGGCTGCCTCGGCCCTCGCTTTTTGGGAATTGGGTAATCGGAAAGTTAAATAATTGAACGAAAAAGGGAATAGAATTAAACTTGCTTGCGAGTTTTTAGTCCCACTCCCGCAAGGATGGCTACAATGCAAAGCTAGTCTACAAGGATTTCCACGATATCGTAACAAGATTCGTATAAAAAAAGAGGCTGTTGAAAAAGTTTTCTCGCAGCCTCATAATTAAAATTATTTATTGTCAAACGGATCCCATTCGTATTTTGCGCGCGCACCACCAATCAATTTTGATCGGTTGCGGAGATAAGTCGTATGAGCCAGTCCGATTTGTTTTATCGAAGTGCGAACTGGAACTTGGACAAACTTAACATGAATGCCAATCGAGGTATCACCGATGTCCATGCCGGCTTCAGCAGTAATGTGTTCAACTTCAATCGAATCGTTAAAGTTTTCAAAAGCAGCAATTTGTCCTGCACCACCTGCATGGAGCGAAGGGAAGACAGTAACTTGTTCAAAGCTGCGCTCCTTAGCTACATTTCGTTCGACAACAAGTGCCCGATTAAGGTGCTCGCAACCTTGGACTGCTAAATGGAGTTGGTGTTTTCGTAAGATATTAACAACTGTCGAAACAATCGCCCAGGCAATCTCAATGTTAGAGTCCTTTCCGATTATTCCGCCATGGACTTCACTAGTTGAAAGACCTAACACTACGAGGTCATCTTTTTCTAACTGAGCTTGATCCAATAATTCGGTTAAACCTGTTGCTGTTTGTTCTTTAATTTTATCAAGATTAATTCCATCTACTGTCATTAATTATCATTCCTTTATTATGAATAATATATCTAATTATCCACATTATACTAGGAAAAACCTTTGTGTAGCTAATAGCTACCTGCTCTATTTATGAGCCTAAAAGAGATTAATGCCCAATTTCTTGACGATTATTACTAGTTAGTTCAGAAAGCGTATAAGGAGCATAGTAATCCACGTGACAGACAAATAAAGCCCTTGGTAATTATGGACGACTACCGAGGGACTTTTGTGTTTAGTGAAGTCTAAATACCTCATCAAAATAACTTTCTACAAATATATTAGAAATACCTTGCTAGATCTCGGATGAAGTATTACTGCTATCTGTCATTCAATAAATGCGCAATAATATCCATACGATTATCGTAAATGCGCAAAATTTCAACTAATTGTTTATCATCATGAACACGATAAAAAACCGTGTTGCGCTTCAATGGTAAAAAACGATAGCCAGCTAATAATTCAGATAACTCTGCAGCATCTTTACCCAATCCTGGCATTGCCGATAAACGTTCAATTGAATGTTTCAGAGAACCACTCACCTTATCAGCAGTCTGCTTATTAAACTTATGAATAAGATATTGATACAGATTATCAACATCTCGCTTTGCTGCACCTCTAAATCCTATTTGATAATTTTTCATTTATCAAGCTCTCCAAATACATCGTCTAGCGTGTATAATCCACTTTCAGCCGAGGCTTCTTGAAGATCCTTAAGAACTTTCATGCCATTTACAAATCGATCATAACTTTCAATATCAACAATCGCATACTTTCCATAACCATTTTTAGTTAAAAATACTGGATTATCAGCATCTACTTCTTTTAGTAGTTTATTGTAATCACGTAAAGCAGAAACGGGTTTTATTGACATCTTCATCATGATTAATCACCTCACTAACATTGTACGATATTTTAAGTAATATTTACAGCAAAAAAGGGTATGCTTCTACTATATAAACTATGTAGAAAGATGTATACTTTAGGCGATCTATAAAAATGTGACAGATACTATCTTTCAAGAAGAATTGAAACTCAAATAATCCTTTGCTATACTACATTTTGTAGATATGCCTTTTGTTTATCAAAAGGTACGTTCGAAGGTAGGTTGCTGGAAAAAATACTGATTTTATCGGTATTTTTCCAGCATTTTTTTATACGAAAGGAGCTAAGAATATGTCTAAATTTCGCTTGCAGTCCGTTGTTTTTGTCTTAACCGCATTTTTATTAGGATGTAATGAATTTATGGTTGTGGGGGTTATTTCTGATATTGCCAAAAGTTACCATGCTTCATTATCAACGGTTGGCTTTTTAGTTACTAGTTTTGCAATTATTTATGCTATCTGCACGCCTTTAATTACCACTTTGACAGGTAAGTTTGATCGTTTTAAGGTTTTGATGGTGCTAATGCTGATCTTTTTAATCGGTAACACTTTAACCGCAGTTGCGCCTAACCTATTTTGGCTATTTGTTTCGCGGATTGTAACAGCTGCGGTCGCGGGGACAATTATTTCATTGATTCTTGTATTTGTAAGTATGATTGCGCCAATTGAAAAACGGGCAATGCTGGTCGCTTCAACTTTCGCTGGTTTTAGTATTGCTACGATTGTAGGAGTCCCCGTTGGAACGGCAATTAGTAATGCTTTTTCTTGGCGGGATAGTTTTGCCCTCATTTCGGTTTTAACCGTAATTATTTGTGGCTTTTTATATTGGCTGATACCACGGGACAGTCGTCAAGAAAATGCTTCGTTAAGTAACCAAGTTCAACTTTTTAAGGATCGGCGAATAATTCTTGGGGTTATCGTAATGGTAACATTAATGTCAGCTGAATATACCTTCTATACTTATGTTCGCCCAATTATTACCAATGTTCTTGGGTTTAGTACGACTAACTTAACATGGCTATTAGGACTTATTGGAATTACGTTTATTCTTGGTAATATATGTGCCGGCGTAATCGCAAATCGTTTTGGGATCACTAAACTTATTGTTATTAGTAGCACCGTCCTTATTTGTTTATTGTTGATGAATGCAATGTTCCATGTTGCATGGTTAGGGATCCTGTTATTGTGTGTTATTTGTTTTGTCCTAGGAATGCCCGGTTCAATTCTGCAAGTAATGTTTCTGAATATTGCTGATCGAGAGTATCCAGAAGCAATGAATTTGGCTTCTTCATTAAACCCGATTTGTACTAACGTGGGGGTATCGATTGGCTCCTTGACCGCCTCAATCAGTATTAATTTTGTTCAAATTAACCAGATTGGATACGTTGGAGCAATCTATGCCTTGATTGCAGTTTTTGGTTCGCTTTATCTGATTAAAACAAGCGCCAACTAGAAATGATTATATGCATTTGAAGAATTATTCCAATAGCAGTAAAATTATTTTTGGATTAATAGGTTTGATACTATTTGGGAGGATAATTTTATCCATAAATTTGCG
>NZ_LN887407.1:0-249 GCF_036621895.1 Limosilactobacillus reuteri subsp. porcinus
TTGTTTCCATTCGCACGTGCTAATTTGTCAAATAGTTGAGGTGCTATTTTTGGATTAACGTTACCGCCTATTTCTGCATTCCGTGAACCAACATACTCATCAACGAAATGGGCTTCTTCTTGCATGTAATCAAACCGTTCACTAGCTCGTTTGATTGAAGTAACTTTGACCGTTGCCATAATTCAAAACACCTCACTGTGTGAGCCATTTCAAAGCCACATCATCAGCCCATAATTTTGTGAGTTTATC
>NZ_LN887408.1:0-8248 GCF_036621895.1 Limosilactobacillus reuteri subsp. porcinus
TTCACTTAATATGATACCTGATGTCACGCCGAATGGCGTTTTTTATTTACCACCAACTGGGTGGCTAACTTCATTCTATAATCCACCTTTTTCTTAATTTGGAATGGATTACAAATATTGCTAAAAATTTGCAAACAAAAAAGGGCCGTGATATAAGTTAAGTTACTTTCATAAAAAGCAAATACGCAGTACAACAATGGCCTCCAACGTCCGGCTCAAAAACCGAACATTGGAGGCCTATTGTTGCTTGCGGGGGCTCCCAGAGGCTTGCTTCGCGTCGAAAAACGAAGTCACAAGTGACTTCTGTCTCGCTCCCTTTAACGACCTGTTGTATATTTCTCGCTAAAATTCTTTTGCACATTTTGTGGTGCTTTCGTAAATGGTTCTGATTTAACAAATTTACCGCGGATCATCAACCGATTAGCCCCGGTAGCGTCACAAGTAATCAAAGTTATAATCTTTTCCGGCGTATTGTCTACCACATCAACCCGGGTTGCCGCAATGAATTCACGTTGATAAATCTTATATTCATAAACGCGATCCATGTTGGTGATATAAATCATCTGCCCTACCTTAGCATGATAGTACAATGGAGAAAAGAGGATTTTGCTCCCATGGGCCATATTATGACCAGCTAACGCATAGTTGCCTTCCCCCATCTTCATGTCTGGACGAAGGGTTCCTGCTGCTAACGCAAGAGTGGTATTATCAACCCCATTAGCAATTGGAATCGTCATATTAATAGCCGGAACCGTAATTGCTCCAATGGTATTAATCGATTGCTTATTTGCACGAGCCTTGGCAGCCGTTTGCAAGTTAAGATCTTTGACACTTTGAAAATCATAGGTTGCTTTTTTCTTTTGGTTGCTTTGAACCGTTTGCCGAGTAATCTCAGGTTTATAACTCCCTACTAAGTAAGACTTAATCTGCTGGTTAAAAATTAAGACAACTGATACCAGTAACAGTACAACAACCGCTGTCCACCGTAACCATTCAAATGATCGCTTTTTATCTTTTTTCACGATATTGAGCTCCTTACTTTTTATTATGAACTTAGTATAACCTGCTTAATTAATTTTGAGTAGCCCTCTGCTTATTTTGCGAATTAGGATTACCGTTGTCATTTGGATCAAGCAAATACTCTTCAATTAACCGTACAATCTGTTTATTTTGTGGCAAGTTAGAGTGTTGAGCATCTTTTCCCGTGACCGTCATTCTCGTATAATGGGCCACTTGTTTTTGATAAATGTATTTACCGGCATCGACGCTTCCTTCTGGGACGAGACCATCCGATGTATAAGTTTCTGTCCCCGCGACCGAATAAACTAATAGGTTTTTAGGAATCCGACTCCGATACTTTACAAAATCAGAAAACATTTGTGTCGGATGACTAACAGAAGATTCCGCAAAGTTGTATGGCGTTCCCAGTGTCATTAGCCTTTTAATTGTAATCGCATCTTTATATTCAGGGTAGTAATGTTCCAACCAATAAGTCCATACTAGTCCCCCATTGGAGTGGCCAAACGCCTTAAAGTTATTAAAGTTATACTCTTCCGTCAATCGTTCAAAGGCTTGATTAACCATTTGCGCTTGTTTCTTTATATTTTGATAGCCATCGCGATTATTCTCAAAGCCAATCACGATAATCGGCTCGTTATCGCCGCGATTTATCCATCCTTGCGAAACAATTTTACCGCTGTTCATTACTTCTAAGCGCAACACACTATGTTTTTTAGGGCTATCTTCGTTAAGTTTACGAATAAGTGGATTAAAGCGGTTTTGTGTTGCTGAGCTTCCAGGAACCATAATTATCGGTGACATTCTAGAATTATGTTGGGCAGCTAAATATTTATTTGTATCTTTCATCCAAAAATATGCTGGAATTGCCATTAGGACTAAGATCAATATTAGGCCAATCAATACTAAACGAGTATGGAGAATTGATTTAGTCATTCTTTTCATGACTGATCACGTCCTATTCTGCTAATGTTAAGCGATTTTCAACAACTAGGGCCATTTTTACAAAGGGGATATAGGCAGCGATATCGATTAAAAGCAATACCAAGGTAAAAATCAAAATTCCCCAATTACCATTTGTCCCCAAAAAACTAATAAGCGGTCCCGGTGTCCCCTGCAAAACCGGGTAAGGCGTTGAAGGTATTAAGTGAATCGCAATCGCTAAACTGGCAAGGAGAATGTTTACAATCGGTAAGAAGACAAATGGGATCAGAAATAATGGATTAAATACAACCGGTAAGCCAATCATTGCCGCATAATTAAAATTAAATAATGTTGGTAAGGCCGCCCACCGTGCAACACGATGCATATAGGAGCCATTAGAAGTTAACAGAATGGCAACTATCAAGGCAAGGATCAATCCATCGCCCCCAAAGTTAGCAAATGAATTATAAAGAGAACTGCCTAAAAACTCATACGGTACATTCCACGGAGTTCCATGAGCGAGCGCATAGTTCAAGTTAGCCGTAAATGAATCTCCAGATGTTAATGCCATCGAGGTGTATGGAACGCCTAATCCCAACCAATCAAATATTGTTAACCCCATCGTAGCTAATAACGTCAGCCATAATTGCCGATGCTCTTGGGCAGTCGTAACTAACGTGGAGTAACTTGTTGACCAAGCATGATAGATTGTGTTGGAATTTAAGAAAAGAGCAACCGTCACTCCAAAAATAAGACTAATTGTCATTGGCAGCATTGAACTAAATGATCGTTCTTTCAATAACGGCAACGCATTGGTATTATCACCATCTTTTGGTGGAGTTAACCACCGGTAAAGCTGACCGACTCCATATCCAAGAATTAAAACGATTAACAAACTGTTACCACTAAGGAGCCGTTGGTAAAAGCTAAGTGAAAATTGTGGGGAAAACTTACCATAACGATAAGACATTAGTAAAAGGGTCAGAATAGCTGTTATTCCCGCAAATTTACCGTCTCGCCGATACCTTTTCGCCGTAAACTTTGCTGCCATATAAACAGTATAAATTCCCAGAATCCCTAAAGTTAATTGACTAATGCTAGTTAATACAAATTGAATAACCCGCAACACGTTCTGTGGTATAACATCGAGAAAAGCAACATTATAAATAAAGCCATCTGGTTTAAAAACAGTTTTTAAAATCATCTTTGCCATCGTTCCAATAAAAACAATGGGAAAAATCATAATTAATGTCTGCCGGGTTATCCTAACGAAAGAATAACGATGCAGGGCAATTATTCGATTAATTATTTTTTCATGCATAGGTAGCCCCCCACTTTCTCAATTATCAATATTATACGCAGAGAAAGATCAATACTTAAAGACGCAAAATAACGTTAATAATGATTTATTGGACTTAATTCAAAAAAGCCGAGAAAAACTTTCGCTTTTCCCGGCTTTTTTGAATTGTAAGAAGTTCGATTACTTGAGACCGTACTTCTTGTTGAACTTGTCGACAGCACCGTCGGCTTGGGTAAACTTTTGCTTACCAGTGTAGAATGGGTGTGAATCTGAAGTAACTTCAACCCGAATTAATGGGTATTCATTACCGTCTTCCCACTTAACAGTTTCACTTGAAGTGGCTGTTGAGCCAGAGAGAAACTTGTAACCAGTAGATGAATCTTCAAAAACTACTGGATGATAATCTGGATGAATTCCTTGTTTCATAATTTATTACGCTCCTTTTGCCATGAATCATTGCCTGAAACATAGATAATCAACTTTAACAGGATACCACGATTTAAAGAAGTACGCAACTTCTAACCAATTTTTACTGAAGAATCGTCCTCAATAGAAACATTGGCATGAAGGCGATTAAGCTTCCATACAATTCGATCGTAACCCCGTAAAATATTTCCGGCATTATTAATTACAGTCTGTCCATCTGCCATTAATCCAGCAATGGTTAAAGCTGCTCCGGCACGAATCTCACCTGCAGAGACCTCTGCGCCATGAAGCTTTTCTGTATGTTTAACGATAATCATCCCATCATGTGCTTCAATCTTCATCCCCATTTTTTGTAATTGGGAAATGTGCTTTACACGCTTGGGATAAATGGTATCAACAATCATACTATCACCATCAGCAAGTGACATCAATGGGGTAAGCGGCTGTTGTAAATCAGTAGCAAAACCAGGGAATGGCATTGTCTTAACAGTAACCGGATGTAAATGACTGGATTTTGGTACATAAATCTTATCGCTATCGATTTGAAGTTCAACACCCATTTCAATCATTTTACTGGTAAATGATTCTAAGTGTTCAGGAATAACATTATGGATCATAACCCCATCACCAAGCGCTGCCGCCAAGGATAGGTATGTTCCTGCTTCAATTCGATCAGCAATAATTGTATGAGTATTCATTGACTGAAGTGTCTTTACTCCAGTGATACGGATAGTATCGGTTCCAGCACCCCGAATTTTGGCACCCATATTATTTAAGAATGTTGACAAGTCGATAATTTCCGGCTCACGAGCTGCATTTTCAATAATCGTTGTTCCTTCAGCGCGAACAGCTGCTAAGATAGCATTAATCGTTGCACCAACTGATACCATATCTAAAAAGATCCGAGACCCATGTAAGCCATTCGGCGCATCTAAATGAACAGTACCCTTTTCTTCGATAACGGTTGCTCCAAGTGCTTTAAATGCTTTTAAGTGTTGGTCAATTGGGCGGGGGCCGATATTATCGCCTCCCGGAAATGTTAATGTCGCGCGATGGAAACGACCTAATAATGCACCCATAAAGTAATAGGAAGCCCGAAGACTTTTAATTGCCTTGCTTGGAAGTTCAGCTTCTACGATTTGTGTTGGATCAATATCTAAAACTCCGTGACTAAACTCGGACTTTACATTCATTGACTCCAAAATAATCATCAGATTGTGAACATCCAAGATATCTGGAACCGTGTCAAACTCTACAGGGGTATCCGCAAGAATAGCAGCTGGAATTAATGCCACTGTACTATTTTTGGCACCACCGATCGTAACTTCGCCAGAAAGACGGTTTCCTCCTTGAATGATCATTTTCTTCATTTCTGCGTTTCCTCACTTAAAAATTTTAGTCTGTTTTTCATTTAAGCTAAGTTAATGATTATTTCAGTTACAAAACAGTCAACTGTAATGATAATGAAATATCAAGAGAATTACAACCTTTTATAAACAATCTTAAAAAAAATCATAAGGTCAGGCCAAAAATTAGCATATTTAACTTAAAATTTAACAATTCTACTAAACAAAAAACAAGAGAAGCGACATTCTTGCCCCCATCTCTTGTATTAAATATATTATACAATTTAAATTTTTATTTGTCCTCAGCAGCTGCTTTTACAAATGCAGCAAATAATCCTTCTGGATGATTAGGACGCGACTTGAATTCTGGGTGATATTGAGCAGCCACGAAGAATTTTTTATCAGGAATTTCAACTACTTCAACTAAATTCCGATCTGGGTTTACTCCAGAAATAACTAAACCATGGTTTTCCATTTCCTGACGGTAGTCGTTGTTGAATTCATAACGGTGACGGTGCCGTTCACTGATCATTGATTGGTTACCATAAGCCGCTGCCGCAACTGTTCCTGGCTTAAGCTTACATGGATATGCACCAAGCCGTTGTGTTCCTCCCATATTTTCAATGTCCGCTTGATCTGCCATCAAGTCAATAATATTGTGTTTAGTGTTTGTATCAAATTCAGTTGAGTTTGCATCAGTGTAGCCCAATACATCGCGTGCAAATTCAATACATGCTGTTTGCATTCCTAAGCAAATACCGAGATAAGGAACATCATTTTCCCGAGCATACTTAATTGCAGTGATCATTCCTTCTACTCCCCGATTTCCAAAACCACCAGGAACAAGAATCCCATCGTAGTCTTTCAATGTCTCTTCAACATTTTCTGGAGTAATGTTTTCAGCATTAAAGTGGTCAATCTTTACCTTAGCATTGACAGGATAACCAGCATGACGTAATGATTCATTAACTGAAATATAAGCATCCTGTAAGTCAGTATACTTACCAACCATCGCAATCTTAACGGTCTTAGTTAAGTCATGTTCAATATGATTTACCATTTCAGTCCATTCTGTCATGTCAGCTTCTGGCACGTTTAAACCAAAGTGGTCGACAACCAATTGATCCATTCCTTGCTTTTGTAAGTTTAACGGAATTTCATAAAGGGTATGAACATCCATCGATTCAACAACGGCTTTAGGATCAACATCACAGAATAAGGCGATCTTCTTCCGCATATCATCAGTAATTGGTTGCTCTGTCCGAACGACTAAAATGTTAGGTTGGATTCCTAAACCACGTAATTCGCGAACACTGTGTTGAGTTGGCTTAGTCTTCATTTCACCAGCAGCACGAAGATATGGTACTAAGGTAGTATGGATGTACAATACATTTTCACTACCCACTTCTTCTTTCATTTGGCGAATAGCTTCCATGAATGGTTGTGATTCAATGTCCCCAACTGTACCACCAATTTCGGTAATTACAACTTCAGCATCAGTACTTTCACCAGCACGCTTAATCTTGTCCTTAATGGCATTAGTGATGTGTGGAATAACTTGTACTGTCCCACCAAGGTAATCCCCACGGCGTTCCTTACGAAGAACTTCAGAGTAGATTTTACCCGTTGTAACATTTGAATATTTATTAAGATCATTATCGATAAAACGTTCATAGTGACCAAGGTCCAAATCAGTTTCTGTTCCGTCATCAGTCACAAAAACTTCACCGTGTTGGTATGGACTCATCGTACCGGGATCAACATTGATGTAAGGATCGAATTTTTGGATTGCAATCTTCAGGCCCCGATTTTTTAATAACCGTCCTAAAGAGGCAGCAACGATTCCCTTTCCTAATGATGATACAACTCCACCGGTTACAAAAATGTATTTCGTCATTGTCGTCTACTCCTTTTTTATATTTGCGGGTGTGATAATAGAAAAAACTCCCTATTTCAAATAAAACACTGAAACAGGGAGCTTATTTATCTACGAACTTATTGGCCTGTTTTTACAGGCGCCCAAGAAAAATAATACAGGGTCAATAAATAATAGTCAAGCACAAAGTTGAAAATCATTCGTCATCCTCGTCTTCATCTTCTTCATCATGTAATTCTGATAGCTGACCTTCAATACCGTCGTCAAGATCATCATCGTCGTCACTGAAGTCATCAGTGTCGTCATCATAATCATCTTCAGAATCAGTGTCATCGTCAGTATCAAGATCCTCATCTTCAGGATCATCATTGTCATAGTCAATTACATCGTCATCGTCATCGGTGTCTGCGAGGAAGGCATTGACTTTACGCCGCTTCTTCTTTGGACGATCATCCTCTTCATCTTCTTCGTTTTCACCAACTGTGGCTTCATCGATAGATTCGAATGGGTACCAAGCACGCAGACCCCAGGTGTTGTCACCAAGGGAAATAAAACTGCCATCAACATTTAAGTCAGTATAGAACTGTGCAAGACGTTCACGAATTTCCTCATCGCTCTTACCCAGATATTGCTGAACCTCGTTGGTTAAATCAACAAACGCCATTGCTTCTCCATGGTGAGCTAAAATAGCGTGTGCGACTTCAATCATTGAAAGTTCTGATTTGTCCTGACCGTCAAAAACCTTTAAATCCAAATTGGTGCACATCCCTTCAAAAAGTCTAAACTACATCATACAATATTAAGCAGCAAATTGCAATTCTAGTTGGTAACTACCTATTAATTGTCCCGCTTGTTTTAGTTGGTACTTAACAGAAAGGTAACCAGCCGGAGCCTTTACATCAACGTCTTTTTCCAAACTTTCTGTTAACACGTCAATTTTAATCATGCCGTATTCTGTTTGGTACCGCATGATGGTTTCTTGTGTTGGGTCTAAAAATAGGTTTGTTTCGACATTTCCACGCCTTCTTAAGCGGATTAGCTCATCTTCAAATTTAATTTGGACCGGCGTTTCTTGACTATCTTGGTGTTCAATGTACCGTAAATAATACTTACCATTCATTTCAACAAAAGTACCTTCTTCAGTAAAGGTAAATTTTTCTTGCTGTCCATTTTGATCAATGATCGTTGAGAGATTTACATGAACAGGAATTGCACTTTTGATAATAAACTCCTCCTTTCACTTTGCTCATCGTCATTATTATACTCTTTTTACCATTGAACTACTCCCACTTAGCTAAACCTACGGTTTAATGCTTGAAGTGGGAGATTCTGGAAACATCGCATACTTACCCTACCGAT
>NZ_LN887409.1:0-372 GCF_036621895.1 Limosilactobacillus reuteri subsp. porcinus
CATTGAGTCAGAGTGAGAGCGCGTCAACATCGTTGAGTCAAAGTGCAAGTACTTCAATCTCGTTGAGTCAAAGTGAGAGTGCGTCAACATCACTGAGTCAAAGCGAGAGTGCCTCAATTTCATTAAGCCAAAGCGCAAGTGCGTCAACATCGTTGAGTCAAAGTGAGAGTACTTCGACATCACTAAGTCAGAGTGCAAGTGCCTCAATTTCATTAAGCCAAAGCGCAAGTGCGTCAACATCGTTAAGTCAAAGTGAGAGTACTTCGATATCACTAAGTCAGAGTGCAAGTGCATCAATCTCATTGAGTCAGAGCGAGAGCGCCTCAACGTCATTGAGTCAAAGTGAGAGTACATCAACATCGTTAAGTCAAA
>NZ_LN887410.1:0-562 GCF_036621895.1 Limosilactobacillus reuteri subsp. porcinus
CAGAAGACGGCATACGAGATTTCCCAATCACAACAACGTCAAGAACTATTTGCAGCATTCCCAAAGATTGATATTTTAGTAAATAATATGGGAATTTTTAAACCGATGGATTACTTCGACATTTCTGAAGAAACTTGGCAACACTTTATCGATGTTAACTTCTATTCAGGTAATGCTCTTGCTAAATTCTATTTACCTAAAATGCTTGAACAGGATTTTGGGAGAATTATTTTTATTGCCAGCGAAGAAGCTGTTATGCCATCTGGCGAAATGCCACAATATAGTTTGACAAAGACAATGAACTTGTCATTAGCAAAAAATTTATCTAAGTTGACTAAAGGTACCCATGTAACAGTTAATACTATAATGCCTGGTTCAACTCTTACAGAAGGAGTCCAACAAATGCTTGTTGACATGTATAGCAATACAGATGTTCCTAAAAATAAATGGGAAAGTGACTTCATGAAAAATCATCGTCCACTTTCATAAATTCAACGATTAATTCGTCCAGAAGAAGTTGGTCGTTTTACTGCTTTTGTAGCTAGTCCATATTCATCATCAT
>NZ_LN887411.1:0-895 GCF_036621895.1 Limosilactobacillus reuteri subsp. porcinus
TTTTTTATTTACCACCAACTGGATGGCTAACTTCATTCTATAATCTACCTTCGGAACTCCCACTATTTATCCAGTGAAATAGAAAAAGCCCGTACGTGGAATCCGTACAGGCCCTTATTTGTACATGATAAAGCAGCCGGTACAGATATAATCTGTGAATAAACCCAGATCATATCTGTACTACAGCTATCCCTGAGTTACCGGCTTTGCCAACTATGATTTAATTGTAAAGTTTGATAACTCATTTGCTTTACTCCTCTAAACGAATTACGTTCATTTTAATGATAAATCATTTAAAAGTCAATGAGATTTTCTTAATCAAGCGTACTGGTGGGCAATCTTTCCACAAACAGCCGCCACAATTGCCGCGAGAATATCATCAATAAATGTATTTACATGAACCTTATCGTGGTCAAATTTGGCAATAATCCCACTCTTAACCCGGTCAAAGTAACCAAAGTTTGTCGTCCCAATTGTTCCATAAATATTAGCAATTTGTAAAGCTAGGGTTTCATCTACCCCAAACACGCCAGCATCATTTTTGATAATACTTGCTAGGGGTTCATCGACTTTTCCTTCTTCGGTTAACCGATCGAGCTCAAGGGCTACCATTGTACTATTTAATAATTCACGTTTATGCATTGTATCAATCAAAAATTTCTGACATTCTTTTATTGTTAGGTCAGGTTCAAAACTTTTTTGTGTCTCATACACAATCTTCGCAAGTTCGTCTAGGTTTACTCCGCGTTCTTCTAAACGATGTACTACAAATTCATATGCCTTTGTATCTGGGTATTTAAACCGTGGATTATTCATTTTACCCACCATCCTTTATATTGATAACTAATATTATACCCCTTTTAATTAAGAGGCTTTTAATCGAGTAGGAGATAAT
>NZ_LN887412.1:0-8672 GCF_036621895.1 Limosilactobacillus reuteri subsp. porcinus
TATTTATAGAATACGAGGAGGTAAAGGAATGCGCAAACCGTTTATTATTGCGAACTGGAAAATGAATAAAAATGTTCATGAATCCGTTGCGTTTGTTAAAACAATTAAAGAAAAACTCCCGGCAAATAAAGAAATTGGGATCGCGGCACAAGCAGTCTCGCTCTATAACATGAAAAAAGTGGCGGGATCTTCCAACTTACAAATTATTGCTCAAAATGCATCTGCTGAGTTAGAGGGACCGTATACTGGAGAAATTAGCATGCGAAGTTTAGCAGATGCGGGCGTGACATACGTGATGCTAGGGCATTTAGAGCGCCGGCGCCTTTTTAACGAGAATAATGATTCAATTAATCAAAAAGTTTTAGCAGCCCTCAATGCTGGTATTATTCCAATCATTTGTACGGATGAAGAGATGGTCCAAACAGAAGTTAACGGACAAATTCATTATGTATTTCGCCAACTAAAAAGCGTCCTTAAAGGGGTACCAGCTAATAAACTATCACAGATTGTTATTTCATATGAACCAAGTTGGGCCGTTGGGAGCACGCATCAAGCAAATCCAGACATTGCGGAAGAGGGATGTCAGGCAATTCGTCAAAGTCTAGTTGAAATGTATGGTAATGAGATTGGCGAGCAAGTCCGAATACTCTATGGTGGCAGTGTTAATCCCGAGAATATTGGTCAAATTATGAGTAAACCAAATGTTGATGGGGCGCTAATCGGTCGCGCAAGTCTCGAGATTGAAAGCTTCTTACAAATGATTAATTATATCGAATTAGCGAGCAAGCAGAAGTTACAGGTAATTTAGGAGGAAGAATGATGGCTTACTTTGATAACGGAAACAAACTTTTTGATGATGCACGGAAGAATCAATACGCAATTGGGGCATATAATATTAATAATCTTGAATGGACCCGGGCAATTTTGCGGGCGGCAGCGGAGACTAATACCCCAGTACTGATCCAAGTTTCAATGGGAGCTGCCAAATATATGGGTGGTTATAAATTTGTCAAAGATATGGTTGAAGACCAGATGGATGCAATGGAAATTAAAGTTCCAGTTATCCTGAATCTGGATCATGGTGACTATGATGCAGCGATTGAATGCATTAACTTAGGGTATTCGTCAGTCATGTTTGATGGCCATAAGTTGCCGATTGAAGAAAATTACGCCAAAACCAAAGAGATTGTCCAATTAGCGCATTCACGCGGCATTGCGGTTGAAGCCGAAATCGGTAAAGTGGGAGAAAATCAGGATACCAGCAGTGGGGAACTTGCTGATGTTGAAGATGCAATGGCGTTTGCAGCAATGGGGGTTGACCGTCTTGCTTGTGGGATTGGTAACATTCACGGCATTTACCCTGCTAACTGGCCAGGGTTAGACTTTGACCGCCTTCAAGAAATTGCGAATGCGATTGATATTCCGCTAGTGCTTCACGGTGGTTCAGGAATTCCTAGAGAACAGGTTCAAAAAGCAATTTCAATGGGGATTGCAAAGGTGAATATCAATACTGAATTCCAGTTAGCGTTCCAAGATGCAACCCGGAAGTATATTGAAAATGAATTAGACCTCAATAAAGAACAAAAAGGATATGATCCGCGGAAATTATTACTTCCCGGAACAGATGCAATAACTGCTAAAATGAAAGATATGATTGAATGGTTAGGCACGCCAGCAGTCGCCTAATTATAATGGAGGTTATCGAATGGCAATCACAGTTTACTTTGTCCGGCACGGTGAGACCTACTTCAACCGGTTTGCTCGCCTGCAAGGATGGTCAGATACCCCGCTTACAGAAAAAGGAGAGATGGATGCTAAAAAGATCGGCCAAGTTTTAGCGGGCTTAAGGATCGATTACCTTTTCTCCAGTGATTTAAAACGAGCAGTTGATACTGCACGGCTTTTAATTGCGGATCACCTAACTGCGACGGTGAAGGAACCAATCCAAAAAAAGTTCTTCCGCGAGGTATTTTATGGGTCTTTTGAAGGTCATAGTAATGAAGAAGGCGCTATCTGGGCAAGCTATCTTGAAGGTAAGCGATTTAGGCGTATCGGTGAATTAGTTGATGAGTTTGGCGTTGAAAAAGCGCATGACTTACTGAAAGCCGCCGATCCGGCTCACCTTGCAGAAGATAGTAATGAATTAAATGCCCGTGTAGAGCAGGCAATTGCCTTTTTGCAAAGCTTACCGGATGAGAGTAATGTGGTTGTAGTAGCCCATGGATCGATTATCCAATATATTGCGGGGATGTATGGGAAACCTGGATACAAGTATGAAAACTTACATAACGGCGCGCTGATGAGGGTTCAGCTAACAGCTAGAGACGTTGAAATTACTGGATACAATCAATTTAAACTATAAAAAGAGGCAAGGAATTATTTTCCAAACCTCTTTTGTTGTTAGGACAATTCTTTAGTAATTTTATCCAGCCATAATGGCAATGTCTCGTTTAGGCTATTGTAAGTATCTTCAAAGCGGTGAGTATACCAAGGATCAGGAATTTCTTGATCTTCTTTGCCAGGAATTACTTCATATGCTAAGTGGACTTTATCACGATCTTGCGCTGGTGCAATGCGTTGTAAGTTGTACTTGTTCATATTATCCATGCAGATGATGTAATCAGCCCACTCGAAGTCTTGTCGTGTAATTGGGCGTGAGATTAAGCCATCCGTTGATAACCCGTGTGCGTGCATTGTCTTTGCGGCACCTGGGTGGGGACCATTTCCTTCTTCTTCGTTACTTGTTCCAGCAGAATCAACATTGATTTTGCCATTTAATCCTGCGTCATCAACCATTTGCTTGAACATTGCCTCGGCCATTGGTGACCGACAAATGTTTCCTAAGCAGACAAATAAAACGTTCATGTAATCACCTCGTTTATACTTCTATCATACCGAAAAAGATAATATTTTGCTAAAATATTCGGGAATCCTAACACTATCCTTAAGTTTTTGGTAAAATTAAGAACAAATATTTTTAGAGGAGGAACAAAAATGACCCTTATTATTGTAATTGTTGTCATTGTCTTGTTGATTGCTATTTATGCAGGACTTTACAACAGTTTGATTCAATTGCGGACACACGCACAAGAATCCTGGAGTCAAATTGATGTTCAATTACAACGACGTAACGACTTGATCCCTAACTTAATTTCAACAGTTAAGGGCTATAGCAAGTATGAAGCGGGAACCTTGGAAAAGGTGACAAAGCTGCGGACGGAATTAAATAGTATTCCAGACAGCGATCATGCTAAAAAAATGGAAGTTTCCAATGAATTAACGGGAACTTTACGGACATTGTTTGCCGTCGCTGAAAATTATCCAGACTTAAAAGCGAGTGCTGAATACCAAAAATTAATGGAAGAATTAACCAATACTGAAAACAAGATTGCCTACTCACGGCAGCTTTACAACAGTACTGTGGCGGCTTTAGATGCTAAGATTCAATCTTTCCCAAGCAATATTGTGGCTAAAATTCATCACTTCCAACAAATGGATTACTTACAAGTGCCAGAAGAAGCCAAGGCTGTGCCAAAAGTTTCATTTGATGATTTAGGTGATTAAGCATGTTATATCAGCAAATTGCCCGTAATAAACGAAAAACAATTTTGGTGATGTTTGGGTTCTTTGTATTGCTTGCTTTAATTGGGGCCGCGATTGGCTATTTATTTGCGCGGACAGCGATTGGCGGCATGATCATTGCGGCGATTATTGCGGTGATCTATATGTCTGTGATCATTGGTCAATCGACTGATGTAGTGATGCGGATGAATAACGCGACGGAGGTACGATCAGCGAGTGATGCGCCAGAACTTTGGCATATTGTTGAAGATATGGCTTTAGTTGCACGGGTACCAATGCCGAAAGTCTATATCATCCATGACCCAAGTCCCAATGCTTTTGCGACTGGTAATGATCCTGAGCATGCTGCTGTGGCCGCTACTACTGGTTTGATGGAAAAAATGAATCGTGAGGAACTAGAAGGGGTAATGGCCCATGAAATGACTCACGTTCGTAACTATGACATCCGTCTGCAAACAATTGCGTTAGCCTTAGCATCCGCAATCGCAATGCTTGTTAATTTTGCTGGAAATTTCTGGTGGATTGGTGGTCGGAGCAGTAGTGATGACCGGGATAATCCATCAAGTATTTTCGCCATCCTTGGTTCGATTCTTTTGATTATCTTAGCGCCATTGGCAGCAACCATTGCGCAGATGGCTCTTTCACGTAATCGGGAATACTTAGCCGATGCAGGTGCTGTGGAATTAACCCGTAATCCGCAAGGGATGATTAGTGCATTGGAAAAGCTAAAAACTGCTGTTCCAATGAAACATGTGGACCCAAGCAGTTCGGCATTATATATTAGCGATCCAGAAAAGAACGCTAAGCACCATCCTTTTTCAAATCTATTTGACACTCACCCCCCGCTAGATAAGCGAATTGAACGGTTGCGTCAAATGTAATAAGTTTATAGCAAAGACTGAGAAAAAACTTTTGCTTTTTCTCAGTCTTTGCTATTTTTACTCACGACTTATTGTTTTTAATCGCCTTATACTAGTGAGGGTGATATAATTAAAAAGCTAGACCAAAGTATCAAAAGAAGAGGTATCTTTTTCATGAAAATGAAATTAGCGGAAATTGCCAAGGCGATCAACGCACAAAATGACATTGAACAATGGAAAGACGTAGAAGTGACTAGTGTGTCATTTGACAGTCGACACTTAGATCAAGGGAGCTTATTTGTTCCATTGCAAGGTGCCCAAGACGGCCACCAATACGTACCGAGTGCTTTTACCAATGGTGCAGTAGCTAGTTTATGGGCTAGTGACCATGAGATAACGGATCAGACGCACCCGCTATTAGTCGTTAGTGATCCACTAGCGGCCCTTCAACAACTAGGGAAGTACTACTTGCATAAGATCAATCCGATTGTTGTTGCAGTTACAGGCAGTAATGGGAAGACGACGACTAAAGATATGATTGCGTCAATCTTAAGTACGCAGTTTAATGTCGCGAAGACATATGCTAATTTTAATAATGAGATTGGAGTTCCAGTAACGCTTCTTAACATGGAGTCTAATACCGAAGCAGTGGTAGTTGAGATGGGTATGGACCGTTTTGGTCAGCTTGACTTCTTAAGTAAGCTTGTAAATCCTGACATTGCCGTTATTACAATGATTGGGGAAGCACATATCGAATTCTTCGGGACTCGTGATAAGATTGCTGATGCAAAGATGGAAATTACCCATGGCCTAAAGGAAGATGGAACACTAGTATTTAATGGGGATGAACCATTATTAGAGGAACGGGTAAAAGATCTTGCCCAACGACAGATGCGCTTTGGTCGGCAACTAAGCAATAATTTGTATGCAACAAGTGTCCGCGATGAACCACGGCAGTTATCATTTACCGTCAACGAATGGCCAGATGAAGAATTCACTATCCCAATGGTTGGTGAATACAATATTAATAATGCGTTAGCGGCTATGGAAGTGGGTAAGATTCTGCATATTACTCCCGCCCACATGAAGCAAGCGTTGGCAAACGTTGAATTAACGGAAAATCGTGCTGAATGGGTTAAAGGAAAGAATGGTGAACAGATCTTAAGTGATGTTTACAATTCAAACCCGACCGCTGCCAAGGAAGTCCTTAAGACGATTGCAGAAACACCAGTAGCTGGTCGCCGGATCGCCGTATTAGGGGACATGCTGGAATTAGGGGATGCTGCGGCAAAGTTGCATGCTAGCTTAGCAGAAGAGATTGACCACCAAAAGATTGCTAGTGTTTACCTTGTAGGCGAACAAATGAAAAATCTTAAAGACAAGTTGATCCAAGAAGGATACCCAGCTGAAGATATCTATCATTATGCTGCTAGTGACCTTCAACAATTAATTGCCGATCTTACGACTACTTTGACAGGTGATGATATTGTCCTATTGAAGGCAAGCCATGGCATTCACCTAGAAGAAGTCTTGACGGCATTAAAAGCAGAATAGTTAATATATTTGCCAGTCGATTACTGATGCTTATATCATAAATCGACTGGTCATTTTTAGGAGGAAAATTTTTGAAGTTTAGTGAATTAGGCTTATCCGATAGCCTATTAAAAGCAATCAAACGGAGCGGATACGAAGAAGCAACACCAATCCAAGAACAAACGATTCCAATGGTTCTTGAAGGTAAGGATGTTATTGGGCAAGCACAAACAGGGACTGGTAAGACGGCTGCTTTTGGATTGCCAATTATTGAAAACGTTGATACTGAAAATCTCAATATTCAAGCAATTATCATTTCACCAACACGTGAATTAGCAATCCAGACTCAAGAAGAACTTTATCGTCTTGGTAAAGATAAACATGTTCGCGTGCAAGTAGTATATGGTGGGGCAGATATTCGGCGCCAAATTAAGAGCTTGAAACAACACCCACAAATTCTCGTGGGGACCCCTGGACGGTTACGTGACCATATTAACCGTCATACAGTTAAACTTGACCACATTAAGACCCTTGTCCTCGATGAAGCAGATGAAATGCTAAACATGGGATTCTTAGAGGATATTGAATCAATCATCAAGGAAACACCAGATGATCGGCAAACATTGCTCTTCTCAGCAACCATGCCACCAGAAATCAAGCGGATTGGAGTTCAATTTATGTCTGATCCGGAAACTGTGCGGATCAAGGCCAAAGAATTGACTACTGACTTAGTTGATCAGTACTATATTCGCGCGCGTGACTATGAAAAGTTTGACATCATGACCCGTTTAATTGATGTTCAAGATCCTGACTTAACAATTGTCTTTGGTCGGACAAAGCGGCGGGTAGATGAATTGTCGAAGGGCTTGATTGCGCGTGGCTACAATGCAGCTGGTATTCATGGTGACCTTACTCAAGATAAGCGTTCTAAGATCATGTGGAAATTTAAGAACAATGAACTTGATATCTTAGTTGCAACAGATGTGGCTGCTCGGGGCTTAGACATTTCCGGGGTTACGCATGTTTATAATTATGATATTCCATCTGACCCAGACAGCTATGTTCACCGGATTGGCCGAACAGGACGGGCAGGACATCACGGGGTATCCTTAACCTTTGTTACCCCAAATGAGATGGATTACCTTCATGAGATTGAAAAATTAACCCGGGTACGGATGCTGCCACTTAAGCCACCAACAGCTGAAGAAGCATTTAAGGGTCAAGTTGCCTCAGCCTTTAATGATATCGATGAATTAATCGCGCAGGATTCAACTGATCGTTATGAAGAAGCCGCTGAAAAGCTACTAGAAACTCATAATGCAACTGATCTGGTAGCAGCATTGTTAAATAACATGACGAAGGAAGCGGCCAGTGAAGTTCCAGTTAAGATTACTCCTGAACGTCCTCTCCCACGGCGTAACAAGCGGAATAACCGTAATGGCAACCGAAATAATTCGCATGGTGGCAACCACTACCGGCGTAAGAATTTCCGCCGTCACCAACATGGTGGTGGTCACCGAAATGATAACCATGGAAAGAGCCATTCCAGTCGCCATGCATTTAATATCCGTCATCGAAAAGAAGATTAATTAGCTAAGAAGTCTTTGGTTGAGATTTGACCAAGAACTTTTTTTAATTTGGCAGATTGCAAGAAATAACTTGAACAAAGTTAGTGACGCAGATTACGCAAAAAGATCTCAATTGGTGTGCGCCAGTTTAAACATTTGAGTGGCCTGGAGTTCAAATACCAGTTAATTTGAATTAACTCATCATCAGTGATTTCCTCAATCGGTTGACCTTTGGGGATAAAGCGTCGTAGTACTCGGTTGCGATTCTCATTACTGCCCCGTTCATGTGGAGAATAAGCATGCGCAAAGTAGAGGGGAATCCTGGCCTGCTCTTCAATTAGCTTGTAGTTAGCGAATTCTTTCCCATGGTCAACAGTAAGGGTCTTGAGATTATCTTCTAACTGGTTAGTTAATTCTAAAATGGCCTTGGTCATTGAGGTACTATCTCGTCCCTGAAGCCGTTTAACGATGATAAGACGACTCTTACGCTCGACAAACGTAGCTATTGCTTGACCTTTACGCTTTCCAGATAAAACTGTATCTGCTTCAAAGTGACCTGAGGTATGACGGTCAATAACTTCAGCGGGACGATCTTCAATGGAACGTCCATAGCTAAAAGTCCCACGGGTTTCTTTGGCTCGTCGGCGGCGAATTCCATGGTCAGGTAAATCAGCCACGCCAATATCCAATACTCCTTGATCAATCCAGTTGTAGATGGTCTTGTAGGCGATTCTAACTACATGAGCCACTTGTTCAATCGACCATTTTTGGATCTTAATCTTTTCTTCAATTAATCGCTTGAGGTTAGTCGTTAAGATGGTTTTACGCCCACGATGACTAAGTTTAGCTTCATGATCAACTTGAGCTTTAACTGCGTGATATTCACCAGTCAAACGATGAACCTCATTAAAGATCGTGGTTTTACTGAAGCCAAGGTAATCAGCGATGTATTTAAGGGAGCGGTTTTCATAACGAAGAGTTTCGATGACAACACGGTCTTCAAATGATAAAATAGTGGTGCCCATAAAGGTCCTTCTTTCTAATGGAATGTTGTGGTGACACCATTAAAGACCTTTATGGGTTTTTATGTCCACTAATATGTTCAACTTAAATTTTACAATCTACCATA
>NZ_LN887413.1:0-5979 GCF_036621895.1 Limosilactobacillus reuteri subsp. porcinus
TATGAAAACTTGACAGATACTCTTGCAATTATTGTTAAATTAGTCCATCATTGTCATGTCATATAAAATTATAAATAAAGTTTATATTTTTCTAGTTACAATTAGCTCAGAAAAAGTTATAATTTTAAGGTAATAAGCATTCTTATTTCTGAACATTTCATTAATTTTTTCTTAAAGACTTTACAGTAAGGTGAAAGTAACTCACCCTATTAGCCGAGATACATAATTAATGGTATTCTTGATATGAATGTCAATTACAAATTTATAAAGATGAGAGAAGGAGAACTATGGCTCAGATTATTCAACGCCATCCTGCATTACAATTCATCTTAAAAACATTATTTTACTTTGTAGTGCTTCTTTTATTAATCTACCTTTATGGTTATTATGGAGCAGGCCAAGAGCCATTTATCTACAACGAATTCTAATGCGGAGGAAATAGATAATATATGAGTAAGAATATTATTACCGTCTTTGAGCAAATTGCCAAGGACAACTCAACGCGGATCGCATATGATGAAATGGGCAAAACGACCACTTATGCGGACTTAAGCTCAGCAGTTGATACTTTAGCGGCATGGCTTAGTACTCAATCTTTGCCTGATCGTAGTCCGATTCTCGTATATGGTGATCATCAAGTTGAAATGATTATTAGCTTTTTAGCGGCTCTAAAAGCTGGACATACTTATATTCCAGTGTCCAACGATTCAGCAATTCCACGGATGCAATCAATTCTGGATACTGCTAAACCGGCGATGATTATTGCTGTTAATGATTTTCCAAGCAATGATCTCCAGTTTGATGCCCCGATTGTCGATCATCAACAGCTTGAAAAAATTTTGGCAACACCGCAAACTTTTGATACTTCAGCAATGATTAATGGTGACGAACTAGCTTATGTCCTCTTTACGTCTGGAACTACCGGTTCACCAAAAGGGGTTGAAGTTAGTCACGATAACTTTATGACCTTTGTTGACTGGATGCTAAGTGATGAATTTAAAATCAAAGAACATGCTAATTTCTTAGGGCAGCCACCATATTCATTTGATCTTTCAAACATGTACTGGTTACCAGCACTACTTAATGGTGGGACAATCAAGGCGCTTCCTCACGAAGTTGTTGAAAATTTTGGTCAGATGTTCACTGCTCTACCAAACCTTGATCTTGAGGTATTTGTAGGGACACCATCGTTTGCTGATATGTTAATGCTTAGCCCAGCATTTAACCAACAAAAAATGCCAAGCTTAAAGACCTTTCTCTTCTGTGGCGAAGAATTAACAGTAAAGACTGCCAAAGGATTACACCAACGATTCCCAGATGCTAAAATCTTCAACACTTATGGTCCGACTGAAACAACGGTTGCCGTATCAGGAATCGAGATTACTCCTGAAATCATTGAAAATAATGACCGCTTACCAGTTGGCTATGCAAAGCCTGGAGTTAAATTATCCATTTGGAATGGCGATCAAGAAATCACTACTCCCGGTGAACAAGGTGAGATTGTAATCAGTGGTAATAGTGTGGCACGTGGCTATATGAATAATCCAGAAAAAACAGCCAAGTCATTCTTTAAGATTGATGGTGTGCCTGCTTACCGAACTGGGGATGCGGGTACCCTTGACAGCGATGGCTTACTTCATCACAAAGGCCGCATGGATTTCCAAATTAAATTACATGGTTACCGGATTGAACTTGATGAAGTTCGTGCCAGTCTTGAAAAGAGTCCTCTAATCAAACAAGCAGTTGCGGTTCCAAAATATAATAAAGACGGCAAAGTTACGCACCTGATCGCTTATGTTATTCCAAACGAATCTACTGAAGATACGGCTGGATTAACAAAACAAATTCGTGAAAGCTTGGACGGCTTAATCATGCCATACATGATGCCTACCCAATTCGTTTACCGTGAATCATTCCCAATGTCTGCAAATGGCAAGATTGCAGTTAAACAAATGATTGCTGAGGCTAACAAGTAATGATTGATTGGATTTCAAACCTTCCTAATTTCAGTGCTTATGGAACCCCGGTATACTTCTTCTACTTACTTCTTGCTATTTTGCCGTTGGGAATCGGCCTTTACTTTGGGAAGAGGTTTAGCTGGTATGAAGCATTAATTAGTTTCATTTTTATCTTCTTAATGTTCGATGGTTCAAGCTGGCAACAAGGAATTTCATTAATTGCTTATGTTATTTACCAGACAATTATTGTGATGGCTTATCATCGCTACCGGCAAAATAATAATTCGAGTGGTGTTTTTTATTTCACTACCGCCTTATCAATTTTGCCGATTGTAATTGTTAAGCTCTCACCGGCAATGGTTAGTCATAACTCCCTCCTTGATTTCTTAGGAATTAGTTATTTAACTTTCCGGGCAGTCGGAACAGTAATTGAAACGCGTGATGGAATGATCAAAGAGATTTCCCCATGGAAGTTCATTCGTTTCATTCTGTTCATGCCAACCATTACTTCTGGACCAATTGATCGTTACCAACGTTTTGAAAAAGATTATAAAAAGGTTCCGACCCGCGAGGAATATTTGAATCTTGTTAATACGGGAATTTTCTACTTATTCCTTGGGTTCTTGTACAAGTTTGTTATCGGTTATTTCTTTGGTCAGCGTTTTTACCCCTTCTTTGAAAAAGCGGCCTTGGCTGATCCATCATTCCCTTCTTGGAACTTAGTCGGTGTCATGTACACTTACGGACTTTACTTATTCTTCGACTTTGCCGGTTATTCATTGTTTGCAGTTGCTATTAGTTACTTTATGGGTGTGC
Organism: Limosilactobacillus reuteri subsp. porcinus; assembly: GCF_036621895.1. GTDB lineage: Bacteria > Bacillota > Bacilli > Lactobacillales > Lactobacillaceae > Limosilactobacillus > Limosilactobacillus reuteri_J. The sequence goes on from NZ_LN887413.1 coordinate 2,775, forward strand.
GTACCCCGATGAACTTTAAGCAGCCTTTCAAATCGAAAAACCTTAAAGAGTTCTGGAATCGTTGGCACATTAGCCTTTCTTTCTGGTTCCGTGATTATATTTTTATGCGGTTCGTCTTTCTTGCTACCAAAAAACGATGGTTTAAGAATCGAAATGCCTTGTCATCAACCGCATATATGCTTAATATGTTACTAATGGGCTTTTGGCATGGAATTACCTGGTACTATATTCTCTATGGTTTTCTCCAAGGTCTAGGCCTAGTAGTTAATGACTGGTGGCTGCGTTTCAAGCGCAAAAACTTAAAACAGCTACCACATAATAAGTTCACTACTGGAGTTGCTATTTTTGTCACATTTAACTTTGTAATGTTTACTTTCTTGATCTTCAGTGGGTTCTTAGATACTTATCTATTCAAATAATTTTAGGAGGATTTTAATTATGCAAGAACAAATTATTAATATTTTAGCTGATGCAACTGGTCGGGATACTGCAGACTTTAGTGATGCAAGTCAAAACCTTTTTGAAAGTGGTCTTTTAGACTCAATGGCAACTGTTAGTCTTCTTCTCGGTTTACAAGATGCTTTTGGCGTTCAAGTACCAGTTTCAGAATTTGACCGTAGCCAATGGGACACTATTGAAAAGATTGAAGAACGGGTAAAGGAGCTCCAAAATGCATAATGGCAAAAAGCTGTGGTCAATCTTTGGCCCGCTGATTGTCGCTTGTCTATTAGTAGTTCTTTTGTTTTCACTGCCGATTAGTAAAAAGCACTCAGCGGCGATTGAACATAAAGCTGCAGTATCACTAAGCCCCGTTGTTTTTAAGAACCAATCAATTAAGCAACAAGCGCTCAGTGATAAGCACACTCACTATGTTCCATTCTTTGGTTCTAGTGAATTACGGCGAATGGATCGCTTCCATCCTTCTGTAATGGCTGCTCGTTATCATAACTATACTCCTTTCCTCTTTGGTTCACGGGGTACCCAATCTCTTCCGCAATTCTTTAACATTAATTCAATGGAAACGCAGATGAGAAATAATAAGGCAGTCTATATCATTTCACCACAATGGTTTACCAAGCAGGGTGTTCAACCACCAGCTTTCAAGTACTATAATGGTGAACTCGCTAACCTTAACTGGCTTCAACACGCTAATCCTAAATCACCATATGATCGTTACATTGCAACGCGATTAATTGCAATGCTTGGCAAAGATGGGACTGTTTCTTCGTATGCTAAAAAAATCGCTGAAGGAAAATCCCTGAGCAGTTTCGACATGGGAGTTATCCGCTTCCGACTTAACATGCTTGTTCATGAAGATGCCATCTTCTCAGGTTTTCAATTAAATAATAACTATGGCAAGCATATCCTCCCAAATGTTAAGAAGCTTCCTCAGCATTACAATTATAATGAACTTTATGATGATGCAATGAATGAAGCCGCACGTGATACTGATAACAACCGTTTCGGTATCAAAAACAGCTTCTATACCCAGCGTGTAAAGAAAAATTTAGCGAAAACAAAGGGATCACAACGAAATTTCAATTATACTAAGTCACCAGAATATGGCGATTTGGAAGTAGTTTTGAATCAGTTTAAGAATACCAATTCAAATGTCCTCTTTATCATCCCACCTGTTAATTCAAAGTGGGAAAAGTACACGGGGATGGACATGAATATGTATTACCAATCTGTTAAAAAAATTAAATTCCAGCTTCGCCAACAAGGGTTCAATCATATTTTGGATCTTTCTCATGATGGTGATAAGCCTGGATTTATGGAAGATACTATCCATATCGGTTGGGCTGGTTGGGTAAAAGTTGATAAAGCTACTAATAGTTTTATTTCTAATAAGCAACCGCAACCACATTACCAAATCAATAGTAAGTTCCTTTCACCAGAATGGACTAACTTAACCCCAACTCCTGGTAATTTACAGAAATTCCAAGAAAAATTACATTAACAAAAAGCGAGACTTGAAGAATTTTCTTCGGGCCTCGCTTTTATTAAACTACTAATTGATCAACAACATCTTGTAATAAACTCATTCCTGCCAAACTATTGCCATGTTGATCAAGAGCTGGACTAAAAATACCAATACCACATTTTTGCGGGGCACAAGCCAATAAGCCGCCGCCAGTACCACTTTTAATAGGGAGTTCAATTTTAATTGTGTATTCTTTTGATTCTTCAAACGAACCAACTGTTGTTAGCAATTTCTTTACCAACTCGTTATCTTCATGGCTAATAAGACGCTCATTATCCCAAGGTTTAATTCCATCATTTGCCAAGACTGCTCCTAAGTTAGCAAGACTCTGTGATGTCACCATCATTGAGCTTTGCATAAAATAAGTTATCAATATTTGATCAACAGTCTCTAAAATATCCTTATCTTTCATATAGTAAGCCAGTGCATGAATATCTTTATCATTCATAATTGCTGACCGAAATAAACGCTCATTCAAGCTAATGCATGGGTCATTGCAGATCTCACGGCAGAACCCGAGAAGGGCATTAAAACTATTCTGCCCCATCAACTGGTCAATTAAGGCTGTCGTTAACAAGGCGGAGGAATTATTAAGGTAATTTATCCGGTGGACCTGCTCGGTTAACTCGTCATCCAATAGTACCGAACTTAGGCTATAATCTGCCGAACCATTTTCTAGTTCTGCTAAGACACGCTTATGTCCTAATCTCTTGATCGCTAATATTAAAGCTACGACCTTCGCAATACTCTCAATCGCAAATCGCGTTCCTGCCATTCCAGCGGTCCCAATTTCGTCCTCGTCAACGTCATAAATGGCAATGCCAAATTGCTGCGGATCAACAATTCCTAATATTGGAATATAGTTTGCAACCTTACCATGAGCTGTTTCAGCAAAGTTTTTATCAATCAATTGCTCTAATTTTTTCATCGTCAAAACCTCTCTCACACAAGGCATAAACCCTGCAGCTCCTCAAGCACCAAACAAGAAAAATCAGCCCCCTTTTACACTTAATTTGCATGATGAAATAATAGCCTAATATCTACATGAGCTCATCTTCTCAGATACTAATCATCGTAATAATCGTAACAAATACATTATAAATAAATCAAATAATTAGAATAAATATTTTTATAAAAAGATAACGAAATACCCCACTCTTATTTATACATTCCTAAATAAGAGTGGGGTATATTTAATTTATGGTAGATTGTAAAATTTAA
>NZ_LN887414.1:0-15277 GCF_036621895.1 Limosilactobacillus reuteri subsp. porcinus
CTTATTACCACATGACTTAATAATAGCTTATACAGCTTTTAAGCATAGCATGAATATTTAATTTTAACCACTAGGAAGACACAATTTGCCAATCTACTAAGTTTTCAGTATCATTTTAATTATGAATTGAAATTGTGGCCGGTTTAGCTTTACAATTAACAAATGTAAATGGTAAAATAACTTTCCGAACATACGTTTAGGTATAATATTGGCAATGGGAGGTCATTTTGTGGCCAAAGAAAAAGTAAAATATGATGCCTCATCCATACAAGTATTAAAAGGGCTTGAGGCGGTACGAAAAAGACCAGGGATGTATATTGGGTCTACTGACTCACGTGGATTGCACCACCTGGTATATGAAATAGTAGATAATGCCGTTGATGAAGCATTATCCGGTTATGGTGATGAGATTAACGTCACCATTGAAGCAGACAATGCGATTACAGTTCAAGATCATGGTCGGGGGATGCCGGTTGGGATGCATGCTTCCGGTAAGCCGACACCTGAAGTTATTATGACGGTTCTCCATGCTGGAGGAAAATTTGGTCAGTCAGATGGTTATAAAACTTCAGGAGGGCTTCATGGTGTTGGAGCTTCCGTAGTAAATGCCTTATCATCACATTTGACGCTGACAATTGTCCGTGATCACGTCCGTTACCAAGAAATTTTTAAGGATGGCGGTCAACCAGTTGGAACGTTGAAAAAATTAGGAAAAACTAAAGCTGAGAACGGAACGACCGTCTCATTCAAGCCGGACCCGAAGATTTTTTCAACTACTGTTTATGACTACAATACCTTAGCTAATCGGCTCCGTGAGTCGGCCTTTTTATTGAAAGGGATTAAGATTACCCTTACCGATAAGCGAGCTGGTCAAGAAAAACAAGATGTGTTCCAATTTGACAATGGAATTCAAGAATTCGTTTCTTATCTTAACGAGGGTAAGGACGTTTTAGGAAAGACGCTCTACTTTGACGGAAAGCAAGATGGGGTCGAAGTTGAAGTAGCGGCTCAATATAATGATGGTTACTCTGAGAGCTTGTTATCATTTGTCAATAATGTCCGAACTCCAGATGGTGGTACTCATGAAGCCGGATTCCGGAGTGCCTGGACGAAAACTTTCAATGAATACGCAAAAAAGGTTGGGCTGTTAAAGGCTAATGATAAAAATCTAGAAGGTAGTGATGTTCGAGAAGGGTTAACAGCCGTTATTTCTGTCCGGATTCCTGAACGTCTACTTCAATTTGAGGGTCAGACAAAGGATAAACTGGGAACTCCTGAAGCACGGAAGATTGTTGATGCGATTGTCAGTGAGCAGCTTAACTATGCCCTAATGGAAAATGGCGACTTTGCTCAGATGTTAATTCGTAAGGCATTAAAGGCGCGTGAAGCTCGAGAAGCTGCCCGTAAAGCCCGTAATCAAGCTCGTGGTGGTAAACGAAAGGGCAAAAAAGAACGCAATCTTTCTGGAAAATTGACTCCGGCCCAATCAAAAAATGCTAAGAAAAATGAATTATTCCTAGTCGAAGGGGATTCGGCCGGTGGTTCAGCCAAGCAGGGGCGTGACCGTAAATTCCAAGCAATTTTACCATTACGAGGGAAAGTGCTAAATACAGAAAAGGCGAAGTTAGATGATGTATTAAAAAACGAAGAATTGAACACAATTATCTATACTGTTGGTGCTGGTGCTGGTTCTGAATTTAACGTTGAAGATTCAAACTACGATAAGATTATTATTATGACTGATGCCGATGATGATGGTGCTCATATTCAGATTCTTCTTCTTACCTTTTTCTACAAGTATATGCGGCCAATGATCGAAGCTGGAAAGATCTATATTGCTCTTCCACCACTTTATCGCTTGCAACGCGGACGTGGAGCTAAGACTAATATCACGTATGCGTGGACTAATGAAGAATTAACAAAATTGACTAAAAAGATGGGCAAGGGAGCACAATTACAACGGTTCAAAGGGCTTGGTGAAATGAATGCTGATCAGTTGTGGGAAACGACGATGAATCCAGAAACTCGGACACTAATCCAAGTTCGGATCGAGGATGCTGAATTAGCTGAGCGTCGTGTAACTACCTTAATGGGTAATAAGGTGGAACCACGGCGGGAATGGATTGAAGAAAATGTCCAATTTACGTTAGCCGATGATCAAGAATCTGATAAATTAGTTGAGAATAAAGGACAATTACCTCAAACTAAAGAGCCTACAATTAATACATGGAATAAATAGAGAAGGGAATCAAGTTTTGTGAGAAACGGAAAAATTGAACATATGACGCTCGAACAGATCATGGGTGATCGTTTTGGGCGTTATTCAAAATCAATTATTCAAGAACGAGCTTTACCTGACATTCGTGACGGATTAAAACCGGTCCAGCGCCGGATCTTATTTGCCATGAATAAAGATGGAAATACTTATGATAAAGGGTTTCGTAAGTCTGCTAAATCAGTCGGGAACGTAATGGGTAACTTCCACCCCCACGGTGATAGTTCAATTTATGAAGCATTAGTTCGGCTAAGTCAAGATTGGAAATTACGTGAACCCCTAATTGAAATGCATGGTAACAATGGATCAATGGATGGTGATCCACCAGCGGCCATGCGTTATACTGAAGCGCGGCTTAGTAAAATAGCAGGTTTAATGCTTCAAGATATCGACAAAGATACAGTTGAAATGGCCTTAAACTTTGATGATACTGAAAAAGAACCGACAGTTTTACCGGCACGTATTCCTAACTTACTCGTTAATGGAGCAACTGGAATTTCTGCTGGATATGCTACTGAGATTCCAACACATAATTTAAGCGAAGTTCTTGATGCACTGATTTATCTTATCAAGCATCCAACTGCTTCTTTGGATAAGTTAATGGAATTTATTCCTGGCCCTGATTTCCCAACTGGTGGAATCATTCAGGGGATTGATGGCATTCGTAAGGCATACCAGACTGGTCGCGGTCGGGTTGTAGTGCGAGCAAAAACGGAGATTGAAACCTTGCGGGGTGATCGTCAACAAATTAATGTGACGGAGATTCCTTATGAAGTAAATAAGGCGCAACTGGTTAAGCGAATTAACGATCTGCGCCTTGCCAAAAAAGTTGAGGGAATCGCGGAAGCTCGCGATGAAACTGATCGTAGTGGATTACGAATTGCAATCGAACTAAAGCGGGGAGCTAATGCGAACGGTATTCTTAATTACTTATTAAAGAACACTGATTTACAGATTAACTATAACTTCAATATGGTTGCGATTGATGACCAGCGGCCAATGCGTGTTGGATTGAAGCGAATTTTGACTTCCTATCTCGAATTCCAGAAAGAGATTATTCGTCGACGGACACAATATAACCTAACGAAGGCTCAACAACGTTTGCATATTGTCGAAGGGTTAATCAAAGCACTCTCAATTTTAGATAAGGTCATTAAAACGATTCGAGCAAGTAAGAATCGTAAGGATGCAAAGGAAAACTTAGTAAAAGAATACAACTTTACACCTGAACAGGCCGAAGCAATTGTTACCTTGCAACTTTATCGCTTAACAAATACGGATGTAACTGAGCTGAAAAAAGAACAAGAACAATTAAATTCACGGATTAATGAATATCAGTTAATCTTGACTAACGAAAATGAGCTAGCAAAAGTTCTTACTAAGGAAATTAGGGCCATTAAGAAGGAATTTGGCAATCCACGACGGACCAAGATTGAAAATCTTGTTGAAAAACTTGAGATTGATACTAAAGTTACGGTTGCCAACGAAGATGTTGTGGTCTTAGTTTCGCATGCGGGCTATATCAAACGAAGCAGCATTCGTTCCTTCAAGGCATCGGAGGCAGAAGAAAACGGTCTCCGAGAAGACGATTACCCATTATTGATTCAACAAACAAATACATTATCGCATTTATTTATGTTTACCAATCTTGGGCATATTATTTACCGCCCAATTCATGAAATTGCAGATGCGCGGTGGAAAGATACCGGCGAACATATCTCACAAACAATCGGTTTAGCGGATAATGAAGAGATCATTAAAGCAATGATTTTTGATAAACTAGATCAGCCAGGAACAATCATCATGGGAACTAGCGATGGTCAAGTAAAACAAACGGCCTTTAATGACTATAAGCCTGGTTCACGTTACAAGAGCCATGCAAGTGTCGCAATTAAGCTTAGGGATAATGCGCAAGTTGTAAATGTTGATTACTATGAACCAACAAATGAGAACCGTTCACTATTGACGATTAGTCGCCAAGGATATGCAGTGCGGTATGATGTTGCAGATGTTCCTGTAACAGGAATCCGGACAGCTGGTGTACGGGCCATTAATTTGAAAGATGATGACCAAGTAGCAGATCAAATCTTGGTTAAGGATGGTCAAGATATTGCTGTAATTACCCAACGAGGAGCATTTAAGGAAATGCCCGTTGATGAGATTGAGGTTGGGGCACGTGCACGACGAGGAGAACTTGTCCTTCGACGGTTAAAATCACATCCTCATGAAATTGCGGACTTCCTTGCTTATGACCCTGATTATCAGGGAGCTTTTGAGACTATTACTAACCGGCCGGCATTCCAAGATATAATGGCTACCGACCATCATCTAAGTTCGATCAAGTCAAACGGGACTTTTGTAATTGATACCGATACGCAAGGGGAACCAGTAAAGCTTCGAATGAAACAAACTAATATCTTAACGGAAGAACCTGTTAGTCAAAGCTAAGAAGAAGGCGAAAAGGTTTGGCGTATATTAAAGAAATTCGTGATTTAGTTGGGAATCGTCCCTTAATAATGACCAGTGCTTCTGGGGCACTCTTAAACAAGCAGAAGGCTGTTTTACTTCAAGAACGGGCGGGGTGATTGGGGTTTCCCAGGCGGCTACATGGAATTTGGCGAATCTTTTGAGCAAACTGTAAAGCGGGAATTTAAAGAAGATGCGGGAGTTGAAGTCGTGCCTGTCAAACGACTAGCAATTCTTGATCAGAATTTTTATACTTATCCTAATGGCGACCGCGTTCAACCAATTAATGCTTTTTACTTGGTTGAAGAAACTAGCGCTAAACATTATCAGCCAAAAGTTACAGAAACGACAACCACTGAATATTTTTCATTAGATGAAGAACCGCCACGCTTTTTTAACAGTCAGCATGAACAATGTGGCAGATCTTAAAAGATTTTACCCATAATAAGAAAGATATTTAATAATTGTTCTTTAATCTATTAACTTCCATGATAGAATAGAAAATGTAGATTGTTTCACCTACTAGAAATAACTAGGATTAAAGTAGTGAACAAACAGGAGGAATTTATATGAGCAAAGAATTAGTATTTGGACACCAAAAGCCTGATACAGATGCGATTACCGCTGCAATGGCATTTTCATACTTCCAAAACCAATTGGGATACGAAACTGAAGCAGTTGCTTTAGGTGAACCAAATGATGAGACTAAGTTTGCATTGAAGACTTTCGGTATGGAAGCACCACGCGTAATCGAAACCGCTGCAAACGAAGTAGATAAGGTAATGCTTGTAGACCACAACGAACCACAACAAAGTGTTAGTGATATCGACAAGGTCACTGTAACACACTTAGTTGACCACCACCGAATTGCCGGCTTTGAAACGGCTCAACCACTCTGGGCAACTGTTCGTCCTTACGGTTGTGTAAGTACAATCATTACAGAATTGTTCCAAGAAAAGCACATTAATATTCCCGCTAACTTGGCTGGGATGATGCTTTCTGCTATCATTTCTGATACCTTGCTTTTGAAGTCACCAACTACAACTGACCACGATCGTGAAGCCGTTAAGTACTTAGCAAAGATCGCTGGTGTTGAAGATTACGAAAAGTACGGCATTGAAATGCTTAAGGCTGGTACTAACCTTGGTGCTAAGTCTGATGCTGATATCGTTGATGGTGATGCTAAGACCTTTGAACTTGGCGGTAAGAAAGTTCGTATTGGTCAAGTTAACACTGTTGATTTAGATGATGTTTTTGCTCGTCAAGCTGATCTTGAAAGTCAAATGCAAAGTATGATGGATGATAACGATTATGATTTATTCTTATTAATCGCTACTAACATCTTAAACAGTGACTCAGAATTATTAGTTATTGGTGAACCTGCTGAAAAGGTTGAAGCAGCCTTTGGCAAGAAGCTTAACGAAAACAAGCGGATGAATTTACCGGGTGTTGTATCACGGAAGAAGCAAGTTGTTCCTCCTTTGACTGATGCATTCGAAGGTTAATAAATAAATTAATTTAAAAAACTGAGAAAGATTTTGCGATTTTTCTCAGTTTTTTTGAGCTTTAAATTTCAAAGCTTATTCTTAATTAGTTAAAATATAAGTACTGATTTTAAGAAATGGGGTTGATATTAATGAATATCACGTTTACTGATCAAGCTATTGAGCGTTTACAGCGTTATGAATTATCATCTAAGAAGATGCTCCTAGATTTTGATGATGGCGTTGGCCCATTTTCTGCCGTTGGGAGTTGCAGTTTAGATGGTGATTATCGACTAATTCTTGTTAAAGAGGATTTAGATACCCCAGATTATAATGAAAAGATTACCTCTAATTTAGGGGATGTTTTTATTAAAGACCATACAGCAGTTCAATTTGATGATGAAATGGAAGTAAGGTTTAACCCGCGATACTTTACAATGCCACTTGTCAGTCCTAAACGCGTTTTAACGGATAATCTTGAAGTTCTGGATCTTAGTAACACAGACTTAAATTCTCAAATTGATCGAGCACATGATTGCTAGGAACGTACTAAGGGAGCGTGATAGAAGCCAGATGCGGCTTTATAATCACGCTCCCTTATTGTTTTTAAAGGATAATCCTAAAGATAAAAGTGATGATAATTGCAAAAATTCCAATAATCGTTGCATAGGAAAAATGTTTACGTTGAGCTGGTTTAATTAATGCTTGCCTTCCCATGAAAATTGTGAATAAAGTCCATAAAAAAGTGGCAATAAGCAAAATATATAATTTCCAGTTGATTGGGAGATGATGGTAAAAATCGCCATAAAATACCATCATGCCGATAAACATCACAATAGCATAGGCATAGTTATCGCGGTGAAAGTTAAAATTAAAAAGATAAGCAAACACGCAAAATAATAAAATACTAATAATATCGTTTAAAATCATACCCTCTACACACTTCCTTATGATTTTTATTATAATCATTAACAGGATAAAGATAAAATATTAAGAAGCAATCGCAAATAATATGATATGATGGTCTTGTTAGAATTAATGAAGGCGGTGCTTACAGTGAAGAAAAAAGCTATGCGACGAGAAATAAAATTATTAACTGAAGAAAATCAACAATTACGGCGATATACCTTACTAGCATCAATCGGTATTTTATTAAGTATGATGATTGGGTTAGTTCGAATTGTTCAAAAAAATTAGTTTAGGAAATTTTTTAGAGGGAAGTATAGTGGAGTTAGGATACCGAAAAGCGACACTTGAAGATTTACCAAAAATTGTTGAAATTTATAACCAAATTATTCCGTCACGTTTAGCGACTGCGGATCTTACCCCGATAACGGTTGAGAAACGGAAAAGGTGGTTTGAAGCGTTTGACGAAAATCATCCAATCTGGGTAATTGAATATCAAAATGAGGTTCTCGGGTGGGTTGCTCTTGAGCATTTTTATGGTCGTCCAGCCTATGATCATACTAGTGAAATTGCCATTTACCTTGATCAACGGTTACGGAAACAAGGGGTTGGTACAAAAACCATGGAATTTATTATCGGTCAATTGCCTAAATTAACAGTTGATACAATCGTGGCTTATATCTTTGGTCATAATATTCCAAGCCTAAAGTTATTTAAATCGTTTGGTTTTACGCAATGGGGGCTTTTACCACAAGTAGCAGAGCTTGATGGGATTAAATGTGATTTAGTTATTTTAGGACGTCATTTTAAATGATTTTATGTAAAAAAGTATGATAAAAGTTCCGTCACGTTCATAGGAAGCAACCAGAATAGGCCCCAATGTCCGGTTAAAGCCGAACGCTGGAGGCCTAGGTTGCATATGAGAGCTTCGTATTGAAAACAAAGGTGCCCGTGATGCTTTGCTCGTTCCCTTATTTTGTATCTTTTTTTACTTCTTCTCTTGTTTTAACATCATTGATATGTAGCTCAAACTTAACTAAGTTTAAACCAGTCATCTTATCGATTGCACGCTGCACCTCAGAACAAACAGCCTTAAAAATTTCTGGAGCGCTTTTGCCGTATTCGATGGTAGCTTCCATTTTTAATGCGACTTGCTTTTCACCAACATCGGCATTAATACCCTTGGTTGGATTGCTTCCGGAAGTTACTTTGTCCGCTAATTCACTAAACATATTTCCATCCAGGGAAAGGATTCCAGGAACTTTGCTAGCGGTGATTCCGGCGATTTTCTCAATTACTTGGTCATCGAATGTTAATTGCTCATCAATTGTTTTATTATTTGTAGTGGTTGTCATATTAATTCCTCCTCGAATTAGTTGGCAAACTTATCTAACATTTTTATCGCAAGTTTATTTAATGAATAGCCCTTTGCATCAAGAATATAGCCAATTCCGCCCAAGATAGTGACAGCTAATAGAATACCGATCATTGGGAGAAAGCCCCACATAATCCAACTAATGCTAATAAGCAGTCCTAAGATAACGCCAATTGTAGCAAGTTTCATGGTGTACCTCCTTTTTTAGACAATGTTAACTGATTCTTTGTTTGAGTATGGACTTAACTTAATATGTAATTTATTAAGATCAATGTCGAAGTCTCGTTTAAGGTTTTCTTTAATTGTCTGGAGTAGTACTGTATGAATTAGTTTTGGATTGGTTCTATTAGACATCATTCCGTGAATGGTAACGTCTGCATTATGATTATTCCGGTGCATTTTGAGTTTAATTACTGGGTTATAGAGGTCAAATTTAGCAATTGAAGTAGTTAGGCTGTGTTCAACCGCATGCTGATCAATTTGAATTTTGTTAGCACCATCCTTGGCGATTGTCATTTGTTTAGTTGTTGTTGGGCGAAAAACAGCAATTGCTATTACGGTTAAGGCGACAATGATTAAAAATACTGCGACTCCTGCTGAGAAACTTTGACCAATGGAACTATGAAGCCAATCATTAACTGGAATCGTCCAAGTTTGATCACGATAAAACCATAGCGACACGACAACAATTCCAACGATTACCTGAAGCATCATCACAAATGAAATCCACCATTTTTTCCATGCGGCCATTAGTACCACTTCCTTTCTATAAATAATTTTTTAGTACAAGCTAATGGTAACATGCTTGGAAGCGTTTTACTTTACTTTTGGAAATGCTAAAGGTAATATTAAGAACCTGTTAACAGAATAGTCATAATTAAAAAATCGATCTCACATCGGAAAATGATTGTAAGATCGATTTTTTGATTCTTTAATTGTTTTGTCGTTCTTGTAGTTTAGCGATTTCAGAGTAAGCCGGAGCAAGCATATCTTCAATTTGTTGGAAGAGCGGAGTATAGCGTTGATATACTTTTACCGCGGCTGGATCTGGTTGGTAAGAACTAACCTTACCAATGAACTTCTGTGGTGTATCAAGACTATCGATCATTCCCAAACTTTGCATAGCCATAACTACTGACCCGAGGCAGCCAGATTCAAATGAGTCAGGAACGTTAACCGGACAGTTTAAGATATCAGCAAGCATTTGGCGCCATACTTTTGAGCGAGCAAAGCCACCTGTTGCAGTAACGCTCGCTGGTTCACCGACTAACGCTCGTACTGCTTGGAAGACTGTTGCAATGTTCATGCTAATTCCTTCCATAACTGCTCGTAGCATATCAGCCCGTGTATGGATATGAGAAAGCCCAAAGAAACTACCACGCGCTTTAGCATTCCACAATGGTGCCCGTTCACCGCCCAGGAAGGGATGAAAGAGGAGTCCATGCGCGCCTGCTGGTACTCCTTCGATAACATGATTTGCTAAAGTATAAGGATCAACCTGTTCGTTTTTAACTGCGCTACTATCCACAAGGTGTTTTACTGCCCATTCATAGACATCGCCACCGTTATTAAGCGGACCACCAACGACCCACAATCCTTTATTAATAGCATAGCAGAAGAGGCGGCGTTCTGGATCAATAACAGGATGATCAGTTACGACTCGTACAGCTGCGGAAGTACCGATTGTAATTGCTACTGTATTTTGCTTAGTTGCACCAACACCAATATTTGAAAGGGCACCATCGTAAGCACCATAGACAAATGGCGTATCAGCGGGTATTCCTAGTTTTTCTTGGGCTTCGGGCACTAAGCCAATTGCTTGAGTTGTTCCATCGACAATTTCAGGCAGTTGATCTTTGGTTATTCCTGCAACCCGAAGAGCCTGGTCATCCCAATTACAAGTTTTAAGGTTCATCAAGCCAGTTGAGGAAGCGATTGACATATCAACCTTAAATTCATTAAATAACCGGTAGAAAAGGTAAGCTTTAATATCAGCAAAATATGCTGTGCGGCTAAATAAATCTGTTTCGTCTTCCCTTAACCAAAGGAGCTTTGTCAATGTTGACATGGGGTGAACAGGAACCCCCGTCTTCATATATAGTTGTTGTCCTTCAGTCATCATCTTAAGGTTGTCTGCTGCGCGCTGAGCACGACTATCTGCCCAAGTGATTAACCGTGAAAGGGGCTTCTTATTTTTATCTAATAAGAGGAGGCTTTGATTTGCACTTGAAATTGAGACTGCCAGTAGTTTTCCTGTACTGAGGTCAGCTGCTGTAGCCACATCATGGATAGCTTGTTCAGCAGCATTAATTACTTCTTCTGGCTCTTGCTCTGCCATTCCCGCGGCATTGCGGTGCAACTCGTAGCCATAATTAGCTTGTGTGATCACCTGCGCATTTTGATCATATAAAACGGCCTTTGTGCTAGAGGTTCCAACGTCAACACCAATTAAGTAGTTCATTTATTGTTTCTCCTTTAAAACTCAATTTAATTCTCTTTGTAATATTATATGCTAAAGTGACTGGTGTGCAATGATTTCAACTGGTAAAAGGGTAGTGGAACTGATGGTGCTTTGTTGGTTAATTTGCGTTAAAAGCTTATTAGCTGCTAAGCTACCCATTAACTCCATATCTTGCTTCAACAGAAAAATTCCATTAGCGACATATTGCGACCATTCCCAGTCATCAAAGCTAACTAAGCCAAGATCATCAGGGAAGGAAAGGTTTAGTTCCTTAAAAATTGCTAAAAGGTCAAATAAAATGGGTCCCATTAATGAAACGACAGCAGTTTTGCCTTTAAGCTCATTTAACTGTTGCAGAAACGTTTTAGCAAGCCACTGCCGATCATGTCCTCGGGTTTCAATATTGTGATAGCTTAGCCCATTATCAGCAGCAGCAACCTTTAAACCGGCAATTCGGGGAATTTGACCAGATGCCTCCGCAAAGTGCGCGCTGACAGTTAAAATATTTTGATATCCATTTTGATACAGAATCTTACCGAGGTTATAACAAGCATCACGATTAGCAGAAGTGACCTTACCAACTGTAGAAGGCTGGTCATCAACTTCACGGTCAACGATCACTAGTGGAATATCGTTATGAATAGCAGGAGCAAATTGACTAAAGTGGCGGGAATTAGGTTGGACAATAATACCGTCAACTCGTTGTTGGTATAGTCGCTGAAGAGCACGACTTTCATTTTCCTGAGAGTTGTTCGTATTCATGAGGAGGATATCATAGCCTGCCTGTTGCAAAACATCATCGATCCCTTTGGCAAGTAAAGATGAAAAGGGGTTAGAAATATCTCCAACGAGGATTCCAACAACGTGACTATGAGTTTGTCGAAGCTGTCGAGCAGAAGCGGTTGGAACAAAGTGAAGGTCTTTAATTGCTTTTTCTACCCGTTTCCGCGTTGCTGGGCGCATTTTATCATAACGACCATTAATAATACGTGAAACAGTAGTCGCTGAAACACCAGCTGCTTTAGCAACGTCAGCGATAGTAGTATGTTGCGTCATTTGTTTATTCATCATCCTTAATAGTTCTACTATTATTAAGAATACCAAACCATACAAAAAGCGTCACTAGCTAATTCACTAGGACGCTTAAATTGACTTAGACAAATAATGAAATGGCGTAGACGGCTCCCAACCCAGCAAGTGCTAAGACGGAAGTTAAAGTTGTCCACGAAAGTAAGGTTTCCTTTAATGAAAGGCCAAAGTATTCTTTGATCATCCAGAAACCGGCATCATTAACGTGTCCACAAAAGACAGAACCAGCACCGATGGAAAGAACCATCAATGTTGCCATAATTGAATTACCGCCAAATTGGTGAGCGATTGGAACAACAAGTCCGGCAGCAGTCATCGCAGCAACCGTTGAGGATCCAAGTGACATCCGTAATAAAGCAGTAATTAACCAAGCAGCTAAAATTGGTGAAATGCTAGTTTGAGCAAATAGTCCAGAAATGTACTTAGAAATTCCACCATCAACAAGAACTTGCTTGAAGGCACCACCACCACCGATGATCAAAAGCATAACTGAGATTTGCTTGATTGAGTCGGCAAGGGAGGTCGAGATATCTTCCATTTTTTGGTTTCGTTGTAGTCCCATCGTAAAGATTGCAAAAATTAATGAAAGAAGCATTGCAAGGTCAGGAGCACCAATAAATTGGATGAATTCATTAACGGGATTGTTCTTAGGGAAAATAAATGAACAAATAGTAGCAACGGCGATTAAGATAACTGGCATCATTGCAGTTAAAACGGAGATACCGAATTTAGGCGTCTCTTCAAGCTTGAATTCTTTATATTCTCCAAGAACTGAAATATCAATATTTTTGCGGTAAACACGTGGATATACTTTTTGTAATACCCAGTTATAAACTGGACCAGCAATAATGATTGTTGGAATTGCGGCTAAAATACCAAGCAGCAATACGTGTCCAAGGTTAGCCCCAAGAATGTCTGTAATAGCAGTTGGAGCGGGGTGTGGTGGTAAGAAAGCGTGGGTAACATTTAAGGTAGCCGCCATTGGAATACCAAGGTACATCAATGGCATATCGAGTTCGCGGGCAATGATAAAGATAATTGGTAATACAACGACAAGCCCAACTTCAAAGAATAATGCTAACCCAATGATAAAGGAGGCAAGGATAACAGCAACTTGAATCCAGCGCCGACCAAACTTATTAATCAGGGTTGTTGCAATTCGATATCCACCACCGGCATCAGAAACTAATTTACCAAGCATTGACCCGAAACCAAAGATAATAGCTAAGTGTCCTAATTGGCCCCCGATCCCAGTTTCAATTGTCTGCGGAATTTTTGTAAGTGGAAGGCCGAGTAACAAACCAACGATGAATGATGTGATTACTAAACTAACGAAAGTGTTCATCTTTAGTTTAACAATCATGAAAATTAAGATAATAACCCCGATTAAAACAATAAGTAAAGGCATAATAATAACCCCCTAATGAGTAGTAGATTGTTGTTGTAATTTAGCGATGGTCGAATAGGCTGGTGTTAATAATCCTTCGACCTGCTTAAAAAGTGGTAAGTAATTTTGATAAACATTAACCGCATCTTGATTTGGTTGATAAGAACTGATATCACCAACTAATGTTTTAATGATTTCATAGTTTTCAATCATTCCTAAACTCTTCATTGCCATGGTGATTGCACCGAGACAACCAGATTCAAATGAGTTCGGGATATTGACCGGACAGTTCAAGACATCTGCTAACATTTGCCGCCAAACTTCAGCTCGCGCAAAACCGCCAGTTGCAGTTACGCTTGCAGGATTACCAACAAGATCACGAACCGCTTGGAAAACAGTTGCAATATTCATACAAATTCCTTCCATTACTGAGCGCAGCATATCGGCACGAGTATGAATGTGGGAAAGCCCAAAGAAACTGCCGCGCGCATTAGCGTCCCATAATGGTGCTCGTTCACCGCCAAGGAATGGGTGGAAGAGCAAGCCGTGAGCTCCGGCGGGAACACCTTCAATAACTCGGTTAGCAAGAGTGTAGGGATCAATATTTTCATTTTTAACTGCGCTAGCGTCAACTAAGTGTTCAACGGCCCACTGATAGACATCGCCACCATTATTAAGCGGACCGCCGATGACCCATAAGCCCTTATCCACGGCGTAACAGAAGAGTCGCTGCTGAGGATCGATCACTGGATGGTCAGTTACTACCCGAACACCAGCCGAAGTCCCAATCGTAATGGCAACAGTATTTTGCTTAATTGCCCCCACACCTAAATTAGATAAAGCACCGTCAAAGGCACCATAGACAAATGACGTGTCAGCGGGGATACCCATTTTTGCTTGCGCCGCTGCTGTTAGGCCAATCGCTTGGGTTATTCCGTTCACGATTTCTGGTAATTGGGAACGGTCGACGTTAGCGAGTTCCAATGCTTGATCGTCCCAGTCACACGTATTGACATTCATCATTCCGGTACATGAAGCGATGGAAACATCAACCTTAAATGTATTGAAAAACTGGTAGAAGAGGTAGGATTTGATATCGCCAAAATATGCAGTTTGAGCAACCTTATCTGCTTGTGTCTTATTGAGCCACATAATCTTGGTCAATGGGGACATCGGATGAATAGGTGTACCTGTTTTAGCATAAATTTGCTGACCAGCAGGACTATTCTTTAATTCGTTGGCGACATCATGTGCACGGGTATCAGCCCAAGTGATGACCCGTGAAAGGGGATTGAAATTCTTGTCGAGCATAATCACACTTTGGTTAGCACTAGAAAATGATACCGCTAACAATTTTCCATTTGTTAAATCTGCTTTTTGTGCTGCATCATGAATAACTTTTTCGACTGCTTCGACAATTGCAGTTGGGTTTTGTTCAGCCATTCCACTAGCATCGCGGTAAAGGGAATAACCTTGGCTAAATTGATCTAACACAGTTGCATTTTGGTCATATAGAACTGCCTTTGTAGAAGTAGTTCCAACATCAACACCGATAAAATAATTCATTGTAGTAATTCTCCCTTTGTTTGAAAACGCTTTAGTTTATCGTTACACCTAATAATATAATATTAGATGTAAGCGATGTCAATAGCTTATTTAATATAAGTTTATCGATTTCCTAAAATTAAAAATAAAAAGTAATTGCATATGAATCTCAAGGTGTGATACTATTAGTTGCTTAATTTGTTATGGTTTAGCTATAAGCAACGATTTTAAGTCATGTGGTAATAAGTCAAGATGTAATTATCACTGACTAGCTTGTCTTGACCAGATT
>NZ_LN887415.1:0-16649 GCF_036621895.1 Limosilactobacillus reuteri subsp. porcinus
TTACTGAAGCTGATGTGCTTTCACTTGCACTCACGGAGGCGGAGATACTTTCGCTCGCGCTTACCGAAGCTGAAGTACTTTCACTGGCACTTACTGAAGCTGATGTTGATTCACTTGCACTTACCGAAGCGGACGTGCTTTCGCTCGCACTCACTGAGGCGGAGGTTGATTCACTTGCACTTACTGAAGCTGATGTGCTTTCGCTTGCACTCAGTGATGCACTAGTTGAGGCTGATTCACTCGCACTTTGAGATGCACTAGTTGATGCGGACTGACTCGCACTTGCTGATGCCGATTTGCTTGCACTCTGAGATGCACTGATTGAAGCGGACTTACTTGCGCTTTGTGACAAACTCATCGAAGCTGCTTGGCTAGCCGAGATACTCTGAGAATTGGATTGACTAACCTGCTTGCTGGTTGAAACCGACTGACTATTTGAGGTCGACCGTGAAGCACTAGTACTTTGCTGCTTGCTGGTCGATTGTGACACTGAAGTACTGTTAGACTTGCTTGGCTCCGTACCAGAAACAGAATTCGTAAAGTAATTTCCTTCATTTAAGCTGTTAGTATAGGAAACGTAAGGCGCAATCGTATAATTCAGATTACTCGATGATTCATTATAATTAAAAGTAACCGTAATCTGTTCTGAAATTACTTTGTTTTTTCCGTAATTATTGTATCGGGTGCTACTATTAATGTTTTGGTAGGTTAATCCCTCTCCTTGGACATCAAGATCGTAGAAGTCATAAGAATTACCACTCGTATTGTACAAATATACGCCCCTTGTCATGTTATAGACAGTATTACCGTTTGCATCCAGCGTTACTACTGAAGTAAGCGTTCCATTTGAGTAGCCGCTTCCCATATTGAAAGTGGGAGTCTTCGCGTAAATACCGTTACCAAAGTGGTAAACATCGGATCTCGATGATGGACCAGCTGAAATTTCTCCGGTAATCGGATCCTTTAGCGTGTATGTAATAGTAAAGGAAACCGTTCCATTCAAATTGTTGGTAACTTTAACGATGTAGTAAATAGGATTATTGGATACACTATCCGTCCCTTTACCGTAATACGTTACTGACAGGCCATTGCTGCTGATGATTGGCGTGCCATACGTGTTGGCCGTCGTATTCAATGCAGCAAACAGCCGCAACGTCAGCGCCCGAGCTTTAGTAACCGTTTGCGAAGCCGTCAAATCGTTTGTCGTTGATGTTGACGTGGAAGTGCTGCTTTGTGCCTGACTTGCCGTTGACGTGCTCAACGATTCAGACAAGCTGGCACTGGTATCTGACGTACTCGTGGATGCTGATTGTGAAGATGCAGCGGAAGTGCTAGTCGATATTGAACCAGAGCTAACATTTGAAGTACTAGTTGTCGATTCACTTGTAGAGGTATTTGATTCGCTGGTTGAGGTACTACTTGATGTTGAGCCAGAACTAACATTTGAGGTACTAGTTGTTGATTCACTTGTAGAAGTATTCGATTGACTAGTCGATGTACTATTTGATACTGAAGTACTAGTAGATGTTAAGCCAGAACCAATTACTTGAGAACTTTGGTCAACGGTAGTAGTAGCTGCATGAGCTTTTGTTGGATTAGCTGCTCCAGTTGCTCCAATTCCGAGTAAGGTTGCAACTGTTGCTGCCCCCTTTTTATAGGCATCCGCCGTGTCAGAATTATGCATATTCTTTAGTGAGTCTAAATCATTAAAATCAGTTGTCTTAACTTCTCTCTTTGATCTAAACGCAAATATTTTAAAGAAACGTGTTAACGCACTAAACCATCCATGTTTAGTTTTATATAATTTTACTTTACTTTTGTCTTCTTGTTCTTTATTGTTTTTTGCCATAGATAACCCACCCCTCTATATATCATCAGTGTATGTATCAATCTGCTGATAAGCAAAGTTATTATTTATCATCATCGATTATACACCTCTTTTTCCTCAAAATAGAAGTATTAATTTCATCTTCCTCTCTTATGTAATAAAGGGCAGCTGTAATCATTCGATAACTTCATTTAACGTAAGCAGTCAATAACAGTACGTCTAGCCCTAGCTACCCCGAATCTCCTATACTGAGACTATCATCAGTAAGGAGATTTTTATGTATGACAGAACAAAATGAAATTATTACCCCGGTTTTCAAAAATAAAGCAAGTGATTTTAAGAAGCATGTTTTTACGGCACGCCCTGCCGTAAAAATCAATGTAAATGAAGTCGAATTAACTATTTTTAAGGGAACTAATTCTATTTTGGCTTCAGATATCGCTAAAGTGGTTATTCGTTATGCTCGTTAATTGGCATGATCCACATCATATCTATTTAGTCTGCGGAAAAACCGACATGCGAAAGGGCATTGATGGGCTCGTAATGGTGATTGCCGAAAACTATGGATTGGATTTATATAATAATTCGCTTTTCTTATTTTGCGGTGGACGTAATGATCGCTTTAAAGGATTGTTTTGGGATGGTGAGGGCTTTATTATGCTCTATAAACGGTTTGAAAATGGCCGACTTAGTTGGCCGAGAAACAGTAATGAAGCAAAAAAATTATCCGCTCAACAGCTCGACTGGTTATTGCAAGGACTGAATCCATTCCCAATTCGTAAAATTCAAGCTGCTCGGCCGGGAAGCTTTTATTGAGTTACTTCTATTTAAAAGAAGAATTCTTTGATATAATTACCAAAGAATAATTCAAAGGAGGTGACGTACCATGAAGCAAACAGCGGAAGAACAAATCAAAGAACTTAAACAGCAATTAGCTATGGCCAATGAAAAGATTGCTCAATTAACAGCTATTATCAAACTTCAAAAGAACCAAATATTTGGGAAAAAAACTGAAATAATGGAGTCCGTAGTGAATGGACAACAATCATTATTTAGTGAGCAAGAAATGGATCAACTTCAAGATCCTGATATTTCAGTCACGGAAGTGACTGAAAAGAAAATAAAGCAAGTGGTGCGTCACCGGAAAGCAAAACAATCTGGTCAGCGGACCACTTTTTTAGATGGTTTACCACAGGTTGAAGAAGTTATTCCATTAAAAGATACTAACTGCCCACACTGTCATCAATTAATGAAAAGAATAGGTCAACACATTTATAGTCGAGAAGCTCGGTTAAAGCCAGCTGAATTATATTGTGTGAACTTGATTCAAGAAACATATAAGTGTGATGAGTGTATTAATTCTAATGGTAGCGAGGTATTAATTAGTAGCGAGATGCCCCAAAGTCTTTTACCGCATAGTTACTTTTCGAGTACTATTTTAGCAAAAGTAGCAGAATTGAAGTTTAATCTTGCATTACCGTTTCATCGTCAAATTAAGCTTTGGCAAGCCATCGGCTTACACGTTGATGCCCGACTATTGGCAGCGAACATCATTAAAGTTAGTCAAACTTACCTTGAACCACTGTATGATTATTTACAAGGATTAGTTAAAACAGAACCGGTAATTCATATGGATGAAACACCATTTAAAGTAATTGATGAATCTAATGGAAATGGCTATTTTTGGGTAACGCGATCAACGAAAGAATTCAGTAAACATCAAATTACCATGTTTCATTACTATAATACCCGAGCAGGCAAAACTATTGGACAAATTCTTGGTCAGCAATATAGTGGAGTGATTATGTGTGATGGCTATGGTGGATATAGTGATCGATTATATCCCCAGGCAAAATTTGGGTCATGTTTAGTTCATATTCGACGTGAATTTTATCACATTACATGTTTATTGAATAAGGAGCAATTGAAGAATTCCAAAGCATACCAAGTTTTACAACTAATGCGACCAGTTTTTCACGAAGAGAAACAATTAGCATATCACACTCATAAGGAAAAGCTAGTGCAACGTCGGTTGCACGTAAAACCCTTGATGGAGAAGCTCTATGCCTATTTAGAAAACATTAATTTTCCTCAAAGACGTTTAAGAGCCGCCATTAACAATGCTTTAAAGTTAAAAACACGAGTGTATCGAATTTTTGAAGACGGCCGAGTACCATTAACAAATAATCCTGTTGAACAAGCGATTCGTCCATCAACTCTTATTCGAAAGAATAGTTTATTTGCGAAAAGTACTGCCGGAGCTTAGGCAAATGCCATTTTCTATACTTTGGTGGCAACTGCAAACCAGAACCATTTAAATATCTACAAATACTTTAAGTATCTTTTTGATCACTTACCAAACCGCAAGGACGAAGGACTTGAGGCTTATTTACCATGGTCAAAAAAAGTCCAAACAGAATGCCATAAATAAAAACGGGGACATGAATTACCACTTTCGGTAGCTCATGCCCCTGATTTTTTCAATTCGTACTGTTATTGACTGCTTACAAAACACCCCCTAGAATTGGCACTTTTATTATTTAAAGTGTCAACCCTAAAGGGTATTGTACGTAATTCTAGTCCATAGTTTTCGGCAATCACCATTACGAGCCCATCAATGCCCTTTCGCATGTCGGTTTTCCCACAGACTAAATAGATATAATCTGGATCATGCCAATTAACGAGCATAACGAATAACCACTTGGGTGATATCTGAAGCTAAAATAGAATTAGTTCCCTTAAAAATAGTTAATTCGACTTCATTTACATTGATTTTTACGGCAGGGAGTGCCGTAAAAACATGCTTCTTAAAATCACTTGCTTTATTTTTGAAAACTGGGGTAATAATTTCATTTTGTTCTGTCATACATAAAAATCTCCTTACTGATGATAGTCTCAGTATAGGAGATACAGGGTAGCTAGAGCTAGACGTACTGTTATTGACTGCTTACCATTTAACATCTAATAAGCGTAATTGCACCCACATCGATATTAAAAGTACTTAAAAAGATCAAAAAGCAAATTTTCGCTTCTTGATCTTTTTACTACTAACGAATAAAATATCCTATTAACATCATTCCAACAACTAAAATTAAAAGTAAAGTCATTAAGACGGAACGAAAGTTAATTGGCTCTTTTTTCTTTTTATAAGGTTGTCGCTTTTCTTCTTCTACTTTTTCTAAACGTTTCAAAGCATCTTGTTGAATAAGCGATTGTGGTTGATCATGATCTTCTTTTTTATTCACTTTGCAAGGCTCCAATCATTCTTTGGTAATCTTGTACACTAACCTCACTAGCTAGTTGACGCTGCGTAT
The DNA here is from genome assembly GCF_036621895.1 of Limosilactobacillus reuteri subsp. porcinus. Lineage (GTDB taxonomy): Bacteria > Bacillota > Bacilli > Lactobacillales > Lactobacillaceae > Limosilactobacillus > Limosilactobacillus reuteri_J. The sequence goes on from NZ_LN887415.1 coordinate 5,143, forward strand.
CGATAAGCTCTTTCATCAATGCCGGCTTTAGCAAGGCTGCCATAATATGTTTACTCATTTTCTGGGCCTCGTTTACTTTAAACATGTTCTGAGGAGTAACGAATTGTGGTTCGTGGAGCGTTTCATCGAAACCAACAATTAGCATATTTTGCTCAAAAGCGCCACGAACAGCATCCAAAATTTCATTTTGACGATTAATATCTAAATAAATGTCACAATCTGCAATCAATTGTTTAACCCGTGCAGAACTAACATTAGGATATAATTCGACATTTTCATATTGTTGATAAGCTAATAATTTACCCGACATCTCAGTAACAGCTGCAATATGAAACTTAATGTTAGGCAAATTTTTGATAAGAGTTGATAATTCAACTATCTCATCCGAATTAGTAAGAATCAAAGCTTGCGGGCGTAACTGATTAGCCCGTGGATGCGGGTAGATAGTCCCGAGGAATCCAAAGTCAACGTGATTATTTTTTAGGTTAGCGCCAATTCGTTGCCAATCAGTGTATCGTTGAAAAATAATATGTTTGGTCCGTGTACTATTTTCCATTAAGAATTTCATGTTACCCGGTAATTCATCCCCACTTAGCGGTTCATGCCAAAATAAAGTATCACTACCATCTGCAGGTAAGTTCAGCGAAACACTTAACCCTTGGTTTAAAGTATTATAAAAAATATGATCAAGCTTAAAGTGACGAGTCTGAAGATAATATTTAACAAGTTCAATTAATGACGGAAAATGGTACCCCCCATCAACAGCTAAAAATAAATCACCAGCAATAAGATTCCATTCAAGAAAAACACGGTTCTTTTTATCATAATATTTTCGCCATGCTGGCTGTTCGTTTCGATAATAAGTTTGGGCAAAACGATAACCATAACAATTATAATTGTCAATCCAGCTAACTTTACCATTATTATTCAACCAACGAACTTCTTTTACTTGACGAGTATTATCAGTAGCTTGGTATATAATATCTGCCCGTTTCTTATCAAGATCATATATCTGCCCCTGGGCTGCTGTGCTCAAAATCCGCCAGTAACGTGGTAAGGAAAGATGGTCAAAATATAAGGGCTTTTTGTTTACGTTATAGTTACCCCAATACTTGATCGGTGACTCAACTTCGGGTGGTAAGAATCCATCATCATTAATTACTACCGTTGGGATTTTAATCTGAGCAGTTCGTTGAGAGCGAAGAAAATCAAATGAAGCTTGATTAAAGTTATCAAATAAATTAAGCATGCTGTAACTCTCCTATCAATTGCTGCCATTGTTTAGCAACATTCTTAGTCAAATACGACTCAGCTAATGAATATGATTTTTCATGGAAAGATGTTAAGTCGGCTTCAGTAAAGTTTTTAACAATAGCATCAGCTAGTAATTGTTCTTTACGTGAATTACTCCAATCTTCAGTATATGGCAATAAATAACCATTTTGTTGATCTACAATGAAAGTCTGATTACCATAGGGAACATCAAAACCAATCATCGATAAACCTGAACCCACTGCTTCCATTAAGCTTAATCCAAAACCTTCACTAGTTGAACCCGCAATATATGTCTCATACTTTTGATAAACATCCTTTAGATCATGTTGCCCCATTAATTTAATATAAGAATCAGCATTATTTTTTGTGATTAAGTTTTGCAACCGACTCCGTTCACCACCCTCGCCGTAAATATCCAAGGTTAGGTCCGAAACTATTTTATGTGCCGCAACGGTTGCTTCAATAACCCAATCAATATGTTTTTCGTTGGCTAATCGAGAAGCAGTAATTAAAGAATGTTTTTTACGGGTCCCTTTTGGCTTTACCAAGTGTTCCAAACTACCAACCGGGATAGTATTAATTTGTGGTTTAGCGTGGTTGAAATGCTTTTGCTGACTAGCTAGCAAATCACGTTGTCGATCAGTCGCAACGACATAAGCAGCTACATCTTGATAATGCATGAATTGATATTCATAAAAATTATTCCATAATACTTGATGATCATTTGTATAATGCTTGTCGTAGTGGTCAGCATGAACAGGGATAACCAGTTTTGCTGGTAAATGATGTTCAAAAACCAATTGGCCATTAACTAACCGCTTATCTTCATCCATTCGATCAAGAATAATTATATCATCAGCTTTAAAATTAAATTTCCGAAGCATTTCACGATAAAGATCAGTTTTTGAATAATAATTTTGATCAGGAAATTCAAATAATTCGTGACCATCCCCATCTAAGTGTTGAGTATACGCAATCGTCCCATTTTCATTATAAAATTCTCGAAAAACAACCTGATTATCCTTTTCTTCTCCAGAATAATATTCTGTGGCATATTTTGTATACGAATAGAAATCACGTTTAATTAGTCGATTGTTAAAAATATAAGTAACCTGATCAATCGTCTGTTTCTCTCGATCGTTATAGCGTGGCACGATCGTTAATTTTTCTTCTTCAGATTTGTATTGCAACTCTTTCGTGCCATTATTGGGCAGAAGGCTAAAATTTCGCTGCTCAAGATGATTCTGCTCAACAAAAGTATCGAGTAAAAAGGTTGAGGGAGCAATTTTAATATCAGTAAAAAAGTTGTAAAGCCAAATAATCTGATCAGCATTAAAACCTAGATTAGCAGTTAGATCGGCAATATTATTTCCTAAAATCAAGTCCGAAAAAACAAACTTTGCTGAAATGTTAAGATTACGAAATGCTTGTGCACGATATGACTGAGCATACTCGACACCACTACTGGCCCAGCCAATTCCTAAATTAATATTATATACAGTCATACTTTCCTCCATCATTAATTAAAATGAACAATTAAATTATTATCTTTATTTAATCTAATAGTACTTAGCATTAAGTTATCAACTACTTTTTTGGCGACAGTATCAAACATTTTTTCAAATGCTTGATAAGCTTTTTCTTGGTACATAAACTTAGGATCCCGTTGTGCTGTTGTCCATGGCTGAACGATAACTGATAGTTTCGATAAATAAGCCATCTGGTCAGTCCAGCTACTATCAAGCGCATTTAATAAAGCTGAACGATAAAACTGATTTAATTGTTCGCTATTAATTAATACTTTAGCTTTCTGTTCTAGCTCTTTTTGACAAAATTGCTCTAAATATTTTTGTATTTTTTTGTGGTCTAATTCTAGATTATCCGGCAAATCCACAACATCATAAGTAAAATGTTGATTCATTAAATGTCGTAATTCTAGGGCATTCCATTTTACTTTTTTATCAAGGTAAAGAGAAATCCCTCTGCTTAACCATTTTCCAACTTCTGTTTCTAAATGTGCTGTTCTCATTAACTGGTCACGCCGATCATAAAGATACTTACGCTGAATTTTTAATGCAATTTCATTCTTATTGACATTGCTGCGTGCCATTTGCTGATTAGCAGCTACCCGGTCATTAAGCATTGCTATACTCATTTTTAAACGCGGACTACGTAACTGTTTATCAGTCTTTTTCTTTTGTAATTGACGATAATAATTTTTGAACCGTTTGGTACTGTTCTTAGCAAGGTAGCTATCTTCTAGAGAAATATAAAATTTACTTGAGCCCGGATCACCCTGACGTCCTGCTCGTCCAGCAAGTTGTAATTTCACTCGCGTTGGTAACATCTCAGTACCAATAACTGCAAGGCCGCCTAATTCTTTGACTCCAGCTCCGAGTTTGATGTCAGTTCCTCGGCCAGCCATATTGGTAGCAACAGTCACCGCTCCTCTTTGTCCGGCATCTTTTACAATATCAGCTTCTCTTGCAACATTAAAAGCATTCAAGACATTATGAGGAATTCCTTGATCCAACAATAATTCAGAAATTATTTCTGAATTTTCTACCGAACCAGCCACTAATAAAACCGGACGCCCTGCTTTATGAAGCTCAATTGTCTCATCAAGGGCATGTATTAACTTTTGACGAGTTGTTAAATAAATTTGCTCTGGATAATCTCGACGGATTACCTTTTTCCGAGTCGGAATCTGAATAACTCGCATCTTATACACTTCAAAGAATTCTTGCTCATCACTTTTGACAGTTCCGCTCATTCCAGCAATTTTGTTAAATAAACCAAACAAACTAGGAAAGGTAATTGAAGCCGCTACTTGTTGGTTAGGAGTAAGATCAACCTGTTCTTTTGCCTCAATTGCTTGATGCAACCCTGTACTGACCTTTACCCCTCTTTTTAACCGACCATTTGCCTCATCAAGTAAAACAACTTTCCCTTCGCTAACTAAATAATCATGACCATTTTCCATAATAAAATGAGCACGTAGGGCAAGGATAATATGACGATATACTTCCCGATACCTATTTGTAAATAGATCAGTAATACGAAAAAAGCGCTGTGCTTGTCTAATTCCATGTAATGTAAGCCAGACTGCGGTTCGATCTTCATTCAGTTTATAATCAATTTCGGGTTGGAGAGTGTGAATAAAATCATCTGTCAACCGATATAAATTTGATTGAACCATGGGAGTACTTGATACCACAAAAGGTGAAGTTGCCTCATCAAGTAAAATTGCGTCAACTTCATCGATGATTACATAGTTAAATGGTCGTAAATATTGGTCATCAATACGTGTTGCTAAATTATTAAATAAGTAATCAAATGCCAGACTACTAGCTGTCGTATAAACAATGTCAGAGTTATACCATTCTCTTTTTACTTGTGGTAATGGTTTCTGATCACTATTTGTAAAGCCAAGACTTACTGTTAACCCTAACCACTCATAGACTGGCTGCAATTGCTCTTTATCACGTTGGGCAAGATAACCATTAGGTGTTAATAGCATCGCTCCTTTACCAGTTAACGCATTTAGGTAAAGAGGCATTGTCGCTGTTAAAGTTTTACCTTCCCCAGTTTTCATTTCCGCAATATTACCTTGATTTAAGACAATCGCCCCCATAACTTGCACATCATATGGAAACATTCCTAAAATCCGGTAGTCCGCTTCCCGAATGGTCGCAAATGCCCGTGGTAAGATATCATCAACTGTTTTACCATTAGCTAATTCTTTTTTTAATAGAACAGTTTGATGTTTAAGCTCTTCATCGCTCATCCCTCGCATTTCAGCGGTTAATGCATTTACTTTAGCAAGGGTATGTTTTACTTTTTGTAACCTAAAATTGGGGTACGTCATATCTTATCCCTCTTTTGAATTTATTTCTTGAATGACCGAAAAGATAATTGGCCAGTCTGGATTAACCAATACTGGGGAACTCCAAGTAGTAGGTGGCAGTAATGGATAAATCACATCGGCAATTTGCGATTTCGGGTCAGTCTGATTAGTAACGACTGCATTGATGGTGGAAAGTTCCATCTTTAATTCCAATACTACTTGATCTAACTTCGGATTAGTACTAATAACATTGGCATCATAGATTCGATTCGAAATCAACCATTGCTTTAAAATCGCTACTACATCAGCTGATGATTGCCATGCAACACTAATCGGCTGCATTTTATAATCTTCATACTTTTTTAAATCTGGATATGTTTTGCGAACCCTTTTATTGTCAGCAATTAAAAGCAGATTAAGCTTTCCTTTTACATCTTCATTTATTGGTTCATGAAACCAAACATCCTCATGAACGCTGACTGGAAGATCTGCATCACAAATTTCAAACCGTTGGAAAGTTAAATCAGTAAGTCCATTATTAATCAATTCTAGTCGATACTGCACAGCTTCGGGGGGATAAACAAATTCAATTGACCGTTGCTGAAATTCGACATGATCAATTTCATGTTCCTGCGCGTCAAAAAAGGTCAACCGAATAATTAATGAGTAAATCGGCGCTGCCTTTGCATTTACACTTAAACGGTATTTATGATTATTGCGGAGAATTGGTAATTGCGGGACCAATTTAGTTGCCTGATATGAATTTACAGAATTCCAACTCATAATTACTTTTCCTGGTGCCATGAGCGAGTTATGAAATAAAACGCTATAATCAGAATTTATTTTAATATCTGAACCCGCAGAATAGGCATTTGACGATTCCCAATATCCTTGATTAATAAACTGCTGCATTTTTATTCTCCTCGTCCAAAAGCATTATTTATTTCTGTAAGCCGGCTAACAAACCATTGAACAACTTCACGATTATCATTATGGCGTCCAGGAAATCCTTTACTAACAAATAGTTGAGCACTTTGAATAGCTGAATTTTCCTGCATTTTTTTCATTGCCAAATTATCATAATCATCATTTTTCATATACCCAACATATATCCGCGTCTTAGTTAAGTCATTTTGATTCATTAAATTCCAAAAATCCATATCTAATTGTTCAAGTTGCTCAGAAGTTAAAGACGCTACCAGTTGCCGATCGATATCAAAGATTGTATCAAATTCGTCTGGTCGTTCTAGACGGGCTCGTAAAGCAACTTGTCCTAAATTAACAGTTGGTTTGGCAACGTTAATTGCATAAGGAGATAATTGAGCTCCAAGTTTAATTGCCGGATATGTTCCCATTGAAATCCCATTCAATACTAATTGTTGACGATCAAATCCTAATTTCTTCAATGTTACAATAATCGTGTCCTTGATCTGACTTTCAATTGCCTCACCGGTGTAAAACTGTCCCACTGCTAAGCGCGGATCCGTAAACAGTAAGGCTGGAGTATGATTACTCCTAAATAGAGGATATGCTTCAAATCCCTCTAAACCACGTGCTCCAGAAAAATAAACATGTAATGGCGGCCGTAAATCACCCGGATTAAAGTAATAAGGAATATCTTCGCCATTTACTGGAGCAATAAGTCGTTTACCACCTGCAAGAAATTCACCATAATCTCGTCGTGACCAACGTGCATGCAAAGTCCCTAATGTTAATTTTCCTTTTCCAAGAACCTCAACACTAACACTAGCAAATCGTGGAGCATCTTCTAACCCAATTGGTAGTTCTTGTTCTTCATTATTCCTAGAAAAATCAAGAAGATATTGGTCCTTAGAGTTACCATCCCCATCACTCGGATGAACAAAAACCCGTAAACGGACTTTAATATTGCTTTTTTGACTATATTCAAGACTAAATTTAAGTAACCGTTGAGGATCAATATAAACATTTTGCTGGTAACTACCTAAATTAGTCCATTCATCAGCTTCAATTTTTAACGTAAGATGACCATCGTCTACAAATGTTCCTACTGGATCATTTAATAATAATTTAGTTGGTGCAAACCGAATTCCAGACTGTCCCTGAAAAAATCTGATCGGCAATTGATTAATTAATTCTTGCGGTTCTTCAACAATCTGACGTGCTTCTTGACATTTAATAAAATTTAAACCGGCTTCATTAAGGTCCCTTTCAGCAAACGGAGAGTACAAAACACAATAAGGAGGGACTTGCCATTGAAGCTTACTCCACAAATTATCTTCTAACTGGACGCCTTCTGTAATTATCACTAAATCAAATCGTTTTATCCCCACCTGAGGATAGGTATTATAATTCCATGTTATTTCATTTGGAATTTTATATTTATCTGCCCAGTTTTGTGCGCCTAACTGTAAGACATTCATGAAGATTCACCTCACTTCGTTAAAACTTTTTCCCACTTCTTTTGTAATTCTGCCGCTGATAATTGATTCATCAATTGAACATTATAAATAAGGGCTTCATTCCAATGTTTGAGATTACCTAAATAATAGTTTAATCCCTTATTGATATCAGAAATTTGCGGACAAATTAAACCATTTTGGTAGTTTTTAATTTGACTATTTGGTTGCCGATAGATTTGCGGGATTCCTGTGCTAATAGCCGAAATCTGTAAGAATTCGTCCAATTGGTTTCCCCAGTTAATTAAGATCCGTAAAGAGTCTAATTGCCGCCCAGCTTCAGCAGGAGTGCTAATTCTTTTTGTATCAATAGTTAGTTTAGGAATACCAATTTGCTTCGTTAAAATTTCTTCAACTTCATTTTGTTCCTCGCTAGCTAATATAAACTCACCCTGATGAGTCTGTTTTAAATTTTCAAGAGCTTGTTGAGCTTGTTGTAATTTTTCAGTACTGTAGCTCATTACCGTCAATGCTATTGCATCAGGTGACTTTAATAATCGCTGATAAAGTAATTCCAATACCTTATCAACCTCATCTTTTGTCATTGACTCAATAAAAAGCCCTATTTGTTCTTGATCTGAGCGTTGACTATGACCCAAATTAAAACGAGACTGAAACAGTGGAATTATTGTTGCATCTATATTAGATTGTTTCTTTATATTATTCTTTGTTTCATTATTATCCGCAACCAAATTTAATTCTTGGCTTTTAAGTTCATCAAGACTTTCATGATACCTATGCCAACGACTCAAAGAAAAGATGGGCTGATAAGGCAGATAAGTTTTTTGATCGATCACTGCCTGATCATCCAGCGTGACAATTAAATTATCTTGGTTTATATCAAATTTGCTCAACACATACTTAGTAATAATTTCCTCGAGTAAATCATTTAAATGCTCATAATGTAAGTAATCTGTTAATTCTGAAAAGCGCTTATTAATTTCAACCCGATCAGATTTTACATCGTGTTTAAAGCGCCAATATCCCTGTTCATCATAATAAATATATTGATATGGCTGACCATTTTCAAATAATTCTTCTCGCGAAACAAAACCGCGACTATCAAGTAACAATCGTCGACTTATTTTATCCTTTTCCAGATAGTCAACCCATAGAATTTTACCTTGTGTATCAAAAGTTACTTTGGCATAAGGATTTTCTTTGACCATAACGATTACTCGAAAGTTTGTAAAGTTATAGTAAGCTCCAGTTGGCCAATTAAAATCACGGTAATCAATAATTTGACTATCAACATGATGAACCCCTTGTAGATAATCAAAAGTACTAAAGATTTGCGTTGGTGAGATCGTTAATTGGTTTAATTTTGTCGATAATTGTGGTTGATAATCAGTAATTATTAGCGAAAAGGGTTTTTGATTTGTTTGAAATACTTTGATGTGACTAACTGCATCATCAAATTCAAGTTTAGGGATCGTATAAACCCAATCTTCTAGCAACTCATGCCAAGCAGGAACTAAATAATCCATAATCACTCATCCTTAATTAAACGTGCATATCTTAATGGGAACAATAACATTAATAATTGATCTTTTATTCCCTGCATAAACATTACAATCATTATAATATTCATTGGCAAAATTGCTAATCCAGCAAAATTTCCAAGAATACGAGAACCTAATAAACCAAAGCTTAACTGGATAGCATTCAAAAGCGCTCCCAAAAAAGATACGTGAATTACTAGATGTTGTAAATATTTTTTTGTCGGTTCACCAGGACGAATACCAATAATGTAATTATTATTATGTAACATTGTTTTGGCCTGTTCTTTAGGGTCAAATTGTACAAATGTAAAGAAGTAAAATAGTGCAAAAGCTAATATTCCACTAAGTACAATTTCAAAATAGGGGTTAGCAAATAAAGACTGTGGACCTAAAATATTTGCTAATAGAGTTGGAATCATTAACAATGACATTCCAACCATGTAAGTCATCATTGCCCCCATATTGAGTCCTAGTGGAAGAATAATCGGCTTATCATGACTGCTCATCATTGTATCGACCATCTTAATTGGATAATAAGCACGATTAAAAGAAATCCAAAAAATTAAAAGACCAAAACTTGCGAGCACAATTAATGCCAACCAAAGAATCCCGTAAGACTGGCCCACTATTTTCCCAATTGACGATAATGAATTAGGAAGAGTACCAGAAATAATGTTAAAAAGGATAATCGTTATTGTTCCACCAATACCAAACCGAGTATTCATATTTCCTAACCATACTACAAATAGGCTTCCAGCAGTTAACATTAATGTTACCGCCAAGCTCGTAAGCAAATTTGTCGTAAGGTTTAGCATTAAAGTAAGAGCTAACGATTGAATAATTGCAAAAATTAAAGTTAACCATTGCTGTATTCTCATCGTTTGTTTTATCGAAAATGTATCAAAATAGAATAATCGCATCATCGTTAATAACTGAATAATCATCATTGAAATCATTAATGGGTTCAATCCAACTGAAAATAACGATAAGCGTTGTAAGTTACCCCCACTCATAAAACTCATGATTCCTAGAGAACTATTAGCTAATACCCGACGAAAGGTTGTCGAAATGTTAACTAATGGCAATGAAATCGTACAGCCTAAAATATAAATGATTAAAATAAAGAATGTAGTTCCTAATCGTTTTAATAAATTATTTAATTGTATTTTCTGTGTCACTTTTCCCTCATCAGCTTTTTTATTGATAATATAATTTAAATACTGCTTCTGTTAATGCTTTTTTAGCAAAGTAGCCTTCCCGAATCAAGCGTGCAAAGTCATCTACTCGTTGGACCATTTCATTGTAAGATTGATCGTCCATTCCTTGCACTTTTTCGATAGCTTCATCTAAGTTATCAGCTACAATTCCTAAGCCTTTGCGTAATATTGTTCCACTCTCTGCGATATTTTCATTAACAATAACCGGCAAGCCAGCTGCCAAGTAAGTACTTAGTTTATGGTTAGCGTTCAAATGCATGTAGTTTTTACAATATGGCTCATTTGACCATACTAAACCAAAGCCACCATTATGCCGGAGTTTTGACAGTAAGACAGGATCTGATTGCCAGCCCATAAACTTAATATTATCTGTCGGTTCAACATCAATCACCTTAGCAAAGGCATATAAGGGATTATCCGGGTAATGCCAATGACCGACCAATTGGAACTTCTCAAGGTTACCAGCTAAATTAATTACCCCTGTATTTTGTGGCGTTACCGTAAAATCGACGCTAGCACAATGATCCCACATATGCTGCAGCACCACTTTTTCCACCGTCAAACCATTTGCACGGAGGAAATCGACCATTGGCTGAGAAGGTGCAATAATTAAATCAGCTTTATTATAGTAGTCAATAAATTGTGGCAATAAGTAACGGTTTGATTCAAACATTAATGGAATAATATCATGAATAAAAATAATTTTTTTAACATTATAAGGAGCCAGGTGATCAATGAAGGCTTGATCCCACTCGATTGAATTCCAAGTTGGTGATTGAAAAATAACTGTATCATTATTAGATACGGAAGCGATAATGCCATCAAATCGAGTATCTAAAGCAACTGATGGTTCATCTGGCCAGTTATAGCTATAGATCCCAAGTTCATTAAAGCCAAGTTCGCGCCCAATCTTGGCAATTTGATTTTGAGCAATTTGGGCAGTACTTTGAAAGCTTTGCCCATAAAGGTTAGTAATATGAACTGTCAATGATAATTCCTCCCACAAAAATAATCATTTAATATAATTAATGATAGTCGTAATGAATTAATGATACCATAACATTTGCGCTCATTAAAAATCGTTATTTTAGTCAACTAAAATTCCATTCATGAAAAATATTCTCGGCTGATTTAATTTCCTACAAGTTCACGAAAAAAAGCAACTCCTAAATTAGGATTTTAGTTTAGAAGCCGCTTTTTATATAAATGGCAGATTGCAAGAAATAAC
>NZ_LN887416.1:0-48567 GCF_036621895.1 Limosilactobacillus reuteri subsp. porcinus
CGCAAATTTATGGATAAAATGATTCAGTTTCAATTAGTAAAAGCAATAACGCCATTACTATCAAAACTGAATCATTTTTCATATGCTATCGGGTTGTTTGCCGTTTGATCAAGTGAGTTCCGACAACTGTCTTGCATGGGTCATTATTCGGATTTTGCAGCCGTTTAATCATCATATCAACTGCGGCATGTGCCATTTCATCAGTGGCAATGTGTACTGCTGACATACTTGGATAAACGTACTTAACGATTGCCGTATCGTTAAAACTAATCAAGGCGATTCGATTTGGAACGTTAATTTTGGCTTCTTGAATCGCTTTAAGCGCGCCAACTGCCATCGGATCATTGGCAACAAAGATTCCATGCGGCATACGGTCACCAAGCGTCGCAATTGCCTTTTTCATCGCGTTATATCCTGACATCGAGGTGTAGTCGCCAGCAAATATAAATTCTGGATGATAAAGGTTTTGTTGACGTAAGTTACTTTCAAAATAGAATCGCCGCAAATCAGGAACAATTTGTTGATCCGTTGTCTTTTCAGTTCCTGCCAACATACCAATATCGTTAATTCCTTCGCTAACAAATTCTGAAATAACTGACCGCACTGCATTTTCAAAGTCCGGTACTAAGCAATCGTAACCGGCAGCCAAACTATCGTAATCAACAAACACAATATTAGAAGTTACTAACCGCAATGCTTGAACTTGCGAATCACTAAATTTTCCAATCGCGATGATGCCCGTAACGTCACGAGGAATCTCTTCCATATTGTTTTGGTAAACGGGAACAGTCTGTAGTCCCTGTTGTTGCGCTGCTCGTTCGATTTCCATCCGAATTGCCATGTAATACAGGTCATCTAATTCTTGTGTAAGAGAATACCATTGAACAACAGCTACTCGTTGTACTTGGTTATTACGTGCCCGCTTATGCTTAGTATAGTTAAACTCTTCGGCAGTGGCTAACACTCGCTGACGTGTCTTTTCATTTACAGAAAGCGTCACATCATTATTTAAAATTCGCGATACAGTCGCAATAGATACCCCTGCTTTATCCGCGATATCATGTAATGTTACTGCCATACTGCTTCAGCGCCCCTTTCTTCATCTTAGGTTAAAACTATTTTAAAGCATCAATGAATCGTTGCCAACCTTCATTTCCAGCTGTGTTATCCTTAAAGACTCCCGCATTTTCCAAAACATTAGCAAAGACATTAGCAAGTTCTTGTTCCATAACCTCATCGACATTATCCTCGGTGATATTAATCCTTGACTGAACTTCTTTTGCCCATGGAAGATGACTATCTGCAATCTTATTTTCAGCACCAAGCCAAAACTTCTTGACTTCATTTAACTCATCCTTAAGCCGCGCTGGTAAGATAGCACGACCCATCACTTCAATCAAACCGATATTTTCCTTTTTAATGTGCCATAGCTTTTCATGTGGATGGAAGATTCCGAGTGGATATTCATCATTAGTATTATTATCCCGCAAAACTAAATCAAGAACAAACTTATCGCCTTCCCGATGCATAATTGGGGTAACAGTATGATGACGAAGTTCACCATCAAAAGCCTTAATATCAAGACTTTCATCACTGTATTGATCCCATACCTTAATAATATGTGTACCAAGATCAATTAGTTGCTCAGTATCGGTACTAGTTAAACGAATATCACACATTGGCCAGTTAACGATTCCTGCATTAACAGCTGGATATTCATCAAAGTACAATTCTTTCTTAATAGAGGCTTTCATCATTGGGAAAATATGCTTACCACCTTGGTAGTGTTCATGAGCAAGCATTGATCCACCAACGATTGGTAAATCCGCATTGCTTCCAACGAAATAAGCTGGGAATTGTTTTTCAATTTCAACTAAGTTAATTAAAGTTTGCCGATTAATCTCCATTGGCTCATGCTTACTATCAAGGAAGATACAGTGTTCGTGAAAGTAAGCGTATGGAGAATACTGGAATCCCCATTGTTGCTCACCTACTGTAATTCGAATAATACGGTGGTTGCTTCGTGCTGCCTGTCCAAGACGTCCCTTGTAACCCTCATTTTCCATGCAAAGGGCACATTGTGGATACTTCTTAGCGGTATCATGAGCAGCCGCTGCAATTGCTTTGGGATCTTTTTCTGGCTTTGAAAGATTGATGGTAATTTCAAGATTGCCATACTTAGTTGGTTTATCAAAGACAACATTCTTCTTGATAGCAGCTACTTTAACATAGTCGTTGCTAGTACATAAGTTATAGAACCAATCAGTCGCACTTGATGGAGATTGTTGGTACTTTTCCCAGAATTTATGATTAACTACTGATGGCGTTGGGGTCATCAAATCATAAAGCTGATCGTTTAAAATTTCCTTAGCAGTTTGACCATCATCAATTTTGCCGCGTTTAACAGCTAAATCAACAAGTTGACTAACAACAGATTCATCATCTTTAGCTTCAACATCTTCATCACCAACAAAGCCCCGAATCTTGTTTAAGACATAGATCCGGTCGAGTGGTTCATAAGTTCCACTAGCAATCACTTGGTCAGCAAACTTTTCCATTAACTTCATTTTCTCATTCCCCCACTAAAATACTATTAAAGCTTATGTGGTCCATCAACAACTTCAGCATCATAGAAACTGGCATCGTAACCAATCTTGTCACGATAAATCTTGCCAACGTTTTTCTTAAAGTTTTCTGCTTCTGACTTCTTAACAATAGCAATCGCACTGCCGGCAAATCCACCGCCGACCATTCGAGCACCAAGGCAGCCCGGTTGATCCCATGCGTTTTCTGCTAGGGTATCAAGCTCTTTACCAGTTACTTCATAGTCATATTTTAGAGAAACATGGGAAGCATTGATTAGCCGCCCCAGTTCTTCAAGGTCGCCCTTTCCCATTGCATCAATAGCTTTTTTCGTCCGTTCATTTTCACTTACAGCATGCCGTGCTCGACGGATTAGTGTGTCATCATCAATTAGAGAAGTATATTGATCAAATGTATCGGAATCTAATTCACCCAACTTATTAATATCTAGTTTCTTGTTAAGGCGTTTAACTGCTTCTTCACATTCTTGAACCCGTTCGTTGTATTTAGAACCAGCTAAGGAGTGATTCTTATTAGTACTCATGATAACTATTTCATAGTCACCAAGTTCAAGTGGCAGATACTTATATTCAAGGGTATTACAGTCAAGATAAATTGCATTATTTTCTTTACCCATTCCGACAGCAAACTGGTCCATGATTCCGGAATTAAGACCAACAAAGTCATTTTCAGTCTTTTGTCCGAGTTTTACTAATTCAATTTCATCGATATCAAGATTAAATTCATCTTTCAAAATATTACCCATCAACATTTCAATTGATGCTGATGATGATAAGCCTGAACCATAAGGAAGAAAACCGTGGATGTATAAGTTAAATCCGTGATCAATCTTGAAGCCCCGTTGCTTTAGATAAACCAGCATCCCCTTAAAGTAGTTAACCCACTTTTCATCTTTAGCACTTTGCGGTTCTGTATCATTAATGTCAAAAGTAATAATCTTACTGTCTTCTTCTTTTGCTGAATTAGCTGAGTAAATGGCGACTGTTGTGTCCTCACGCGGTCCATATACCCCATAGGTCCCAATACTGATTGCACATGGAAAAACATGACCACCATTATAATCAGTATGTTCCCCGATCACATTAATCCGTCCTGGTGAGAAAAATACATCCTTCCCCGGTTCCTTAAATACATCTTGGTATTCAGCTAAAAATTGTTGCTTATCCATCAGAATAACCTCCATACATCAAACAAACATTAGTAAACTTTTACTAAATATAATTTACTACTTTTTAACCATCTCGTCAATAAGCGCTTACAAATAATCCAACACAACTAAGAAAACGGTTACAAAGGGTAAGGGCTGATATACACAATTTCTTCTTTAATGCTACACTAGTCATAAATAATTGGAGGATTTAAATGAAGAACTACCAACCAACTGATCTAATTAAATTTGCTTCACGTACTGGACGCTGGACCGTTAAAAAGATTAATAATATGCCCACCTTATACACCACTAACCTTGGAAGCTACCTTCGTTTTAAGGTTTCAAATGCTAAAAAATGTCAAATTACTGTTTTGCCAAATCAAGATTCCCTATCTCCTAGCCAAGTGTTTGCATTTCGAATTGATGGCGGAAAGTGGCAACGGGCACAAGCTAGCTTAGAAAAAATTGATATTCCACTTGATTCGATATTACATACCATCGAAATAATGGCAGCCGGTAATTCCGACATTGACGAAGTGTGGCAAGGTAATGAAGGCTTTGCAATTAAAAACATTTATCTCGATAACGGCGCAATTATGGCAGCCCCGCAGCGTCCTGTGGTCAACTTTATCGGTGATTCAATCACGGCCGGTTGTTGGGTAGTTGGCAATCATCCTGCTGCTGACTACCGACCAGAAACTAACTATGCAGGAATCTGTGCAGACCTGCTTAACGTCGATAGTGTTCGAATAGCCTACTCTGCTGGGGGAGTGCTAAGACCTGCTACTGGCGGGGTACCAACTGCCGATGTCTTTTTAGGAAAAATCGATGATCAAACATTATGGACGCCTAATCATCCTGATCTCACCGTGATTAATTTAGGCGTTAATGACCGTCGTTTCCCCTTAGCCCAATTTACTGCCGCTTTCGACCTTTTTATCCAGCAAGTTAAGCTAACCTTTCCACGTACTCCTTTAGCGATCATAATTCCTTTTAGTCAGACTTTTGCTTCTGAAATTCGAAAAATTGCCACTAAACATAACTGTTCGATAATTGAAACCAAAACTTGGTCCCATAGTTTCACTGATGGGCTCCATCCTGATCAAGCTGGCGCTATCGCGGAAGGAAAAATGCTTACGCAAGCTTTACAACCTCTTTTATCTCAATTCAGTGTACAATAGTAATAAGAGTTAATACGAGGAGGATTTTCATGGCTAACCAACGCTTACTTCCAATAAAAAATGGCTATAATTTTCGTGATCTTGGAGGTTATCCAACAGCAGATGGGCATCAAATTAAATGGCATCGGCTTATTCGCACAGGCTCACTTGCTCATTTAGATCGAAATGATCTCACTGTTTTAGATAATATTCCCATTTCTCTAGATATCGACCTTCGCGCTCCCGATGAAGTAAAGAAAGACCCTGATCGAGTGCCTTCCCAAGCAAAGTATTATCATTTACCTGTTTTCGAAGCCGACGAAACAGACGCCTCGCATAGTGATGAAGAAATCGCCGCGCAGATGCAACAGCCAGGAAACGGTTATCACCATATGATTGATGTTTATCACCGAATGACCACAGCTGCTTCAGCCAAGCAAGCTTACCAGAAATTACTTAATCTCTTATTGAATAATGAACGCGGTGCCTTGCTATTTCATTGTACTGCTGGTAAAGATCGGACAGGGATGGCTGCTTATCTTATTCTTAGTGCCCTCGGGGTTGAGCAAAAGATTATTATGGAAGATTACCTGTTAACAAATACTGTTACTCAGGAGTTTCGTAATCACTGGTTGCAAGACATGCGGAATCATGGAGCCAGCGAGGCACTAGTGACAAATCGGGCTGCCCTTGCCTCAGTAGCTCCTGATTACCTAAATACAGCAATCAAAATCATTACTCAAAATTACGGAAACGTTAATCAATATCTTAATAATTATCTTGATATTACGCCTACCGAAATAAAAGATTTACGAAAATTGTATTTAGATTAAGCTCGATTATAATTGTCTTATAAGGAGGAATTTTTATGCAAATCTCAGTACCATTAATTAATGGGATGTTAGCAGATGAATATGGTAAATATGCGCCAGCAGCTGATATGCTAGCTGACCATCCAATTAAGTCATTTCCAATTAAAATTACCGACGCACCAGCAGATACAAAGACATTTGCACTCGTCTTTATTGATTATGACTCAACACCTGTCTGTGGCTTTACTTGGATCCACTGGTTAGCCGCCAACATTCCAGCAACGTTAACAGATATCCCTGCAAATGCTAGTCGAGAATTAGCAGATAAATTTGTGCAGGGGAATAATAGCAATGCCAGCTCGTTGGTTAATGGAAACCCATTGATAACTAGTGGTTATGTGGGTCCACAACCTCCCGACAAAACTCATGATTATACTTTAATGGTGTTTGCATTAGATGACACTTTACCCTTAGAAAATAAATACTGGCTTAATGACTTTATCCATGCGGCCAAAGGTCATATTCTAGCAAAAGCACAAATTGATTTGCCAAGTCGTTCATGAGGAGGAACTTATAATGGAAACAAGAATTTTCTTTAATCCAGGCGATTCAGTCGCTAATATTCATGACTATAATGAAGCTGTTCGGAAAGGACAAATTTTTAAACAAGCACGTCATAATGACGAACTTGTCATCGCTAAAGATCCTAACGATAAAGAATACGCAATTTTTTACGCTAAGGATGCCTTACCAGCTGAACACGAGAAGTCAAAGCCCTACGAAATTAAAAATCGTCTTTAAAATAGAAAATGACTCGCGGAATTTTCCACGGGTCATTTTCTATTTCGATAAAAATCTTAACGACCACCCACAATTTTGGCTGTCGCATTTTCAAGCCGTTCAATTAATGAATCAGCATCGTTCTTAAAGTCATCAATAAATGAGCTCGATTGTGGTTGAATACGTCCTGCTTCATCACCCATAATATCCGTAACGACTAGGTCATCCCCATCCCACTTAACATCATCGTAATGGCCTTCAAGAGCTTCATCAAAAAATGCTTGGAGTATATCCCGAACAGCATTTTGAATAACAGCCTTTTCGTCAACTTGCTCACCACGTACTTGATGTTGAGCCAGCTGCATTGCTACTTCTTCCATATTTTCTGGAATTTCAACGCTCATTATGGATTCCTCCTCTAAAAAATTAATGGCGACGTAATTTTCGTCGAGCCTTTTTACTAAACTTGATTCCTTGAAGGGACTTCTTTTTCCGCTTTAATTGTGAATCAACTTGGTTATCGTTACTCTTAGCCACTTGTTGCTTTTGTTGCATTTCGCGTTGACGCTTGAGCAGGCGCTTACGTTCATATTCGCCCCATGGATTCAGGAGGCCACGCATAAAGTCAGCAACTTCCTGCTTATGTTCGTCC
Organism: Limosilactobacillus reuteri subsp. porcinus; assembly: GCF_036621895.1. Lineage (GTDB taxonomy): Bacteria > Bacillota > Bacilli > Lactobacillales > Lactobacillaceae > Limosilactobacillus > Limosilactobacillus reuteri_J. The sequence goes on from NZ_LN887416.1 coordinate 7,159, forward strand.
ATCCACGCTTCTGCCACATCTACATCATCAGTATCGATACCATTACTATTGATGAATGATAAAACTAATTGTGTTTCCCGCTCATCACGATTTAATGAGGCAAGCATGTCTTCTGATGGTTGCATATTAGCAATTGCCTTTAAGCCCAACTTGTATTGATCCATATTGATATAATCATTTTGCTTCAAGTACTCAAACAAGGCCTGCGCGCTCGGTACGATGTTGTGAATTTGCTTAATTGAAATATGTGGATCTAATGGCATCATCATGCCTAATACGCGTTGCAAGTTGCTGAAAGTCCATTGACCTGGATATTCATTGCATTCTTGTACCATTAATTCCAAGAACTCTTGCACAACATAGTTCAACTCAACATCATCTAATTCAAGATTATTGAATTGGAAAGCAGACTTAATAGCTTGTTGCACATTTGCTAATAAATCCTTGAACTTCTCAGGTGTCCATGTAATTTCTTTTTTAGCAGGACTTGCTTGAACTGAGGTTGCTTCTGCTTCGTCATTTTCCGCATCCCCATGTAATTGGGCCCATGCCTTATGTGCTTTCCGACACTCGTTCATCTTTGTCCGTTGTTCTTCCATTGCTTTTACAACTTCCGCAAGATTTTCAACTTTCAAAAATTCTTGATAAGCTCGCAAAACTGGAACAACCGCAATTCCAAATTGATTAGTTAGTGCTGGATCAGCGATGAATTCCCCGACCATGACCGCTTTTACTGCTTCTGGTGTCCAAGTAGTGTCGGTCAAATGCTGATCATTTGCCATCTGGTTATTAAAACGCGTCAAAATATCCTGTGCATGCTTTTGCTGATTAGCAGATAACTGATGATAGTTGGACGAAGTAAGAAACTGGTCAATATGTTGTTCTTGTTCGTTCATTATCTATATATCCTCCGTCTCCAAATTGAATTTTCCTTTCTATCATATCATAATTATATCTAGTAAATATAACAAGATTGCTAATATACAAGGAGAAACTATACCAATGCAACGAAAAAAGATCCAAGAAGCAATGAAAAATGTCTATTTTCAAAAAATGACTGCAAATGGCTATCATGAAATTGAAGAACAAATTGCAAAATTACAACAGCAAAGACCTGCAAAAATTGAACAATTAAAAGCTGCCCGTGCACTTGGTGACTTATCCGAAAATACGGAATATAGTACTGCTAAGCGTGAATTACGCCACCTTGAGAGCAGGCTTCGGTACCTCAATAAACAGCTTCAATATGCTGAAATTGTAACTCCCAAGAATGATCACACTATTGATTTAGGGACAACCGTGACAATTGAATTTGAGGATGACCATGAACAAGAAACTTATCATATTGTGGGAAAGCAGGAAGCTGATCTTGCCAAACAAAAAATCTCCTTTGATTCTCCCCTCGGTCAAGCCCTTCTTCACAAAACAGCTGGGACAACTGTAACTGTTGAAGTTCCACAATCTTCATATAAAGTTAAAATTGTTAAAGTTGAATTATAGTGTTGATAAGTCATTCGATGTTCCGTAATCCGCTAAAGGAAATTTTTAAATTTATTATTTTCAACGATAGGGTTAATTTTCCGCCCTTTAATTAATCTAAGCGACTGATTAAATAAACTTTTGGGTATTGCATCCCTGATTTTGACCCGGTATACTATTAAACGTTGCTTTTTTTGCATCCACAATATCTTGTGTTACTAGCCGGCGGCAACCACGATATTGCACAACATATAGTAGAGGGAGTTATATTAATGATTAGCGATTATTTTAAATTTCTTGCCCACCAATTAAAGGGCTGGCCACAACAAAATTATTACCTATTCTTTTTCAGTCTCGGCTGTCAGGTAATAACTTTAGTTAGTGCTCCAATAACGTGGGTAACTATCATTACATTTATTGGAACCACGCTTGGAGTACTTTGCGTTTTAGCAATCAATGCTGCTAAGTCGGTAAATGGTTTCTTAGGTATTTTATCAGCATTATGTTTCATCATTGCTGGTTTTAGTGCTAAAAATTATTTAAGTATTGCCGAACAAATCGCCTATGTTATTACCCTCGATTTACCAGTATTACTTTCCGCAAATTGGAATGTTAACATGGCATCAAAGATCCGTAAATTCAATGCTCGTTCATGGACGGTTGCCGTCATTGCAACAATTATTGTTTATTTTGTTTCTGGTTATTTAATCGGTCATCTTACTGACGATCCACGACCATGGATTGATGCAATCAGCTTTTCCATCAGTCTTTCCGCTGGTGTTATTTGCTTCTTGCGTTTTAACAACCAATATTTCTGGTGGCTTGCATCTGGTCTTGCACAACTAGTACTCTGGTTTGTTTCTTACAAGCAAGGATCTGCCACTTTAGCAATGGCCGTTAACAGCTCAATTTACCTTATTAATGATGTTCTCGCCTTTACCATTTCACCATGGTACAACGAACGTGAACGTCAACGCCTCAGTAAGGAAGAAGCAGCCTATGCCAAAGAATTGGGCTTAGAATAAATCTAAAAACAGCAAAGAGATTGAAAATTCAGTCAATTTGCTGTTTTTTGTTTAATATTGTTTATTGTATTCATAAACTAATTCTGGTTCACGACCAGTACGATGATAAGCATTTAATGCATCTATCTGTGCCATTTCTTGGGCGTTAAGTTCAAAATCATAAATATCAGCGTTTTGGGCAATTCGCTCTTCATGAACTGACTTGGGAATAAAAGAAACACCATTCTGGAAATGCCACCGCAGTATAATTTGCGCGGTGGATTTATTATGAGCAGCAGCAATATCTTTTAATACTGGTTCATTGAGAACTGCTCCTCGCCCTAATGGACTCCAGGCTTGCGTTACTATTTGATGTTGACGATTAAATTCTAATAGTGGTTTTTGTGTTAATAGCGGATGCAACTCAATTTGATCAACAACTGGCATTTCATTTGCTTGGGTTGCTAAATATTGAAGATGAATCATTTGGCAGTTGCTTACACCAATTGACCTAGTCAGCCCTTCTTTTTTCATTTCTTCAAAAGCTCGCCAGGTGTCAAAAAATGATCGTTCAATTGGCCAGTGAACAAGCAACAAATCAACGTAATCCATTTGTAATTTACGTAAGGATTCTTTGACAGATTCAATGGCCTTATCGTAACCTTGATTTTCTTCTGCCACTTTAGTTGTCACAAAAATATTATCGCGCGGAATGGTAAGTTCTTTACTTTTGCTGGCCTTGTGGGTGTTGCAGTCCTTGCCTACGCCTATTATCTTACAATTACAGTTAAACCGCGGATATCTGCTTTAACAACATTCATGACTGCCGTCTTCTTAGTTGTGATTGGAACATACCTCATTTTTATTGCTGGTAGCATCATTGTCCTTAAACTCCTGCAAAAAAACAAAGGATATTACTATCGCCCTCGCCACTTTATCGCGGTTTCCGGAATGTTACAACGGATGGAACAAAATGGTGCTAGTCTTGCAACGATTTGTTTACTCTGTAGCTCTGTCCTTGTAATTTTATTTACATCTTTAACTATGTATGCCGGCATTAATGATACGGTCAATTCTTATGCCCCACGCGACCTTACAATTATCACCTCGCAGAAACTCACATCACAACAAGAATCAACTATCAATTCTGTTGCCAAAAAACACCATGCTCAACTTAATAAGCCTGTTACCTTTACAACGAGCGCTCCGCAATACGGCTACTGGGAAAATAATCATTTCATCAACCAAGGTGATTTACAGAATATGACTAATCAAACTACCAATACGGTCATTACCATGTCGACAGCAACTTATAATCGGATTACGGATAAACATGTTAAATTAGCAGCAAATAAGGCCTTAATTTATTCCCTTGCTAAAGCAGCATCGCGGTGCTTTACAGATTGGTACACAAAAATACCAAGCTACTCCTATCTATGACTTTCACTACTATTTCAATCCAAGTCACGCGATTTATTCGCCAATTTTTATAATCACAAATATGCTTCCGGCAAACACTACCACAATTAACTTCACAGGAATTAATTATCACTTAAACGGCAGTAAGAAAGCTCATCTTAACTTTGAAAATGATCTTCAAGCCCAGCTTCACTTGCCAAACCAAGCATATTCTTCCCGGACAAACCTTCGTAGTCAATTGACCAGTCTCTATGGCGGAATCGTCTTTTTAGGAATTCTCATTAGCTTTGCCCTAGGAATCACGACAACTGTTGTAATTTACTTTAAACAAATTACTGAAGGTTATGAAGATCAATATCGCTTTAAGACTATGCAACAAGTTGGTTTAAGTGAGAAAGAAACAACCAAGAGTATTCATAGTCAAGTACTGATGGTCTTCATGTTGCCAGTAGTTGGTGCAATAATTAATCTTTGCTTTGCGATCCCTGCAATTCGACAAATTCTAATTCAATTTAATTTCTATAATGTTCGATTGATGGCGATAATTGCCGTATCAATCACTCTTGTCCTTCTATGCCTTTACTTTGCTATTTATGGACTTACTACCAGAATGTACCGTAAAATTGTTGAGCAAGGTTAAATACTATAAATTGACATTTCTTATTTTAACGGTTACACTTTAATTACTATAAATAAGTACGGCCGATAAATAAGGAGATGTCGTTCATGATTCTTATTAACACCACCATCATAGAAAAACTTACAAGCTGTTGCTAAACTATTCACGACAGATTAAACTGCCCTTATTTAGGCGTGATTAATCTACGGTATGTTTAGTGACAGTTTTTAGTTTAATTTAGATTATATCGAGGTGATTTCATGACGGCCGATCCATTAAGAATAGGAATTCTTAACTTAATGCATGACAAAGTAGATACTCAACTGCGATTTACAAAAGTACTTTCTGAGGGACCCTACAATGTTGATGTACAATACTTTTACCCGCAAACACACTATACTTCTCGCCCTGTCCCTGACCTTGTTCAAGAGATTTCCCAGCCTTTAGATTTAAAGCAAGTTGCCACAATGGATGCTTTTATTATCACCGGCGCGCCAATCGAACAACTTACATTTGAAGAAATTACGTATCTTGATGAAATTCATCAACTGATTGACGTATTAGTTGCCAATAACATTCCGCAACTTTACGTGTGCTGGGGAGCGATGGCGGCTGCTAACTACCTTTATGATATTCCCAAATTTCAATTACCTGAAAAAATTTTTGGAGTCTTCCATAATTATTTGCGCGCGCCAGACCCCCTCTTAAAAGGATTACCTGATGGCTTTCTTGCTCCCCACGCTCGTTATGCCGAACTTGATATTGACAAGATTATGAAAGATCCACGATTAGTTATTAATGCTGTGACCAAAAACAACTTCCTATTCTCGTTCCGCGCTCGAGAAAAGAACCAATACTTTCTTTTCTCTCATCTTGAATACGGAAAGGATGCCCTTCTAAAGGAATATTTGCGAGAACGGAATGCTAATCCCGGCGTTGAGTATATCAAGCCGCAAAACTACTTTCGCGATCCGCTTCATATGAAAGATCCCGAATTCAGCTGGGCAACTACCCAACGAGTGTTCTTTGATAATTGGCTTCATTCAGTTGCGGACCACATAGCTACACAACAATTTGTAAAGGAGTAATTAATATGACGAAAATCACAAATTCAATCGTAAATTTAATCGGTAACACTCCGATTGTTAAGTTAAATCGCGTTGTTCCTGAAGATGCAGCAGACGTCTATGTAAAACTTGAATTCTTTAATCCTGGTGGTTCAATTAAGGATCGGATTGCTCTTGCCATGATTGAGGAAGCAGAAAAAGCCGGTAAATTACAAGCAGGTGGTACAATTGTCGAACCAACCTCTGGAAACACTGGGGTTGGTTTAGCCATGGTTGCCGCTGCTAAGGGATACCATCTTGTCATCACCATGCCAGAAACAATGAGTGTTGAACGCCGGAAACTCATGCAAGGTTATGGAGCCGAACTTATTCTTACTCCCGGTGCCGACGGAATGAAGGGTGCAATTGCAAAAGCAGAAGAACTAGTTAAAGAAAAAGGCTACTTTATGCCAATGCAATTTGACAATCCAGCAAATCCAGCAATTCACGAAAAAACTACAGGAAAAGAAATTCTTGAAGCATTTGGCGATGATATTCCTGACACATTTGTTGCTGGGGTTGGTACTGGAGGAACACTTACTGGGGTTGGTCATGCATTGAAAAAAGCTAATCCTAATGTTCAGGTTTATGCTCTTGAACCAGCAGAATCTCCAGTATTAAAAGAAGGAAAAGGTGGCAAGCACAAAATTCAAGGGATCAGTGCTGGCTTTATCCCGAAAGTTCTTGATACTGATGTTTATGACGGAATCCTCGAAGTTAAGAGTGATGACGCAATTGCGATGGCACGTGAAGTCGGTCATCAAGAAGGAATCCTTGTTGGTATCTCAGCTGGTGCTAATATCAAAGGTGCGATTGAAGTTGCCAAAAAGCTTGGTAAGGGTAAGCAAGTTATTACTGTTGCTCCTGATGGCGGTGACCGTTACCTTTCAACAGAATTATTTAATTACTAAAAATTTAAAAAGGAAAGAGACTAAGATATTTTTAATCTAATCTCTTTTCTTTTTCCTATTGACCGCGACCTTACGTCATTGGCTACACTTAATAGTATGAAAGGAGTGGTCAATATGTATACGACTGGTCAATTAGCAAAAAAATGTAATGTTTCAATCAGGACAATCCAATACTATGACCGCCGTGGGTTGCTTCATGCTAAACGAACTGAGAACGGATTGCGCCATTATAATGATCAAGACCTTAAACAACTTCAAGAAATTCTAATTTATAAACAACTAGGATTCAGCTTAAAAGATATTCAACAGATTATTAATGACACTGACAATAATATTCTAAAAAGCCTAATTGTTAACCAACGAAGAAAACTCAAGCAGGAAATTAAAGACGCTTCAAAACAATTAGCAAGTCTATCTCAATTAGAAACTTTTTTGAATAAACATTATGATTTCCCAGGAAATATCAGTCAAAGTATTTTTGACAAGATCAAGAAAACAAAGAAGTTAAAACTGTTACGAATTAAATTATTGCTTATTGGTAGCATTATCGATTTCATTCTCTGGGGTAGCATTCTTTACTTTCTTTTTTATCAAGGAAATTTGATATGGTTATTATTAGGAATTCTTATTACAGTTGCTTTAACTTGGTATATTGCTATAAATTATTACCATCATACTTGCTATATTTTTCCTCATTGTTCTCACCAATTTAGAGTTTCGTTTAGTAAGTGGCTTTTTGCCCGTCATACCCCTAACACAAGGTATCTTACATGCAATAAGTGCCATCAAAAAAATTATTGTATTGAAGAATATTATTAATGAAAAATGACCAAGAGCACATAAAATTCTGCTTCTTGGTCATTTTTCGATTCTTTATAAAATTGGTGAAAGCAAGCGAGAAAAGTATTGCTTGAATTTCCGCCATTTTGATTGATTCGCAAAATATTCAGGCGTAAGTAACGTACTCTTTTTCATGTCATTTTCAAAGTCTTGCTTTAACTGCGCTGTTAGTTTTTCATTGTACGCAAATGCATTGACTTCAAAATTAAGTCTAAAGCTACGGTAATCCATATTTGCCGAACCAACAGAAGCAATGTTGCTCCCACTAACCATCGTCTTTGAATGAATAAAGCCATTATCGTACTTGTAAACTTTTACCCCGTTGTTCACTAAGTATTTAGCATAATATTCCGTTGCCCGATAAACAAATGGATGATCAGGCATACATGGAATCATAATTCGGACGTCAATTCCACTTCTTGCAGCAATTACTAATGCTTCCAGCACTGAATCTTCTGGAATAAGGTATGGCGATTGAATATAAACATATTTTCGTGCCGAGCTAATAATTGATTCATATCCCCGTCGAATTGAATAATTTTCATTATCTGGTCCAGAAGATACGATTTGCATTGGAACCTCATCTGGATCGCCATCCGGTGCAACCAGTTCAAAATTCTTAAATTCTTTTTCAAGGTCAATTTTCTTTTTATGAGTTTTCCGACAGGTTGTATTCCAGTCCATCGCAAACCGCACTGTCATCATCATCGTTGCTTGCCCGACGACACGGAGATGGGTATCACGCCAATAACCAAACTTAGGATCTTCGCCAAGGTATTGATCACCGATATTGAATCCACCAATGTAACCAATCTTGCCATCGATAATAGCTAGTTTACGGTGAAGATGATAGTTTAACCGTGGCGTTTGAAAATAAGCTTTGGCAGCGGCAATAAATGCTTGCGCTTCTCCACCCAACTCTTCTAAATGCTTAAAAAATTTGAAAGTAGTCCCATGAGACCCACTTAAATCATAGAGAACACGGACTTTTACTCCCCGTGCAGCTGCATCTTCTAAGGCTGCCAACACCCGCTTCCCTAGATTATCAGCATAAAAGGAATAGTATTCAATATATACATGATCAGTTGCATGATTTATATCGTCAATTAACTTATCAAACTTCTTTTTCCCATCAATAAATACGTGAACTTTATTATTAAAGGTTACTACTGAATCATTCAAACTCAAAAAAAGGTTAACCAGCTGGCGATCACGCGACAACCGGCTTCCTTTGGGCATTAATTCATGTTCTTCACTTAGCTTTCGTTGCTTTTCAAGATATTTGGTCCGTAATCGTTTTTGTTCATCTTGAATACTAAATATCTCATCGTGGGATAATTGTCGTCCCACAAAAAGATACAGGATAAATCCAACTACTGGCAAAATAGTTAAGACTAATAGCCATGCCCAAGTTGATGCAATATCCCGACGACTACGAAAAACGGTCCATACTGCAAAAGCGATGTTAATTAACCATAGGACTTCAATAATGCGGCGAATAACATCCCATGTCCAAACAATATCCATAATTTAATAATCTCCCTAGTAGTATTACTGATTCATTATAGCCATTCTTTGCTTACTTTTCAGCAGGTTCAGAGATTATTTTCGGTAAAAACGACGAAGAGCAAAAGATAACCCGATCGCTAAAAGTCCGTACACTGCACCTACATAGCCAAGCATCGTTAAATTAGCAAAGTTAACAGTAGTCGAAGCCGTGAAAGATCCAAGTGAAATTCCAACATTAGCGAAAATCGAAATTAATGATGTTGCTAAAGCTAATGACTGCGGATATTCTTTCTCTGCTACACTAATAAATACCAGTTGAATAGTTGTTCCATATATAATTACAACGACACAAAGAGCTGCTAGAACAAGCATTCCCGTGATCTTATTTCCTAATGCAATCCCAAGAATAAGACTTAATATTGTCATGAGAATAAAGACAAATGGTAATTTTTGAACCCCATTGTGACTCGCAACGATCCCAGCAATTTCGTTACCAATAATACTCATTACCCCTAAAAGAAGCAGCAACCAATTTAAACTAGTTAAGCTAAAGCCCATCACAGTAGTAATTAGCGGCCGGACATAAGTATAGAAAGTATACTGGAGACTTAAGACAGCCACCGTGATTCCAATTCCTAATAAAACACGGTGATCTTTTAATAATGCTAATTGTTCTAAAATACTCCCTTTAACTTGAGGTGTATCAGGAGGAGTAAGCCAGACTAACAATGCAAACACAATTAATGTTAATCCCGAAATGATCCAAAAACTATCGTGCCAGGAAAGTAACGTTGCGATGGTTGTACCAAGAGGAACTCCAATGACCGATGCAATACTAAAACCTGCGCCGACCCACGCTAGAACCATTGGCCGCTTGTCCATTGGTGTAATTATACTAACTAACAAGTTAATTAATGAAATAATGGTTCCAGCAACAGCGGCAGTAATAATTCGCGCAAATAGGAGCCAGCCAAGTGTTGGGGCCATCGCAGTTAAAGTATTACCAATGAAAAAGACGGTCATTAATAGCATAAGAAGCTTATATCGATTCCAATTGCTAGTTAAGGTAGTAATAATTGGCGTACTAATCGCATAGACTCCTGCAAAAGCTGTCACCAAAAAGCCAACTGTGGAAAGTGGAACATGATAACTCCGTGCAATATCTGATAAAACGCCCACAACCATAAACTCATTACATCCCAGCATAAATGCAACAAGAATAAAAGTGAACGATCGCAATTTAGCGTGCTTCACAATAAACCTCCTTTTTAAAACAAAAAATTTTCCGGAAAAAGTCAATCCAGAAAATTATAAACGTTTAACAATTAATTTCCAATAGTTTTGAACTATTTAGCTTAATAAAGTTGTGATTGATAAGCAGCAAAGGTTTTATCATCAAAGCAAACCATCGTTACTTGATCAACATAATTAGCAGTAGGGAGAAAATCTTTAATCGTCTTAATCGCAATTTTTGCTGCCCTTTCAAGCGGGAAAGCATATACCCCTGTACTGATAGAAGGAAAAGCAACCGTCCGACATAAATGTTTATCAGCCAACCGCAAGCTATTGTGATAAGAATTGGCTAACAATTGATCTTCCCCATTATCACCACCATGCCAAATCGGTCCAGGCGTGTGAATAATAAACTTGGCTGGTAAGTTAAAGCCGCCAGTTATCCGTGCTTCTCCCGTTGGACATCCATGAAATTTCTCACAGGCGCCATATAACGCTGGACCCGCTACTTGATGAATCGCACCATCGACACCACCGCCACCCATTAAAGTTGTATTAGCGGCATTAACAATTGCATCAACTTTTATTTTGGTAATATCTCCCTTGATTACGTTGATTACTGACAATAAAATCAACCCTTTCGCTTTTTAAACTGCGGATATAGCCAGACAGTGCAAGTTAAACATAATGCTACCAATACATTCCCTGTTAATGCACCACAGATATATCCAATTCCATTGTCATTTATTGGGACATTGATTGGAAATGTTAACCTTACTTCTAATAATGTTATTATCAGCCACGTTATCCAAATTCCAAGCTTATTTTTTATTTTAGACCAATCAGCATAACTGACTAATATTATAAGACTAGAAACAATAATAAAAGAAATAATCGTAAATAGCGGTTTTAGTGAGTAATGACTCAAAAAGGGTAAAATTGGTTTTAGCATTATAACTACAGCACCGATAACATTCAAAAAATAGCAAAGTACAAAAACTTTGTCCACTCGTTTATTCATTCTGTGCTCTTCTTTATAATTATTTATCATCTCATGATCCTCCCGTAATAAATCATCCAAACTAACATGGTAGAGATCACTTATTTGAACTAACATAAAAATATCAGGATAACTTCGACCATTTTTCCAACTAGAAATTGTTTTACGTGAGATCAACAATCGTTCCGCTACATCCTGCTGAGTCCATTCTTTTTGACGACGATATAATTTCATTTTATCGGCAAATTTCAATAAGTTCTCCTACCTTCAATTCAATTTATTTCCCGGGAAATTAACCATGCTTAAACTTTACCGAAGAAGGCGATATTTGTCACGCTAAGAATCATAGCAAACAAAAAAGGCTGGAGCAACTTCCAACCTTCTGTAAATCTTAAATTACCAAATATGAACCCGATCTTCTGGCGCCCGGTACATTTCATCACCAGGTTTAATTTCAAATGCTGTGTAGAAGTCATCGAGATTTTCTGCTTGAATATTAGCACGTAATTTTTGCGGTGCATGGACATCAATTGAAAGCAGTAATTGCATGTATTGTTCCGTTGCTTTCATTCGCCAAATAGTTGCCCAGTTAATAAAGAATTCTTGGGCATTGAAGTCAGCTTCAGTTTTTGCTGCTTCAAGTGCACAACTAAGGCCTCCTGCATCGGCAATATTTTCAGAAACCGTGAGCTTCCCGTTTACCTTTTGCCCAGCAAATGGGATCCCACCAAATTCTTCAATCATCTTTTGGGCTAATTGCTTAAAGTGTGCAGAATCTTCATCTGTCCACCAGTTATTAAGATTTCCAAACTCATCAAATAATGACCCGTTATTGTCAAAGGCGTGGGAAATTTCATGAGCGATTACTGCACCAATTCCACCATAATTTTGGCTGCTGCTTTGTTTCAACGAGTAGAACGGTGCCTGTAGGATTGCCGCTGGGAATACAATGATATTCTTAAATGGGTGGTAGTAAGCATTGACTGTGGCCGCACTCATTTCCCACCGCATCCGATCAACAGGTTTATTCCAACGACTGAATAATTCTTTATTAGCCGTCACTGTTAATTGATTTAAGTTTGCAATCAATGATTCTTCTTCATCAACCTTAAATTGATCATAAAGAGCAGGGATCTTATCTGGATATCCGACTTGAATACCCAGTTTATCAAGCTTAAGAATAGCCTTATCACGGGTATCCTTACTAAGCCATTGATTATTGGTCAAACGTCCCTTATAGACTTTAATCATTTGCTCAACCATGTGGTGAACGTCTGCCTTAGCTTGTGGTCCAAAGTACTTCTTCCCATAATAATCACCAGCTACTTGACTAAACATGTCGCGGGCAAGATAAAACGCAAATTTACGCTGACTAACTGGTTTCTTGCTACCAGAAAGTGCTCGACCATAACGTCCATTGATTTCACGCATTTCATCATCAAGGTAACTAGCATTTTCGCGGATGACACGAACTAATGCCCAGTTTTTAAAGAGCTCAAAGTTATCTTGTAAGATCTTATTCAGAGCCTTAAAGTATCTCGGTTCTGTCACAATTACTTTTTTCGGTTCTTCCCCAACTAACTGCTTAATTATTGCCGCAATATCAAGTTGATCAGTGGCACTAGCTAGTTCTGCAACCGTTTGTGGATTATACATCTTACTGTAATCAGCCGCTTCTTCAGCACTCTTTACATTTGGCGCAAGAAGGGCATCGAATTTGATTGCATCATCAATGATCTTTTTTGCTTCTTCTTTGCTATACCCCAACTTATCCATCAAGGCTTCCACCATTGAAGACCATAATTGGAGTAATTGATCGTGCTGAGCCTTCTTTTCTGCTTCATAGTAGCTCTTGTCAGGCAAAATAAGCGACGGTGATGAGGCAAACAAAGCATAAACAGTCGCATTCTTCATATTAGCGTCAATATCAAAACTAATCGGTGAAGGCATTCCCGCTAAAATCCAGTTTTTCCATTGAGATTGGTAATCTTCATATGAATTAAGATTCTCTACGCTTGCCAACATCCGTTTAAGCGGTTGCGGGCCAACTTTCTTACGCCAATCAAACTTTTTGGCGAGGCGATATAGTTTAATCATTTCGTTAAAACGCGAATCCTCAGACTTTTCCTTCCCTTCTGCATAGGCATCAAAGTCATCCATCAGTTGCTTGTCAATCTCATCAACAAGGTCATTGAAGCCCCCAGTAGCTGGTTTATCATCAGGAATCTTCGCCGTCTTTAGCCATTCCCCGTTTACTGCTTCGTATAAGTCGTCTTTAATTAATTCGTTATTCACTGCCATGTGCAGGGCCTCCTTAAAAGGTTACATTACTTACTATTATACTATGCTTACTAGGAATTCATGTGAATTTGCTTCAATCTATAAAAGGACTTAATAAAGTTTTCCGAGCACTTTCTGAAAACCATGAGTCATGTTGCATCATTAATTGATTTACTTCCTGGTAACTACTTAAGTCAACCTTGCCCTTAATCAATCCAGCAATTTGGAGCTGCCGAGCAAATTGAACATCTGCGGACTGGAGAACATTTCGAAAGATCGGCTGCTCATCTGGATCCCACCGTTTATTAAGAAGACCAATTGCTCGCTCATATTCCTTACTATGGGTAAGTACCTTTTGCATGGCCTGTGGATTTAAAATTGTCGTCATCAATTATCCCCTCATTTCTAATACTCTTCCCGGTGGCTCTTTTACTGATAATTGATTAGCCTTTGTCATCATTAGCCAATAAACATTTTGATAATGATAATTATTGATTTTTTCCTCTCCCCACCCATCAGTAATTATGATAATTATGCGATTTCGTTTAGTTAGGTGGTGCTGATGGAGATAGTCAAAAATACACTGAAAACTTGTACCCCCGCCACCAGTTCGTCTAAAATCAAGTTTTTTACCATCATGTAGTTTTTGTTTGGTGGTCACCCGGGCATCAAACGAATAAACGTTAGCTGTCAGCTTCGTTTTCTTAAGCATCTTTTCAAGTGTCATTAGTGTTTGAACTATTTCTTGATCGGTGACTGATCCGGAATTATCAACAAAAATGTCAACAGCCGGATTCAATCTCGTAACTTTGCCAGGCAAATCCATTCGCAATGGTTGCCGGCGATTAAAGCGAGCATGCGAATTAACTTGTCCTCGTGCAATCAACCCAAACTGATGCCTAAGAACCTGCCGCCAATCAACTATTTTGGTTTGGTGAGCTTTTTGCAACTGTGATTTTACATTTTCTGGCAATAAACCGCGATCTCGTTGCGGGGTTTGCTTCCAGGAACGATTCAAAATCTGCTTAATATTCGCTAAGCGCACGACCTGATTGCTGACCTGCTGACTTGTCTTAGATTCCTGCCAACCGTTATGAGTATCGGCTGTTTTAACCTCATCTGCCGTTGCATTTCCTTTTTGTTTGCTACCATTCAATTTAAGGCCTGGCTTATGTAGTTTTTCTTGTTGTTCAGCAGGCAGCTGTTCTAATATATTGAGATAATCCTGCGAATCTAATTTTGGCATTAGCTTTTGACGAAGAACTTTTTCCAATTGGCTAAGGGTTACTGTTCCCTGAGGCGGCTCAGTTAAATACTGGTTTACCGCTACATCGGTTGCAATCTGGACTAAATCTCGATGAGGGTAAGAAGCATAACGTAATGGATGCATCCAGATAAGATGAAGAGCTTCATGTTCTAATAAGCTTTGAAGTTCATCATTACGAACGTGCGCTAACTTTTCTGGGTTAATAACCAGTACAAGCCGATTGTCTTCCCACCTCAATCCCATCATTGCGGGTAACTGTAAATCAGTCTCTCGTGAAAGTTGTAACAACACCTCACCAAAAAGGCGTTGTTTTTGGAGGATGCTAATAATTGCCTCCCTAATCCGTTGCGCAGACGTTACATGACTATTGCTTCCGTCATTTTGATGTAAACGTGCTAGGAAGTCACCTAAACTCATCGATTATCACCACGCGTCGCAACCTCCGCAAAGTATTGATAAAGTTGTGCTACAGAGCCTTGAGGATGTTTGATGGCTTGCTCATACATTACTTGCAAGAGGTCAACGAAATCTTCACCAACTGTTTGAACAATCGCATACTGTCCATCCTCACTAACTAATTGGAGATACTTAATAAATAGAGCTGCCTCTTCTTCAGATGCCAACTTAGGACTTAGCCATGACCGTAATACTTGCATTTTGGTTGCTTCATCAGCATTTTCAAACTGCTCCTTGCCATCTTCGGCGTCTTTCAAGGTTTCCACTGTAAGCTCTTGACCCTGTGCAAGGACAAACTGAGCAAAGGCCACCCCTACTTCGTCACCTAAGTCACCACTAAATATATCAGCAGCAAGTTCTTTTTGCATTTTCTGATCTAACGCCTGTAATTGGTCAAGATTGCGGGAAACCCTTTCCCAAGCACGTGGCGTGGGCGCTAAATCTTCATTATTCGGATCAATAACTAATAATTGTTCAGGGTATTGCGTAAGATAGGCGGAAACAAGGTCATTAATTCCAGCAGTCTTGGCCCATTTTAACCATTCAGCCGTCGAACTCGTCATTACTAAACGAACTGTCCGATCTTTAATTGCAGCATCCCCAGTCGCGACACCATATTCACGATCAGTAAAGCCTGTCATCGTAGAATCAGGATTCTCCGCAATAATGATCCGCACTGTGGAAGGCAACTGCAAAGAATTAATCTTTCGTTGAAGGACAAGGTTCATTAGTTCACTTTGAACAGCTTGCGTTCCACGATTAAATTCATCTAAAAACCAAATAATTGATTGATTAGGATGGGCTTCGGCATACTTAATAATGCTAATTAAAGTTTCAGAGTAACCGAATTGTACATTTGCAAGACGACCATAATTCTTCGTTTCAACAAAAGATTCACTGGTCAAGGGGGGAACCGGAATTGCAAGGTCTCCTTTTTCGCTTAAGCTGACAACCGTAGTAAATAATGCCGCATTCAGATTAGCAGCAATTTCACGAACTAAAGCAGATTTACCGATCCCCGCATCCCCGACAATATTCGGAACATTACCCGCATCGAGAACAACGGGAACTGCCGTTAATAGTTGTTGATAAGTTAGCGCCATTATTTACCCCTTCCAACCATGACATTCCAGATCCATGTCTTGTTTTTTCACGTTTGATACATAGGGATTGCCTTTTACATAAAAGCGGCGTGGACTTAACCCATCTTTTCCCTTCAAGTTAACTCCAATCCGCGTAGAAATAGCTATTTCTCCAGGAATTTTATAATTATGTAAATCAACCGTTAGTGGACTTGTTTCCATAGGCTGCCCATCTAAATCCCGTGAATGAATTCCGAGAGCTTGTACTAATTTACCGGGACCGTTAGTAATATTTACCCCTGACATGTGCCGATTTTCGATCATTTTATCGATGTTTAGCGCCGGTTCTATTCCGCGAAGTAAAATTCCTTGAGGTTCCTCTGCATCCTGAACCACAATATCAAAACAATAATGTCCACGGATTTGGTATAGGTAAATATTCCCGGGCATCCCATACAAAGATTCCGAGTAGCCAGTGCGTCGTCCGTTAAAAGCATGTGATGCAGAATCTTTTTCTCCTAAATATGCTTCTGTTTCAACAATATAACCACCAATGATTCCACTTTTAGTTTGGTATTTTACTAGTTTCCCTAAAAGATCCTTCGCAATTTCGACTGTGGGCCGTCCAGTAAAAAATTGTTGATATTTTGTTAGCATATTTATTTTCCTCCTAAAAAGAACTATCCTAAACATAACACTAATTAAAGGAGATCGGCATGATGGAACTAAAAATTGAACGAATTTATACTAAACCTGTTGATTTAGATGGTTATCGTATCCTCGTTGACCGCATTTGGCCACGCGGAATTTCAAAAGAAAATGCACATCTTGATAAGTGGCTCAAAGAAGTCGGACCCAGTACCGAGTTGCGAAAATGGTTTGGTCATGATGTCGCTCGCTATCCAGAATTCAAAGAGCGTTATCTAGCAGAATTAACCAACAATCCTGTTTACTATAATTCATTAAAGGCAATTGTCCAAAGTCAGTTACCAAGCCAAAACGTTATTCTCCTTTACGGGGCAAAAGATGAAGAACATAATCAAGCAGTTATTCTTGCTGACAAGCTTCGAAAAGATTTGCAACTCGCCATAAAATAATATAAATCAATAATTTCGTATTTTTTAGGAATAATTTGTTTTATAATAATATATGAGGATTTTATTCATAATTCTCTAATACCCATTATTTCACTGACTTAGTTATATAAAATCCTTTTGAAGGTATCATACCACAAAGGATTTTTACAAACTTTTTAGTGAGTTTTTCTAATCGTGCAATTAGAATCGCGGGTACCAATAACCCCCTAGTTTCATTTTGAAACAATTATCTGATAAGTTGGAAGTCTATTATTGAAGTGGTAGGTAGACTTCTGCTTTATATTTTTAAATCAATTATTTGTCAGCCCAACTACGACCATCGAGCTCACCGGCGGCATTGACCAGGCGTTGTGCTTGTTTAAGCATTAACTGATCTAATGCCCGGTAAAAAGCTTGATCTTCATATGTTGGGCTATTTTTCATTAATTTTGTTAGTTCTTCATGTGCCCATTGTTGATTCTCATTCATTTTTAGTCATCCTCTTTTTCTCGTAGCCAGCCGATAGAAGTGTGTAAATCATCTAGCTCTTCTTGTTGGTCTTGTAAAAGTGCCAATAATTGTTCTAATTTAGCTTGTTGAAGAAGATCTGACTCTTGAGCAATTTTAACGTTAAGGTGGTCAATAAACCATTGCGTCTGATCGCTAAAATGCAAGAATTTATCTAAGGTCAAATATTGCTGATAGTGGATAAATAATAACTGCTGCTCTTCTTCACTCTGTTGGGCAAATTGATAGATCGGCAATGGTGGCAAATACTTCATCCCCATTGCGTGCGCTAAAGCCTGATATGGTCGTAAAATTTCAGCAATTGTATATCCTTGACTGGCGCCTGGTTGAAAGGCAGAGGCTGAATGAGCAACCGTCGTAACAATCCCCAATTCACGGCCTTTTAGCAAATAGCTACTTGTAAGTTGTGAATTCCATACCGCATCAAGCCATTGCTTTAAGATCGCTGGCGCACTATACCAATACAGCGGAAATTGAAAAATAATTCGGGTTGCCGATTTAAGTAATTCCTGATCTTGAGAAATATCAAAAGGTGTTTTTAATTCATGCCACATAACGTTATTTTCATTATCAGCGGCTGCCTTTAAAAACGATTCAGTCGATGAATTTGCAAGTTGAGGGTGAGCCACTATCACCAGTGTTTTCATCAATTTCACTCCTTTAATTCTGCAAGACCTTGTTTCAGAACATCTTCTGTAACATCGACAGTTAAAAATCGTTGCAGCGGCGTTTCGCTATGACGATCCTTAAAAGCCATTGGTTCTGCTTTTAGAATTACAACAGTCAAGTTATTTTCCGTCAGCATTAACTGACCCGGATGTTTAAATTTCCCCTTAGTATGTTTTCCAGTCCGCCAAGTATGTAATTTTGCCTCGCCATTTTGGTCAAACTTTAACTGGTACTTTCCACTAGCATCTGTTTCCACGGGAATTCCGGTAAACTTTTGAACATCATACTTATCTTTTTTACTCATAATATATCCTTCTTAGTAATTAATCTAATTTTACAGTTCCGCTTTTAATTGGTCCGCATAGGTATTAACCTCATCCTGTTGGTCTTCACTTGTGTAGTAATTATTTATCAAATTCGTAACAGTGGTATGCGTAGTAGTCATTGGTGCCCCTGCCACACTTTGATTTTCAGTTGGTTCAATCATTTTAATTGTGACATCATTGCCTTTACGTTTAAACCAAATATAGCTAGTCGGATCCCCTTGTGTTGTTACATATTGATAATCCGCAACTTCACCATAACCATAATGTGTTCCATAATACATTTCACCATTTTGAACTCCTGCCTTAAACCAATCAGGGTTCTTTAACAATGCAACTAATGTTCCTACCTGCTGAGTAGTTAATCCATCCTTATCCGTAATTGTAACTTTACCACGCATAT
Organism: Limosilactobacillus reuteri subsp. porcinus; assembly: GCF_036621895.1. GTDB lineage: Bacteria > Bacillota > Bacilli > Lactobacillales > Lactobacillaceae > Limosilactobacillus > Limosilactobacillus reuteri_J. The sequence goes on from NZ_LN887416.1 coordinate 26,363, forward strand.
CAATAATTTGGGTATTTTTTGCCACTTTCAAAACACGGTTAACTTCCCCATGAGTTTTGGCATACGTCACCATTTCAGCGAGTGTTACTCCTGTTTTGCGAATACCGTTACTACTGTTCGCATAGTAAACCTTATTCCCGACGATTGTATAGTAGGTTGAATTTAAACGATCGCCATCTTCATCACTTTGGGAAGTTAATTTAATCGTGTATAAAACTTTGGCGTCCTTAGGATAAGTCTTAGTAGAAGGTCCCTCTCCCCAAGGCACTGCCTCCTTATCATAAATCTTAACCGTTGCTCCCTGATTGTTATTTTCCATATCAGCAGAATAGTCGTAATCATTCGCTCCTGGCATATGCGCATCCCGATAATACAACACAAGCGCAGCAATCTGCTCAGGCGTTAATCGTTCAGCGTTTAGTGCTGCATCATCCCTTGTTTGTTGTGTACTCGATAAAGAACTAGTCACACTGCTTGTTGATCCATTAGTACTTGAGGATGTTCTTCCACAAGCTACCATGACCATCATCGTCAATGAAAGCATCAAAATTAGTGCTATTTTTCTCATAAAGATACTCCCCACAGATCTTATACTTAGAGCCTTATTATACCTTAATCTTTAGGAGTTACCTAAAAAGCCTCCATGATTGATTTGGAGACTTCCTTCTCATTTTATTCAGCAAAATAATCCTTAATTTTCTTGTCTGACAAGTTAAACTTTTCTTTTATTTCTTTTCTGATTGTTGTTTCATCAATATTCAGCTCTCTCATTGCCAAAATAGATGTTTTAATTATTGTCTGCTGATTTTCGTGTAGTTTTTGTTCTCTTTCTTGAATTAGCTGTTCTTTTTCTTTAAGTCGATCCTGACCTTCTTTAATTTCACGTTTACCTTTCTGGAGCTCTCGTTTTCCCTTTTGAAGCTCTCGTTTGCCTTCTAGAAGTTCACGTTTTCCTTCTAGGAGTTCACGTTTGCCATCCCGTATCCTACGTTCACCCTCACGAATCTTTTTCTCACGCATTTCTTGATCCATTTCATATACTGAACGTCGCATGTATTCCGACCTCCATTTCCGGTTCCGCTTTACAACTGCTATTCTCTCCTTTAATTTTACGACAAGCGGATCGGTCGCTTCAACTTCTCGCTGGGCAATCATATCTAAAAACGCCTGCATCTTAGGATCAACATCGTGACGCAAGGAAGGGACGTTAAATAAGATATCGGTTTGACCATCTTCTATAATTTGTTCAGGAATTTCATCTATATGCTTATGTAACACATAGCGTTGCTGACCAAGTTGGAATGGGTCAAAATTGCAGAAGAAAATCACATAGGAATCGTCAGCTTGTTCATATGGCTGCCCTTTATCATGGGCTTCCATTGAGCTGGCAGTTTGATAATAACGAATTCGTTTAGCGATATTGTGGTGATCAGCTACTTGCATCTCAATATCATAATGGTTGCCTTGTTCGTCGGTCGTATAGATATCAATATGATTGATTTACTTTTCAACTAGAACTATGGCTTGGGGTCATGGTTCTTTTTTTGTAAAAAGAAGAGAGTATGGAAAAACTAAAATTTTTCCACACTCTCTTTTCAATTTTTCATATTGATGACTTGAACTATTTAAATTCTAAAACATATAAAAGCAATTTATTACTATGCACTGAAAATACACTTACTTCTTCCCAAACAAAGCTGCCATCTTTGCTGCTACTTCGGGATCAAGATTATCGGCAAGCGTACTTTCATTTGATTTTTGTTCATTTTGCTGATTAGTGATCGTTTGCTTAAGGTCATCAATAACTGCTTGCTCACCAACTTCAATCGGATTAACCGTTAACCGGCCACCTGCAGCATCAGCATGACCGCCACCATTAAAGTATTTTTCAGCAAATTTAGCCACATCTAACTTTCCGTTGCTTCGAAGCGACACGCTAACCGGACTGACTACCAAGGCCGCATCGACTTCTGGATGTTGTACTAATAATTCGTGGGCAATTTCAGATTTATAGTCACTTGCATATACGACACCAAATTTATGATCATCGATATCTGTAATTAAAATATCTTTCAAATGGCTCTTAAGGTACTTTGCCCGCCGTTCGTTTAGTGTCCGAATCAACAGCCGATTTTCTTCCTGATATTGTTGCCAACTGGAATTAAAAACATTTTGGACAAACTCTTCCGAATCTTGGAGGGGGTAAAACCAAAAGAGCTGATCAAAATTATCAGCATCAATTCGCTCCTGCTCATTCATTTCTGGATCATTTTGCCAATCCCAAGTATCATATGCCCGAATCAATTCCACAAGATAAGCAAGGTCTTTTTGCCGTTGCTCATCAACCTTTGCAAAAGATGGCTGTTGTTTTAACCAATCCCATACTAAGCTTGTAGCACTTGGGTTAACTGCTGGATCAGCAGGTACAACACTATTGGCCGCATACTTTTGTCGTAGTTCCGCTTCGCTTTCATGATGATCAAAGACAAGCCAATGATTAGCGAACCGTTCATTCAATAACTTAAATGAATAATCACTATCTGGCGTCATATCCATGATGTAAACATCTGTAAAGCGCCCTACTTCTGCTGTTTGCATCCATCGACTTAATTCTTCATCGATTCGTCCAGCGCCACAGTTTGTCATATCAAACTCTGTATCTTCAAACATTACTGGTTGTAGTGTTTTTAATAATAATGGAGCCCCGAATCCATCTAAATCATTGTGGGAAAATAATTTTATTAACCGTTGTGCCATTTTCAATCCTCGCAATTCTGATTTTGTTTCTTATTATACCGTAGAAAATCGGCTAAACCACACTTAATTACTGACATCACGCTAACGAACTGCTATTATTAAAATTAGTAACTTATTTTAAGAAAGGAAAACAATATGGAAGTTTATGATTATCGTCAAGAATTGATTGACCTCTTAAATAATACCGCTGGTGATCCACAAAGCTTACTGCAGACACAGCGGAGTCTTGCCACCATTCTTAATATTTTAAATTATTATCAAGAAAGCAAACCCGTTAAACAAAATGCACCACGGTTTGTTCAACGCAAAATTCAATCATCAAACGAGTTGCCTCCGCAAGCACGCAAAACATTGAAGTCACTGCTTACTGGGCCTGCTAATGATGAAGAAAAATCAACATCAATAACAAGCCCCGCTACATCTTCTTCAGTTGAAGCACCAAAAGAAATTACTGAAGAAGAACGCCTAGCAGCTGACAATCGCTACTTAGTACATCGAAAATTAAGCGGTGCCGAGATTAACCACCGTTATTATCCGGAAGCAATTTTGCATGCATTACCATTTTCCGTTGAGGATGGGGATATCGCCCAACTAGACTATGAACAAAAGGTCCGTGGCCTTCCAGTTATTCGGCGGATCACCGGCGACCATCTTAGCGATTACACTCCTGAAAAAGTCAATGTGATTGAATATGGTGAATTAAAGCGCGTACCCGGTTCTGATGTCCTTCAACTGAGTAAAACAATTAAGGGTAACTCAATCGTTGACGAAGCGCCAGAAAATACCATCGTAATTGATCCTTTTAAATACCCTGGTCGTGATATTAAGCCAGGAATGGTTATTGATTTTGCCTACTATGATCGAGGAAATGGCCTAACTGATGCCAAAGATGGCGCGATTCGCTGGATTCATGAAAAGCAAGATTATGATACAACTAAGCAACCAGCTAAACCAAAAGTTGTTAAAAAGCCTGCTAATCCTCGTCATGATTATGAAAAGAAACTTGATTATGACCTCCATCAACGAAAGGTACTTGTTATTACCGGAATCCGTAGCAAGGTTAAGGGTCTTAAACCAGTCATTGACAAACACCACGGTCTGTTCCGCGGATTAGATGCGTCTGCAGAAGAAAAAGTCTCTAGCAGTAAATTAAAACGCAAAATTCGGGATGCGGACTTTGTGATTGTCTGCATCGATGCAATTCACCATCGGATTAGTCAACTCGCCAACCATCACGCTAAACGTTATGAGAAGCCACTCGCCATTGCAAATGTTACTTCTAATACTGCTGTTGAGCGAGCCATTGCCCGGGCATTAAATGGTGATCCTGCATACGCCGAAAGCAGCGAAGATTTGAAAAATTATAAATAATTTTTAATTTACTGTTGACTTTTATGAGAAACAGGTTAATATTAATGACAACAATTTAATTATTCGATCGCAATGAGAAAGAAGAGTATGTTAGACGATAGCTTCAGCGAGTCTCGTTTGGTGTGAGGAGACAGTTTTAACTCTAACTGAAAATCACTTTCGAGTCTACAGCTTAAATACCAGTAAGCTGTAGTGGTTACACCCATTATCGTGTCAGCGTATCGCCATTATGGCCGTACGTGTGAGGTATTGTTAGCAATAGCAGTACAATGATAGGGTGGTACCACGCTCAGCGTCCCTTAGCCAGTTTGGCTAAGGGACTTTTTTGTTGGGATCAGATTAGGAGGAGAAAACATGCAAGATTTAACATCGCGCAAGTTAACATTCAAAAACTATTTAGTTGTTGCATCATTGCTTTTCGGTTTATTCTTTGGGGCCGGAAACTTGATTTTCCCGTTACACCTTGGTCAATTAGCTGGTAGTCATTGGGGACCAGCTGCAGTTGGCTTTCTGATTACTGGAGTTCTTTTACCACTTCTATCAGTTCTCGCCGTTGCTGTTACGCGTGCAGAAGGGGTCTTTGATATCGGTCGTCCGCTTGGCGTTGGTTTCGCCTTAGTATTCATGGTTCTTATCCACGCTACGATCGGTCCATTATTCGGTACACCCCGAACTGCTACTGTTTCATTCACAGTTGGGCTTGCCCCATTCGTTGATAAACAATATCAATCCCTTGCCTTGCTATTATTCTCAGCATTATTCTTCGGGGCGGCCTTCCTCTTCTCATACCGGGAAAATGATATCCTGGCTAACATCGGAAAAGTATTAAATCCCGTCTTCTTAGCCCTTTTATTCCTTGTCTTTGTCGTTGGTTTCGCTCGTCCGCTTGGTAATCCTGCTACCGCACCGACAACTAGTGCTTATGTTCACGGTGCGCTCACTAACGGGTTCCTTGAAGGGTACAACACTATGGATGCTCTTGCCGGTCTTGCATTTGGGGTAACAGTGGTAACCGCCGTTCGTTCTATGGGACAACGGTCAGCAAAAGATGTATCCAAAGTTGTTGCAAAAGCTGGTGTCCTCTCAATGGGTGCCGTTGCTTTTATCTACTTATTACTAATCCTTCTTGGCGCAATGTCTCTTGGTCGTTTCAAAGTTTCCCCAGATGGTGGAGTTGCCTTTAACCAATTAGTTAATGCTTATGCCGGTGCATTCGGACAAGTTGTACTAGCATTCTTGTTAACTGTTACTTGTTTAACGACGGCTGTTGGTTTAGTTGCTGCTTTTGCTCAAGACTTCCATAAGCACTTTCCAAAAGTTAGCTACCATACATGGCTTGCCCTCAGTTGTCTCGCCTCTTTCCTTACTGCTAATTTTGGCTTAGACCAAATCATCGCTTGGTCAACACCAATGTTAATGTTCCTTTACCCATTATCAATGGTGCTTATCCTTTTATCTGTGACATCACCACTCTTTAACCGTGATGGCGTTGTCTACTTCTTCGTGGTCCTTTTCACCGTTGTACCAGCTCTCGGTGATATGGTTGTTGCCTTCCCAGCGGTTGTTAGCCAAAGTTCATTTGGTTTATCTGTTGCCGCTTTGCGAAATAACTTACCACTTGCAAGTATGGGATTATCCTGGCTTGTTCCAGCACTTGTCGGCTTAGTCCTTGGTCTCTTAGTTCACTGGTACCGTCATCAACGGGTTGCTTCAAGCGAAGTACATTAATAAGTGTTTTATAGGTTAAAAAAGCGTGAGAAATAGCTCATTACAAGAGTCGTTTCTCACGCTTTTAAATTATTATTTAACATTATCGTATTGGGCAAGATTAAACTTCTTAATCGCATAGATCAGCTTGCTGGCATAATCTGGATCGGTTGCGTAACCATTCCGCTGTAATTCGTAAGCTGCCTGTTGATAAGTTTTTGCTGTTTGTACTCCATGGAAACGTGCATGATTATCAGCAATTCCATTTACAATGAGCAATGTGTGCGCATTAATTGAATCAGCCCAGCTATTGTAAACCGTAAAGTATTGTTTTACTTGAACATTTTTACCACGAATATTTTCGGTAGTATACATTTGCACCTTTTCGTCGTCACTATTAGCCTTAATTCCAAATAAGTTATTGTATTTATTCGCTAACCGGCTCCGACCCCAGTTCGATTCAAGTCCTGCTTGCGCAATCGTAATGCTAGCCGGGATATGATATTTCTCCTGTTCACGTTGAGCAGCTGGTGCAATCTGACGAACAAATTCATTGACGGTTATATCTGTTGGGTGGGTCTCACGTTGAATTTGGGGAGATTCGTGGATAATAATCGCCACAATCCCAAATAAAATAATCAAAAACGCAAGCACACTTCCACAAATGATTTTTGTTTCTTTTTTCAAGATGTGTCTTTCCTTTTTATGAATTTGACGCTATTATAACCACTTCACCATGAGAAAGCGAGAATTTACAATAATCTTATTTACTTTTAAGATCATTTTTATAGTTATTAAAGTATTTACTATCAGTCATCTTCAATTTAGGGAAGCTCTTGATTAGCCGGCGATGATTCCAGCTTAGTTGCTTGCCAGCTCCCTCTTTGTTTAGATGTTGAGCAAAGTGCCGTTGCCAATCTTGAAGGCGATCTTTAATTGCCAATTTATCCTTAGGAGCTGCTTTTTCAAGTCGATCCAGCAGTTTCTTTCTGTACGCGGCTGCTCGTTCATCCCATTGCTGAGTTGTAATATGGAATTTTTCCACACTAATAACGCTGAGGATAGTGTCAGTTCCCATCACGAGGACAATAATTAAGGCAAGTATCCCGTGAGTCCATGATTCTTCCCAATTAATAATCCGCTGAATAAATGGCTGAACAAACTTAACCAGCAAAACAACGCCAATCCCCCAGAAAAATGAAATTTGGGGAGCAACTCTTCCTTGAATGTTTCCTTTTAGATGCGAATAGTCCCATAGTTTCATATGAAAAACCTTTTCAAGAAACCAACTTGCTACATATTCAAAAATAGAAGCTACAATAAAGCCGACTATAAATAATAGCAAAATACTATTTTGAAAAGGATATGTTGTGATTAAAATAGTTGTAACTGCAAAGCCATAAACTGGGCAGTAGGGACCAAACAAAAAACCACGATAAGCAAAATGATGGTCCTTAATCGAGCAGTAGCAAGTTTCCCATAGCCAGCCAATAAATGAATAGGTAAAAAATAAGACAATGATTTCAGAAAGTGAATAGGGCACTCGTTTCCCCTCCTTTTTGAATTCATTGTCTCATATATTTCTATTTCAAGCTAAGTTTTTCAACGTTAAGGATCTTATCAAGCCATCCTTCAAAGAATCCTTGTTCGTGACTAACTAAAATTAAATTTCCCGGGAAATCTTGCAGGGCTTTCTTCAACCCTTCCTTAGTCTCGTCATCTAGGTGATTTGTCGGTTCGTCCATGATAAGAAAATTACATGGGGTTAATTCAAGGATTGCCAACTTAACTTTCGTCTGCTCGCCCCCAGACAAAAGGTTCATTTCCTTCATCGTGTTGGCGGCGTTGATTCCGGCACGCGCAAGTTTTGTCCGAATCGTCCGTGGCTGCATTGTTGGGAACATATTTTGAATTGTTTGCAATGGTGTAAGGGTTGGGTCATCCCACTCCAAATCTTGGTCAAAGTAATTTATCCGGGCTGATGGGGAGAAGGTTGCTGTTCCGCCTAATGCTGGAATTTTCTTTAAAATTGATTTAATCAAAGTCGACTTACCAACCCCGTTAAATCCAGTGAACAATAATTTTTCACCCATTGTCATCGAGAAAGTTACCGGTGCCAGTAATGGTCGATTATAGCCAACTGACAATTTTTCTACCCGTAGCGCATTCGCTGATCCGGTATTTTCATACGGAAAATGGAAAGTTGCTTTTAGATTATCTTCGGGGGGATCAATTTTCTTCATTCGCGCAAGCATCTTTTCACGCGATTTAGCCATAGTCGACTTTGAACCGGCCTTGTTTTTCCGAATAAACCGTTGCGCCTTTTCAATCACTACTTGCTGCTTCTCATATTCCCGCTCTTGGGCCTCCTTGCGCTCTTCCTTTTGCCGCATTGCTTGTTGGAAGCTTCCGCGGTATTTGGTAATTTTACCAAATGACACATCACAAATGGTATTCGTAACTTGTTCAAGGAAGTCATAGTCATGCGAGATAATCATTGCGGCACCATCAAAATCATTAAGATAGTCGATTAACCATTCAATGTGAGCCGTATCAAGGTAGTTTGTCGGTTCGTCTAGTAAGATGACATCTGGGTTCTCCAATAGCATCTTCGCAAGGATAATCTTTGACCGTTGTCCCCCACTCATCTCAGAGACAACATGATCCTTACCGATATCAGTTAATCCCAAACCATTCATTACCCGCTCTACTTCCGTTTCAATTTCATAGAAGTTATTAGCATCAAGTTTTTCTTGGATTCGGCCTGCTTTGGTGAGGAGCTCATCATCCATCTTTTCTGCATAATCCGCATAAAGCTTATTCATCTGGTCGTTAAGTTGATAAAGTTCCGTGAAAGCAGTATGGAGGAAGTCAATCAATGTCATCCCCGCCGGAATATCTACATACTGGTCTAAGTATCCAATCTTGACCCCTTTTTGCCATTTGATAGTGCCATCGACCGGGAGAGTTTTCCCGATCAAGATTTTAATCAAGGTACTCTTCCCGGCACCATTTTGCCCGACAATCCCCATGTGTTCGTGCTTTTCTAGTTGAAAGCTGGCATCTTCATAGAGCTTTTTATCGGCATAGCTCATTGTCAAGCCTTCAACATCTAATACTGCCATTCTATTCTCTCCTCTTTTTCTTACTTATTACGAGCTAAAACTGCTATCCATACTATCATATTTTAGGCCCGAGCTTCAATTTATTGGGATAATTACAATAATGTCACGTGTCTGTCGTCTCTTTGTCATAAAATTGTCGTTGTCATCGTCACTAAAAATAAGTATTCTATGATAAAAATTACTAAGGCAGGGAAAATCCATGATTAACAATCAAATCAAAAAGCTAAGAATTGAAAAAGGATTATCACAGGAGCAGTTAGCTGAAAAAGCCAATATTTCTGTTCGAACTGTTCAACGATTAGAAGCAGGAAACGATGGTAGTATTGCCACTCTTAATCTCATTGCAAATGCCTTAGGGATTAAGGTGAGTGAGCTCTTTAATGAAGAAACTTCTTCACAACAACAAGCAAAAATCCAATCCGCTAATAGTCAATTACAATATCAACTTCATGAACGTCGAAAAGAGTTCAAGACATATATCCAATTCTATTCAGCTTGTTATGTGACCCTCATGATCATTTGTGCCCTCTTATTAAACATAGTTGATGACAATGATAACTTATCATTACTAATTGGAGGTAGCTGGGTAATCGTATTAGCAATCATGAGACCGTTAAAAAGATGGCTTATTATTAATATAATTGACCCAAAACTTGATGAAAAATATCCGCTAACAATTAATAAAATCGATAAAGATAAGGATCCAAAATAGGAGCTTCAATTTATTAGAACAATTCCAGCAAGTAACTTATTTTCTAAAGTTCTTGATACAATAACTATGCAACAAACCTTTGCTAGTTTTATTTTGATAAATCTCATATACTTAATAAACAAAAGCATCTAAAACTTACTAAGTAAGCTTCTCACTCGAATAGTATTAGCGACTACTTAGGAGCCTTAGTATTCAGACTAATGAATATTTTTCAGAAATACATATTTAAATAGAGCTCATTCTATTAAACAGAGATTAAGAAGAATTCAAAATGTTACTATTCCAACTCCACGATATGATTAAGCATAATTATGAACACGGCTTATACTCTCAAGATTACACTTTTAAATCGAACAATTCCAACCCCTCTAAAATTAAGGATTTAAAGAACTTATCTGACTTTCAAATGGGAAAACATCAAGCATACGAAGATTATCAAATTAGCAAAAAATTTAGATTTTATCCGAAATTACCATTTGTACTTTTAAACTTAATTTCTGGAAATAGAATGCAAGAAGTCATAAGTTTTATAGATGGATATAACTATGAAAAACATAGACTTAAAAATAAATAATCTAAAATTCAAGGATTATTTTTAGCTGTATTTACAGGTTAAGAAAATCTTCTATGAATATAGATTCCTTCAGTTAACTTACTAATGGATTAATCATATTTATTGGACATGGAAGCAACAATGCACTTCTATGTCTATTTATTTTTGTCATATATAATTGACACTAAATTTAAGTAATGATAAAATCTCTAATATAGATGTCATATATATATGTCATAAGGAGGGACCAAATATTTGAACCGTGTTAAACAATTTCGAAAAGATCAAGGATTATCCCAGTTAAAGCTAGCTCAAAAAATTGGAGTAGCTCGTCAAACTATCAACTTAATCGAAAATAATAAGTATAATCCCTCGTTAGAACTTTGTATTAATTTAGCTAAAGCATTAAATACTGATCTTAATTCACTATTTTGGGAGGAACATACGGATGAAAGAAACAATCAGCACCAAAATCATTAAGTGGTTTTACGATATTCATGGACCATTAGATGAATATCGCCGCAATGAACTCAATCGAATCGGTAATAATATTGCCATATTTTTATTATCAATAAATCTATTATTAAGTTTTATTGCTAGCCTTTTAATGCTTAATACTAATAATTCTGAACTTACTCTTGATATCGTAGTAAGCGTCCTACTATTAACTGTTTTCGCTTCTTCAGGCTATATTCTATATGAAACTAAACGACATCATTTAACAGAAATTGATGTTGAAGCCAAACAGGAGGGCAAGACTAAACAAAAATTTATTAAAAGAGCAATTGGCTTAGGAATTTACTTTGCAATTGTAATGTATGGATTAACAATCCTTATCGATTGGCTGCCTAATAAAGGGGCCTTAATTCCATTACTTACAGAACCTTCTACAATTAGTAGTGCTATTTTCAGTGGCCTTATCTACGGACTATTAATGGGTACTTGGGAAATACATCAAATTAAAAGTGATCCTAATGATAAAAAGGCAACTCAAAATCATTTACATCAAAAGTATTGGTTAATTTTATTTATTATTATCATTATTACTAGTCTTCTGTTAATGCATAAGTAATCATATTTACAAAAAAGGAAGATAGTAGTTCGTGCGTATGCTGAAGAAAAAGGAATTATTCCAGATACTGCAAAAACCTTTGATACTACTGACGACACAATGAGGGAGCTTTTCAATGACAAATAATAATTGAAAATTTAGTTTTAACCGTCAATTTCAACTTGATATTGATTTTGACTAACACATTTCTCGATTTTATTTTAGTTGTTTTCTCAATTTTAAATACTTATCAATTGAGCGCCCTAATTCAAACACAGAGCCTATAAACAAAAAATTAACAATTGCGTTTAACCAGCTCCACGGAATGATATTTCTTAAACACAATCCAGCAATTGTTAGTATTATCAAAGATGAATAAATGCAAAAATCGCTTCTAAGCTCTTTTATTTCCTTTTGAATCTTATCATTATATTTCATCATAATAGTTCCTTTCTCGGGAAGAATAATTGTATCTAGTCATAATACCATATGCCAATGTAGATACCTTAACAATATCTCCTTAATTTATTAGGAAGAAAAAACTTGATTGGATTGATTTTAGTTACAGAAAAACAACCTAAGATTAATTTCTAACCTTTTCTGCTATACGCCGTAGTCTCAGCGATTTCTCAAGTATAGAGAATTTTTATTCCAATACTTTTCTCTTTAAATTATTGCAGCAATTTAACAATTATGTAACAACCGCCACCCTTAAGAGATTTTTCATATCTTCTTCACAATATCATCATATAGTAAAAGAGTGCACAAATTAGTTGCATGCATAAAAGAAAAACAAACAATAATTCAGGAGTGAATAATTATCGCTAAGAAAAAAACAATGTCAAAAGTCCTTGCTGCTGCCTTAGGTGCTGCTGGTGCATTAGCTGTTGCTAACACTGCAAGTGCTGACACACAAGTTCAAGTACAATCAGGAGATACAGTATGGGGATTCGCTCAACAATACGCTACTACTGTTGATTCAATTTCTACTGCTAACCAATTAGCTGACCCTAACGTAATTTACGTTGGTCAACAATTAGTTATCCCATCTTCTGCTATCAGTGCTGCTTCTGCTGCCGCAACAGTTGCTGCACCTACTGCAACTGATAACGCTACTGCTAGTCAAGCAGCCGTTGAAACTACTGAAACAACCGCTGCATCAACTACGCCAGCTGTTTCTACCACAAACGCAAGCAATGTAGCCGACCAAGCACAACCAACAACAGTCGTATCTGCTGCTTCTGATAACAATACTGCTGCTCAAGTTAGTGTTGCATCCCAAGCTCCAGCCCAAGTAAGTGCTGCTTCTGCTACTATTAACGTTGCTCAAACTAGTGCTGCAAATACTAACAACAACGTTACTACTTTAGCGGCTACTACTAACACTGCAGCTCCAACACAAACTACATACGCTGCTACTGAAGCAGTTGCTACTCCACAAAGCAACACTACTGTTCAAAGTACTGCTGCTGTAACTGCTACTCCAGCAACTTCAACTGCTGCTGGCCAAGGTAATGGTTCTACTGCTAATGCGGTTGCCGTTGCTCAAGCACAAATTGGTACTCCATACGTTTGGGGTGGTAACCAACCAGGCGGATTTGACTGCTCAGGATTAGTTCAATATGCATATGGTCTTGGTTCAAACTACCGGACTACTTACCAACAAACTAACCTTGGTGCCCACCACAGTGATATCCAAAACGCTCAAAGTGGTGATCTTTACTTCTGGGGTCCAGATAGTGCTCCTTACCACGTTGCAATCGCTACTGGTAATGGTGGTTACATCCAAGCTCCTACACCAGGTCAAAACGTTCAAACTGGTAACATCAACTACTACACTCCTAGTTTCTACATCAGCATGAACTAGGATACGAGTAGTACAATTACTGGAGAGTGGGAAATAACCTCCTCGACAAGGCGGTTGGCTAAGCTAGGACGATGATTAGCACGGCACGGGCTGATTATCGTTCGTACTTAGACTCGAGCCTTGTGGTTATTTTCCACGTTATCTTATTATGTGTTCATAAAAGCAGTTGAGGCTGAGAGAAACAAAAGTTTTCTCCCAGCCTCCTTTTTTCTTAGCAAATTTTAATAATTATATTGACAGCTTTATTATCATTGGTTATACTTAACAACAATCAATTATGTAGGGAGTAAGTATAATGAACGTATATCAAACTATCAACGTTAATACTCGTTGGCAAAGCCGGTAATTCAGGTTGTTTCGTCATGGATGCGACCTGAAGAACAGATTGCATCTGTGCCGGCTGAGTTTGATGTTCATTTCAGTCCGCATGGATCCACATGCGGACTTTTATTTTGCCTTTCAAAAAGCGAGGGTCCGTCATGTGGGCTCTCGTTTTTTTATTATTTTGTGAGGTGAGATTTTAGATGAAAAGAATGTATAGTTTAATTGCAATTATTATCGCTTTCCTTTGTTTCGCATTCTTTAGAGAAAACAATGGATTCGTAACTAAGCAACGAATTCCAAAAGTTGGTGTATTAACCTTGATGCACCACCCAGCGTTAGATGAGATTTACAAAGGATATGTTGATGAATTGGCAAAGGAAGGTTACCACAACGGTAAGAATATCAAGATTGAGTATCAAAATGCGAATGGTGACCAAAGTAATCTTAAAACAATGGCTTCAAAACTTGTTGATGATAACTCAACTGTTCTTTTTGGAATTACGACCCCTGCTGCTCAAGCATTAGCTAATTCTACTACCAAAACACCAATTGTACTTGGCGCTGTTACTGATCCAAAAGCAGCGGGACTAGTTAAAAATAATCAACACCCTGGCGGCAATATCACCGGAGTATCTGACCAAGCACCAATTCGCGAGCAACTCAATTTGATCAAGCAATTCATGCCGCGAATGAAAACACTGGGGATCATCTACACTTCAAGTGATGCTTCAGCAGTAGCCGGTTACCACCAAATCAAGCGTGAATGTCGCAAGATGAATATTAACTTAAAGGCTTATTCAATTGCCAACAGTAACGACTTAAATCAGGTTTCCGAACAAATGCTTAGCCAGGTTGATGCAGTAATTGTACCAACAGATAATACGATCGCTGGAGCAATGCAAACCTTAGTTAAGAATGCCGATGCCGCTAACAAACCAGTCTTCCCGGCAACTGACACAATGGTTAAGCAAGGTGGCGTTGCAACTTACAGTGTTAACCAACGTGCTTTAGGTGTCCAAGGTGCAAAGATGACGGTTGCAATCCTCAAAGGCAAGTCAAAACCAGCTGATACTCCGATTGAGTACATGAAGCATGGGACTCCTGTTCTCAACATTAAGCAGGCTCGAAAACTTAATTTACAAATTCCCGCTCAATTTGAAAAGGATGCAGAAACGAAAGGAGAGGCTTACAAATGAATCTAATCGTATCATCAATCGGTCAAGGACTATTATGGGCTTTACTTGGTCTTGGTCTTTACCTGACTTTTAGAATTCTTGATTTTGCTGATATGACTGTTGAAGGGACTTTCCCTCTTGGTGCTGCCAGTGCTGTCGCTGCAATCACACATGGCATTAATCCCTTTCTGGCAACTTTAATTGCGATTGGGGCGGGAATGCTCGCTGGTTTGATCACTGGATTGCTCTACACTAAAGGAAAAATCCCAAGTTTATTAGCCGGAATTCTAACTATGACCGCCGCCTACTCCGTTAATCTCCGTATTATGGGTAAATCAAATGTTTCGTTGCTTGGTCAAAAGACTCTCTTTAGCGGCGAATTCATGCGAAGTCTGCCCCAATACTTTGATAGTGTCTTCTTGGGAATAGTTACGATTGCGATTATTACCGTAATCCTGGTTTTCTTCCTTTCAACTGACTATGGACAAGCTTTTATCGCAACTGGTGATAACCCTGTAATGGCAAAATCATTTGGGATTCATACCGACACAATGGTCATCATCGGCCTAATGGTGTCAAACGGAATCGTTGGCCTTTGTGGTGCGTTGATTGCTCAAAACAATGGATACGCTGATATTAATATGGGAATTGGAACGATTGTTATCGCCCTTGCCTCAATCATTATTGGTGAAGTAGCCTTTGGTGAATTAACGCTTAACCAGCGACTTGTCGCCGTTACTCTTGGTAGTATCATTTACCGAATCATCTTACTTGCCGTGCTACAACTTGGTTTCTCAGCAAACGACCTCAACCTTATCTCCTCAGTTGTTCTTGCAATCTGCATGATGTTGCCACAACTTGAAGAACGCATTCACCTTAAAAAGCCAATTTTGAAAGGAGTCCGGCCTCATGAATAAACCTATTTTGGAATTACAGGGCGTCAAAACCATCGTTAATAAGGGCACATCTAGTGAAACCACTATTCTTAAGGGCTTAAACCTTAAAATCAACGAGGGAGACTTCATTACGATCGTTGGAACAAATGGTGCTGGTAAATCGACCCTTTTTAATGTCATTGGTGGAAACCTACACGCTGACGAAGGAAAAATTTTGCATAATGGACAAGATATTACCAATACGACAGAAGAACAGCGAACAGCTTTCTTATCCCGTGTTTTTCAGGATCCGAAACTGGGAACGGCTGCACGAATGACAGTTGCTGAAAACATGCTATTAGCAACTAAACGTGGTGAACGTCGCCATCTTATTCCCCGGAAGCTCAAAAGCAATATGGACCGTTTCACCAAGCTAGCTGCAACAATGAATAACGGTCTTGAGAATCGCATGAATACAGCTACTGGCGCCCTTTCCGGGGGGCAACGGCAAGCATTAAGCTTTTTAATGGCAACAATCAAACGACCTGACATTATTTTGCTGGATGAACACACTGCTGCTCTTGATCCGCATACAAGTCTAAATTTATTACACGCTACTAATGAACGGATCACTAAAGATCACTTAACTGCCTTAATGATTACCCATAACCTTGAAGATGCCTTGGAGTATGGGAATCGTCTAATCGTGCTTAAAGATGGTGAAATCAAAGCAGATTTTAACGCAGAGCAACGAAAATCTCTTACCCCTGAGAAACTTTATACTTATTTTGAAGGATAGTTTGACTATATATCAAATTCGATATATATTAAGTATATCGAATTTGATATATAGGAGATTTAATTATGAATTGGTGGATCATTTTTATCACATTTCTTGCCGTAAACCTCGATTTCTTTTTCATCTTAATCTTTTTACTCGAAAGGTATAACCTTCGTGATGTAATCATTGGCTATCTTGGTGCCCTTCTTGTTCTGGTTACCATCAGCTTTTTACTAGGAAAAACTCTCGCCATTTTCCTCCCTGAATGGATTTTAGGAATACTAGGGATCCTCCCTATTTACATGGCTCTGCATGACAACGATGAAGACCCAACTCATGCAGAAAAGCACGGCCCAATTATTACCACCTTAATAACCTATCTGGCAGTTTGCGCTGGTTGTAACCTCTCAATTTTCTTACCAATTTTAACGAATCTTACCTTCCAGCAATTTACTCAGGCACTTCTTTTTATCGCAGTCCTTTCAATTGCGATCGTGATTCTCATTAAGGGAATTGGTAATATTACACTAATTAAGCAAGCAATGCAACGTTATAGTGAAACCTTAATGAAAGTTATTTATATCGGTGTTGGTTGTTATGTTTTTTGGGATAGTGGATTAATTACCCACCTTATTCACCTTCTTTAGTTTGGTATAATAATTACTAAACCGATTAAAAGGAGGAGCAGCAACCATTGTCTTCCATACAAGCCTTTATTGATGAAGCTGCTAAAATCTATAAAGTTTTAAGTAATAGTACGCGCTTAAATATCTTATATTATCTCCGGCACTATAACGGTGAAACGGATGTTAAAACAATCGTTAATGACCTTCACCTTGCGCAACCGATCGTCTCAAAGCAACTCGGTATTTTGTATCGCTATCAGTTAGTCAGTCGCCATAAAGAAGGGACCCGCGTTTACTATGCTTTAGATGATCCTCATGTCATTGAAATGATCGATGATATGTTAAAGCACGTTAAACATGAAATTAAGGGTGAACCTCATCCCCGTAATTTATATAAATAAAGAGTGAACAGGAAACAACCATCAAAAGGGTATTCTCTATTCACTCTTTTTGTTGTTGATTATTTTTCGCTCTTGTGGATAAAAGAATTGAATTAATAAAATAATCAGTCTTTCACTTTGTATTCTGAGTAGCGTAAAATGGTTAGCAGATTGTCAAAAGGAGACTCAAAATGGACGAATTATTTGAACATTCTTCAATCAAGCGGGCATACTTTACGCTGGCCTTACCTGTTGTATTAAGCATGGCTGTAACTTTGATTTATAACATGGTTGATACTTTTTTCGTGGCCAAAACTGGGAATCCCAATTTAGTTGCCGGTGTTTCTCAGGGAGCACCAATTTTTACGTTAATGATTGCTCTTGGGGATATCTTTGGCCTTGGCGGAAGCTCAGTTATTTCCCGCTTATTCGGTGAACACCGTGATAAATTAGCACGTTTTGTCAGTGGCTATTGCTTCTATGCACCGATTATTTGTGGAATCATCGTAACTGCAATAATGATTATCTTTCAAACACCAATTTTACATTTATTAGGTGCCTCGCCAGCTACTTGGCAATATGCACGAGAATATTACTTAGTGATTGCTTGGGGCGCGGTTTTCATTATCTTTGGACTTTCACCAACTAATATTTTGCGAACAGAAGGTCTAGCCATTCAGTCGATGATCGCTAGTATGGTGGGGACCGGAATTAATATCGTTTTAAATCCAATTTTTATTTTTACATGTGGACTCGGTGCAGCTGGTTCAGCGTTGGCTACTGTAACAAGTACTGTTATTGGCGATATTTTAATGATTTATTATTTGCGAACAAAGAGTAAAAAGTTGACGACTTCAATTCATGAAACGAAAATCGGCTGGAAGCTTCAATTTGAAATCTACGCTATCGGAATCCCGGCCTCGGTCACTAACATCATGGCAACGTTTGCGGTTGCGGTAACTAATCGTTACTTGATTGTTTATGGTGCGGATAGTGTAGCTGCCATGGGAATTGCGATGAAAGCAAATATGATCATCAATATGGTAATAGTTGGTTTTGCATTTGGCGCGCAACCCTTGATCGGATACGTATACGGCGCTAAAGATGAGCAACGGTTTAATAAAGTTGTTAAATTTGATATTCAAGTTGTTGCTAGTCTTGCCTTTATGCTCACTATTATTCTTTTCATTTTCGCTCCCCAGGTTATTCGCATTTTCATGAGTGATCCCCAAATAGTAAAAGAAGGTGCCTTGATGCTTCGCTGGCTGTCAGTTTCGACTACCCTTGCTGGTATCATTCTCGTTTTTACAACCATGTTCCAATCAATGGGAAAAGCAACGCCTGCATTTTGGCTCTCATTCTGTCGTCAGGGGTTGATTTTCGGGGTAGTGATTAGTATTTCCGCAAAATTATTTGGTTATACTGGAATCATTGCTGCTCAGGCTATTTCCGATTGTTTAACCTTTATCCTGGCACTTATTTTCTTTTATTGCTATCGTCCGCGTTTTAAATAAAATAGATTTAGACATACAAAAAAGGCCTCTCCCGTTTAAATTTTTCAAACGTTAGAAGCCTCTTATTAGTTTATTCGGTTATTTTTCGTTCAAAGTAATGAGCCAGTTTAGCCTCTGGATAATATCCAGTTACCTTTTCTTTCGCCTGTCCATCCTTAAAAAGGACCAGACTTGGGACGCTCATTACTTTATACCGTTGTGCAATTTCTTGATTTCCATCAACATTCATCCGCACAAACTTGATTTTATCACCGTATTGCTTTTCTAGATTTTGCATAGCTGGTTCCATCATTTTACATGGACCACACCATGGTGCCCAAAAATCAACAACCGTCATTGAGCCTTGAACATCCTTATCAAAGGTCTCAGCTGTTGCATCAATTGCCATTTTATTCTACCTTCTTTTTCTGTGATCTACGTATAAAGTGAATAATAATCGTTACCGCAAAAACAAGCAAGATAAAACTACCGAAAATCCCTGATGGAATCTCGACGTCAATCGCAGGAATCGTTAAGAAGAGTTTAATAGCAATCACAAAGATTAAGATGTATGCCATCGGTTCTAACTCAGGAACTTTGCGCATCAGTTTCATAATAACTTCAGCAATTCCTCGCATACATGCAATCCCAATCAGGCCACCGATTAAGACAATAACCGGATTATTGGAGACAGCTAATGATGCCAAAACAGAATCAATGGAGAAAATAATATCCATAAATTCGATCTGTAAAACAACTGTCCAAAAAAGCTTTCGTCCAGTTAAACGCGTTTTGCCTTCACGGGTCTTTCGCATTGCTCGCTTGCCAAAGAACTTATTATGAAAGTAACGATAGACAAGGTAAATTAAGTAAGCAGCTCCAATAACTTTGATTTCCCAAAAGTTAATGAGATATACTCCGATTCCAATAATTAAGAACCGAAAAACATAAGAACCCCAAATACCATAGAAAAGTGATTCTTCTTGTTCTTTTAACGTTGGTAATACACGTGTCTGAGCCGCTAACACAACAGCATTATCAACTGACAGTAAACATTCGATCATAACCAACGAAAAGATGATTAACCAATCCTGTCCTGATGTAACGACTGTTGTCCAGTTATGTGGATCAAAAAATGGTCCATACAACTTCTCTAAAAGTGACAATTAATGTCCTCCCTTAATTTAAATTTGCTTTTTAGCTAAGTTATATTTTACCAAATAATTTTCGAAATACGACGGTAATGGCGCACTAATATTTAAAGATTTCATTACGAAGGGTAATATGAGTTTTTGCGCCACTCCATGAAGCAGCATCCCCTCTTTTGAAGAAGGATTATAAAGCGGATCGCCAACAATCGGATGACCACTATGCGCCAAATGAACCCTAAGTTGGTGTGTACGGCCGGTTACTAAGCGAAGTTTCACCAAGGAACGTTCACGATTACTTGCCAGTGTATCATAATAGGTCAAGGCCGGCTGTGCGTTTTGCCCGTTTACTTGATGAAGATGGGGATTCTCTGGATTACGCCCAATTGCCCAATCTAGTTTTCCACTCTGGGCCATTTCACCCTCCACTACCGCCAAATATTGTCGGTGAATTTGCCCATCACTAATTAATCGGTTAAGGATTGGGACAACAATTGGATTCTTAGCAACAATTACTGCTCCACTCGTTTGTAAGTCTATCCGATGGACCATATAAGCATTATTTTGACTATGCGCTAAATAGCCTGCGACATCATTCATTAATGTCCCTGTTTCGCCATGGTAATTAGGGTGTGTTTTTTGTCCCCGCGGTTTATTTACCACTAATAAATCGCGATTCTCATAGAGGACCTCTAAGTGTGATTGTGAAGACGGAATATAATCATTTGCGGTGGGGGTACGAATTTCATCACCACAAAATAGCAACTGAATATTATCATTTCTTCCCACCAGTTCATTCATTGACCGATATTCACCATTAACAAGCACTGTCCGCCTAATTCGTAAATAGTGAATTAACCGACTAGGAAGCAGCCATTGATCATGCAACAACTTGCGCAATGGTTTCGCCACCTGGTCATCAGTTAATTTTTCATTAATTTGCCATCGATACTTCATTTTACTCACCTCTCTTTCGCCTAAATTCTGATAAGATTATTTTACTGTATTTCCCAGGAAATATTTAGAATATTTTTAAGTCGGTTTACTTTTATCCGATAATAGCGTTGAATAGAGTAAGAGTAAATTTAAGGGGATGGGTACTGATGTTAACAACAGAACAAATTAATGATCATAGCAAATGGATAAGTATATTCGAACCTCTCCCCCATGAACGATTAGATTTAATTGAAAAATATGAGGTTACTCAAGAATTACTTGATTATGCAATTGACCCTTACGAAAAAGCCCGGGTTGAAATTGATCCAGATGCAGGAGTTACATTATTAATTTTCGATGTCTATGTACCAACTCATGCTGTGACTGCTCCACAGACTGCACCAATTGGCATCATGCTCACCGCTAATAATATCATTACTTTTACAAATGCAAAAACTAACTTTGTAAATGGAATCATCGCTAATCAGCTACAATTATTAAAGAAACACGGGGAAAATGACGACAAATTAAACTTAGTGTTCCCAGTTCTTTATCGCCTTTCGACTGATTATTTTGGTCCCCTTCGTCGTGCAGATCAACAGCGACAAGAAATTCAACGAAATCTTCAACGACGAACGGGCCGCCAAGCCATTACTCAATTTATGGAAATTGAAACTGGCCTAGTTTATATTCTTACTTCGCTCAAAGGGAATGTTTCCCTACTTGAAGAATTTAAACGCCGCTTTGGTAACCACATTACTACTAAGCAATATAATGATCTTGACGATGTAATTGTCGAAGCACAGCAAGGGCTAGAAATGGCACAGATGACTTCAGATGTTTCTGCCCGTGTCTCTAATGCTTATAGCAAGGTTCTTGATAGTGATCTAAACCAAACAATGAAATACCTAACCATTTATTCAATTGTTCTCTCAATTCCAACAATTGTATCTGGCTTTTACGGTGAAAACGTCAAACTACCCCTTGCGAACGGGACCTATTCATGGGTTTTTACAATTTTCATTACTATTGTCTTAATGTTGGCATGTGTCATCTTTCTTATTAATCGTCATTGGTGGAAATAAAATAGTGAGTGAAAATTAACCTTCTCGACAAGGCGGTGGGCTAAGGATAGAACGGTGATTAGCACGGTACGGGCTGATTATCGTTCGGACTTAGTCTCGAGCCTTGTGGTTAATTCCCACGATATCTTGTCTAATCGTAGGAAAGAGGGGCTGGGAATTAACTATTAATTCTTGGTTCTCTAACAGTAAAATCCGGACTATGATTTTTGATCGATCAAAAATCGTAGTCCGGATTTTAA
>NZ_LN887417.1:0-8085 GCF_036621895.1 Limosilactobacillus reuteri subsp. porcinus
GGGCTTTCAAGTTTCAGTTCAATATTATTTAACTAGTATATTAGGATCAATGTTGCAACAAGGATTGTCGTTGGCTGAAATTTGTGAAATTACCCAGAGTTTTGATAGAAAATCAATTCTTTATATTTTTGGTAACAAAATAATGACTACTATTCAACGTGATGGAGATATTTCAGAAGTGGTGGCTACCTACTCTTTTCTCCCTAATGAATTAATCGTTTTTATGAATAAGGGGGCAACCAGAGAAAATATGGGACGGGACTTAATTGTTTTCGCAAATTTAAAATTTAAGGCCCTTACAACTGCAATTGAACATTTATTGATTTTTGTTCAACCAGTTATCTTTAGCATTATTGCAATCATAATTGTTATTTTATATCTTAGTATCTTATTGCCAATTTATCATTCATTCCAAGGAGTTTATTAATGAAAATTTTAAAGAAAAAACAATCAGGCTTCACCTTGCTTGAAATGTCAATCGTCTTATTTATTATTAGCTTACTAGTATTGATCATGCTGCCCAATCTCTCTCAACAGCGAAAGCATGCTAATAGTATCCATGGAAAAGCGATGACGTCTGTAATTCAGACCCAAATTGATGCATATGAAAATGGAACTGATAATGTCAGTTTAGAGGAATTGAATAAAGCAAATTACCTGACTGATGCGCAAGTCCAGCAGGCCCATCATGAAAAAATTGTAATTGTTGATGGAAAGGCAATTCAGCGATGAATCTTCAAGAAGAAGGGTTTACGTTTCTTGAAGCAATCATTGTTTTAGGGATAGCGGCCCTCCTTTTACTAATTACAATTCCAAATTTTACAAAAACGCGTCAAAAAATAGCTGAAGAACAATTTTGGCAATCATTGCGTCAAGATTGGCAGTGGGCGCAATTAAAGTGTGAGAGTAAACATCAATTTGTTGTAATTCGCCACGACAAAAATAACGAAATGATTACTTTTCGCATAAATGATCAAACAAGAGAAACAAAAGAAATTCTTATTCCCTCGACACTGAATGTTGAGTGGTTTGGTGAACTTTATCTTACGCCAAATGGCTATACGCGTCCCTGTACCCAGCGTTTTAAATCATTAATTGATGGCCGCGATTACTACATGAAGATTCAATTAGGATGGGGAGGATACCGAATTGAGAAACGCTAAAGCAAAAGCATTTATGATGGCAGATAGTTTAGTTAGTTTACTTGTTGTAGCAATGGGGATAAATTTATTTTTTATTTGCGAAAAACAATTGTGGTTACAAAATAGAAATATTCAGCTAAAAATGGCCGCAACGAGGTTAGGAAAAGAGGCTAGTGATTTATATGCGGTTAAAAAGCAACCAGTTATTTTAAGCCGTGGTGATTTAACCGCAAAAGCAACGGTCCAAAGGGTGGGTGTTTATAATAATGATCGATGCCTTTGTCGGGTTGAAAAATGAAGAAGGGGGCCTTTACTTTAATAGAAGCGACTTGCGCATTAATTATTTCTTCATTAGTGATTATCAATATAAGTTTAGTTACTACTAGCATGAGACAAGTAGGTAAAATGAACTTAGAATCAACGATCACTTGGCATTTGTTTTTACGGGAATTAGAATCGGTCAATCATCGTTTTGAATTAATGGAGGTTCGTGATAATTGGTTATTACTGTACAGTCAGACAACTGATCAAAAGTATGAATTAAGAGAAAACCATGCTCTATACCTAACGTGTCAGAATAAAGGTGGTTATATGCCATTGTTAGATAACATTAAGAATCATGAATACTCGTTTACGCAACTTGATTCCCAACGAGTATTGATTAAGGTGACAAGGAAGGATGGAGAGAAAGCAAGTGCAATTGTTAAGTTTTATCCACCAAAATAAAAAAGAGGGTTCTATTTTATTTGTAAGTATTGCCGTCCTATTTATAATTAGTTCAATTTTATTGTTTCAATATCGATATTATCAAAATTATCAGGAAATGGGACGAGACCTTTGTTCAATTTATATTGATAAAATAAAAGATAATCTAAGAGGTCAATGAGAGTGTTATCTTGAATTTGCTAGGAATAATAGTTAAACTAGTAAGGTAATGATTGTATTATTTGGAGGCGACTAGCACTGACACAGAAAACACCACAGCAATTATTTGAGCTTTTTGATAAGGCCACCGAAATTTTACAAGCAGCGTTAAATTGTTCGTATTTAGATGCGCTATTAGAAAACACAGAAAATATTATTGACAATAATACTGTTCGTGTTGATGACGGTGTTCCTGATAAAAAAACTGTAAATGAATTGCAGAAAATATACCAAGAATTAAATTTACAAAATATGAAGCCAGAAATTATCCGGCAAATTATCCAGCTGAGTTTTTTGAAAGTAATTCGAAAAGACGCAATTCAGGCTAATCATCAAATGACTCCTGATACAATTGGCTTAATCATGGCTTTCTTAATTGAAAAGGTTACAAAAATCAAGGAGATTAAGACTGTTTTTGATCCAGCCGTTGGGACAGCTAATTTATTAACGACTGTTATGAATCAGCTTAAAGTAAATGGAGATAAAGACATCGTTGGTTACGGAATAGATAATGACGAAGATATGTTGGAAGTTGCGAGCGTAAGTACAGAATTACAACACCTTAATGTAAAGTTGTACCATCAAGATGCTGTAACTGCTTTGGATATTCCTCAATGTGATTTAGCTATTTCTGATTTGCCAATTGGTTACTATCCGCTTGATGAAAACGCCAAAAACTATCAAACACGGGCTAAAGAGGGTCATTCATATGTTCACCATTTGTTGATTGAACAATCTATGAATTATCTTAAGCCCGGTGCATTTGGGGTATTCTTAGTGCCTAGTAGCTTGTTCCAAACTAAAGAATCACAATCATTTGTTAAATGGATTCAGTCTGTTGCTTATTTACAAGGACTTATCAATTTACCAGCAGAACTTTTTGCTAATCCGAATGCTCAAAAATCAATTCTGTTATTGCAGCGCCAGGGCGGAGATAGCAAACAAGCAGTTAAAGTTTTGTTGGGTGAGTTTCCTTCATTTAAGGATAAAGCAAAATTTGCTTCATTCATGGATGATATCAGTAAATGGGTAACAACGAATTTACGTTAAAGGAGAAAAGTCAATGTCAAAAACAATTGCAGTTAACGCTGGTAGTTCAACACTTAAATTCAAATTATTTGATATGCCAAGTGAAGATGTAGTAGCTGAAGGTACGATTGAACGTATTGGTGAAAAGATGGGTCATGCTAAGATTAAGTATGGTAATGGTCAAAAGCATGAAGAAGATAAGCCATTTGCTGATCATGCTGCCGCAGTTAATTACTTGTTAGATAAGTTAATTGAATTAAAGATTGTGGCAAGCTATGATGAAATCACAGCAGTAGGTCACCGAATCGTTGCCGGTGGAGAATTCTTTAAGGATTCAACAATTATTGATGATGATGTTATTAGCAAGATTGATGAATTGTCAGAATATGCTCCACTTCATGAGCCTGCAGAATTAGTTGGTATTAAAGCTTTCCGTAAAGTATTGCCTAATGCATTTGCGGTTGCTGTTTTTGATACATCATTCCATGTTGATATGCCAGAAATGAACGCATTGTACAGTGTGCCTTATGATTGGTATGAGAAGTATGGTGCTCGTAAGTACGGTGCTCACGGTACCAGTCACCGTTACGTATCTGCACGTGCTGCGGAAATGTTAGGAAAGCCAATTGAAGAGCTTAAATTAATCACCATGCATATTGGTGCAGGTGCGTCAATCACTGCCGTAAAGAATGGTAAGTCATTCGATACGTCAATGGGCTTCACGCCTGTTGCGGGAATAACAATGGCAACTCGTTCAGGGGATGTTGATCCATCCTTAATTGCTTTTATGCAAGGTAAATTAAACTTATCCTCAGATGAGATGATTGATATTTTGAACCATAAGTCTGGTTTACTTGGTATTTCTGGTATCTCACCAGATATGCGTGATATTCTTGCAGCCGCTGAAAAGGGTGACGACCGGGCACAACTTGCATTAGATATTTATGTTAACCGCATCGTCCGTTACATTGGAGCATATATTGCGGAGATGGGTGGCGCAGATGCCATTGTCTTCACTGCCGGTGTTGGTGAAAACAGTGTTCCGGTACGCAAGATGATCGCAGATAAGCTTGGCTACTTTGGTATTAAGATTGATCAAGAAAAGAACGACTGCCATGGTGTTGAACGTGATCTTTCCGCTGATGATGCAAAAATTAAGACATTGTTAATTCCAACTAACGAAGAATTAATGATTGTTCGTGACATTGAACGTTTAAAGAAAAATAACTAAGCACTAAATAATTCGCCAAAAGATGACTAGTTGACAAGAAATGTTTGTCTCTAGTCTCTTTTTATTTTAGAATTTAAGATAACTATATTGCCTTTTTAAGAAAGAAGATTCTTTATGAAGTTTTGTACGTCAGATACTCATTTTTTTCATGACAGTCTCCTTGGTACGAATAAATTTGCACCAAGACCATTCAATAATGTCGATGAGATGAACCAAACGATTATTGATAATTGGAATGATAAAGTTGACGAAAATGATATTGTCTATCATTTAGGAGATATTGCTCTGTACTTTACTAAACCTCAACGAGATGCCTATCAAGCAATTCTTGAGGTATTATTACAGTTACATGGGCACTTAATATTGGTAAAGGGGAATCACGATAATCGCGCCCTTTTTAAGTATCTAGATAATAATAATTATGAGTTTAATGGACTTCCTAAATTTCAGTTTCATGACGTGGGGGTACTATTAAAATATAATCACCGTCAGTATTATTTAACTCATTACCCGCTTATGTTAGGAATAGCGCCGCAAATTATTAACCTTCATGGCCATATTCATCATTATTCTGTTCCCATTAAAGAAAATATAAATGTAGGTGTGGACGCTCCTGAATTAGACTATCTCGAAAATAAGCCTAAGTTTGGAGCACCGCTGAATTTTCATGAAATAGAAGAAATCGTGGCTAAGAAAACTATAAAGTATCCGGGACAAAAATAATCAAAAGAAGGTGGAAAAAGATGAATAGAGCTAAGATTCAAGATTATATTGATCAGCGTGAAGAGCAGCGTTCTTTAATCTATCATATTGAAGAAAAAGACCAGACACATTTTACCGTTAATGGACATCCCTACGAATTAGTAAAGGACTACCGTGATGGCTTTAATTCAGAAAAATTCGCAGAACGGTTTAGTAGTGTCCTAAGTAAATATGACTATATCGTTGGGGATTGGGGATATGACCAATTACGCTTAAAGGGTTTTTATGATGATGATAATCCCTTATTTGAACCAGAATTGGGCACTGATACGATTGAGGATTATTTATTTGAGTATTGTAATTTTGGCTGTGCGTATTTTATCCTTCACAATGATGATGTTTGTATTCCACGGCACAGTTACCGTCAGCGTCGAAAGAAAACTACGCCAGTCATTCATGAACGGCGACGGCAGGTTAAACAACCGAACGTGCGTCAACGGCATAATCAGCGTGCAGAACGTGTAAAAAATGGTCACCGGCAAAAATTTGTGATTCATCAACGAAAAAAGAGGAGCTAAGGCAAACGATGAAAGATTATCAAGGATATTTTATTGATTTAGATGGGACTACTTACAAGGGTAAAAAGCAAATTCCAGCAGCCGGAAGATTTATCAAACGACTGCAAGATGCCCAAAAAGAGGTCCTATTTGTAACAAATAATAGTACCAGAACACCAGATTTTGTCGCTGAAAACCTCCGTGAAAATCATAATATTAATGTTACGGCGGAAAATATATACACAACAGCAATCGCAACTGCTGACTATTTACGGTCAATGGCGCCGATAAAAAGTAAGATTTATGTTATTGGTGAGTCAGGATTAAAGTTAGCTTTAGAAAAGCGAGGGTTTATCTTGACTGATAATCAACCTGAATATGTCGTTGTAGGATTAGATACGAGTGTTACTTATGAGAAGCTTGAAAAGGCAGTCTTGTTAATTCGAAATGGTGCTAAATTTATTGGGACCAATGCTGATAGTAATTTGCCTAATGAACGAGGGATGGTTCCTGGAGCAGGGTCGATTGTAAAATTAGTAGAATATGCAACTCAAGTGAAACCTGTGATGATTGGTAAACCAGAAGCAATAATTATGAAAATGGCACTTGAAAGAGTTAAATTGCCTAAAGAAAGGGTAATTATGGTTGGTGATAACTATCATACTGATATTGAGGCAGCAATTAACGTTGGGATGGATAGTTTATTAGTTTATACTGGTTTATCGCGCCCAGAAGAAGTTATAAAAGAAAAAATTCAGCCAACATATAAGGTGAATAATCTTGATGAATGGGAAATTTGAATTTATTCAATGGGGGAGAGCAATCTTATTGACACTACTTAGTTTAGTTGTTGCAATTAGTATTGCTCTTTTTATCGTTATTAACATCTCACCTTTTTTTATAACAATTCCTAAGCACCTCCTAGGATTATCTGCCTCTGAATTAATGACCGATTATGGAAATGTTATTAAATATATCCAGCTTCCGACCCAGCGAACCCTCGAACTAAGGTATTTACCAATTGCCCCTTCTGCAGTTCACCATTTTGAAGACGTAAGACATTTGGTTTTATTGAATGAAGCTGTGATGGTGGTTTCGCTCCCGTTGTTAGTGTTTGGATTGAAGAAACAAAAACAGCAAAATCAGCTCTGGCGCCTGATTTTGCCGTTTCAGATGTTATTTATTTTGTTGCTCTTTAGTGGGTTTATGGGGATAACAAATTTCGATGTCCTTTTTATTAAATTTCATTGTCTTTTCTTTAGCAATATGGATTGGCTATTTGATCCACGAACAACGCCAATCATATTGTTGATGCCTGAAAATTTTTTTACAGTACTATTTGGATTATGGTTAGGATTTACATTGATAATCTTACTTTTGATCTGGGGATGGATAAAGCTGATGTTAAGCATCTTCTTTAACAAAACGCGAACGTAATGCTCCAACAACGGCTGGAATTAACGTAACCACAATAATTGCAAGAATGATGACAGAGAAGTGTTCTTGAACGAACGGAAGATTACCGAAGAAGTAACCACATCCACAGCAAAGTGCTACCCAGATAACACAGCCAATTACACTATAACGAATAAATTGCTTGTAGGGAAAACCAGAACCTGCTGCCGCAAATGGAGCAAATGTTCTAATGATCGGAATAAAACGGGCAAGAATAATAGCGGGCGCACCATGCTTTTCAAAGAAGGCTTCGGCACGTTCTAGACTATCTTTATCAATTAATTTACCAAAAAGTGAGTGGTTAGAAAGGCTCTTCCCAATCTTATGACCAATTAAAAAGTTAAGGGAGTCTCCACCCAAACAGGCGCATAAGAAAATAAAAATAAAAATCCAAATATTAAGATGATAACGTGGGTCAGCAGCTAGTGCACTTGCAGCAAAGAGAAGGGAATCTCCAGGTAGAAATGGCATTATGACTGCACCAGTTTCAATAAATATAATAGCGAATAAAATTAAATAAGTCGCATCGCCGAATTGATTAACAATCTGAATTAGATGAACATCAATGTGTAATATAAAATCAATAAGAGTTGCCAAAGTAATTCTCCTTTGTGTAATAAGATAATACTGTTAAAGTGTAGCAAGATAGAAAAATGTTGTGAAGGGGCGTTTAAAACTTTTAATAATTTTTGAAAAATATATTTATTGTAAGTATAAATTAGTTGTGTGAGACTAGTTCATTCATAGTCAATGACGAAAGGATCATTGCACCCTCTTTGAAAAGGCTAAATAACGTTTATTATCATAATATGGTAAAGCAAACGAAAAAAATGAATAAAAATCAAAAAAAGTGTTGACGAGGGAGTAAAATCCATGTATAGTAGTTACCGTTGTCAAAGCAGTTAAGTGCTGTTGAGATGTTTAATAAAAAATTAAAAATAACTATTGACATCAATTTGGTGACATGATATATTAATGAAGTTGCTGATTGAGTTATCAATCAAAAGGAATTCAAAATTAATTAAAATTTCTTCTTGACAAGCTA
>NZ_LN887418.1:0-5227 GCF_036621895.1 Limosilactobacillus reuteri subsp. porcinus
ATTACACAATGATTCTTGATCGGTTTGAAAAGCAGCTTGTTATTCCATACACAACTTATCAAAAGGAACAGAAACGTAAATTTAAAAACGATCCAACTAAATCACAAAATTGGCAGTATAATGCCGAAGATGATTACTACATCGATCATTTAGGAGTTCGCTTTAGCTTTTATCGGTATAGTAGGCGAACCGATAAATATGGTTTCGAACGTGATTTCAAACTCTATCGAGCGGATAAGCACCAACTGTCAGAACAATTGGATGAGTTGGCAAAAACACCAAGTGGTCGGCAACGCTATATGCAGGTTAACCCAACGTGGAATTATTACAAGGCTAAAGTTAAAGATACCCTCTCAAGTGACGAAGGCAAGGCAATTTATCGTCGACGGAAGTTCGACGTTGAGCCAGTCTTTGGTCACCTGAAGAGGGATTTTGGCATACGCCGAACTCATCTACGTGGACAACAGGCTGTGGAAAATGATATCGGGTTAGCCCTGATGACATTAAATCTAACGAAATTGGGACAATCAATTAGTCGATTGGAGACTAATTTCATAAATAATTTAAAATCGTAGTCCGGATTTTACTGTTAGAGAACCAAAAATTAATAGTTAATTCCCAGCCTCATGCTTAACTTTATAAAATTAGTTTTCAAATGCTTTGATCATCCGGTCAAGCAATTCAATATCTGTATCACGTGAATAAATATCCATAATTTCATAGATTTGTGGTGCAGAAGTTGAACCAGTAAAGGCAAGGTTTAACGGGAAGTATAAACCACGACCCTTAATACCAGTGTCCTTACCCACTTCCTTAATAGCTTGACTGTAATCAAGGTCATCGCCACCGTTTTCAAGTTTAGCCTTTAAGCCCTTAAGAACAGCTAAAACATCTTCATTAGCGAAGTCTTCGTTGTCCTTAAGCAAATCATAGTTGAATGATTGGTCAAGAACCGTGTAGTATGACCATGCATATTGAATAACTTCAAGAAGCTTATTAACATCCCGTTGGTGAACTTTAATTGTCTTCTTAAGCAATTCAGTCAATTGATCTTCTGGAATACTTTGAAGGCGCTTAGCTTCTTCAGTTTCGCCTTCCTTAATTAATTCCATTGTCCGATCAGTTAATTCATCGATCGACATACTCTTAATGTATTGAGCATTCATCCAATCAAGTTTCTTTTGATCGAAGTATGCTGGTGCCTTTGACATCCGTTTTGGATCGTAAACCTTAATCAACTCTTCTTTAGAGTAGATTTCACGTTCGCCAACTGGAGACCAACCTAAGAATGCAATAAAGTTAAAGATTGCTTCGTGAAGGTAACCGTGCTTCTTGTATTCACTAATGAATTGAAGGGTATCTTTATCACGCTTACTTAACTTCTTGCGAGTCTTTGGATTAAAGATCAATGGAATGTGGCAGAAAGTTGGGTAATCCCAGCCTAATGCTTCATAAATAGCAATTTGCTTTGGCGTATTTGAAATGTGATCAGCACCACGCAAAACATGGGTAATGTCCATGGTGTGGTCATCAACTACTACGGCAAAGTTATATGTTGGCATTCCATCACTCTTTTCAATGATGAAGTCACCACCAAGGTTGTCAGAGTTAAATGAAACATGACCACGTGCAATATCGTCCCATTCGTAATCATGGTCTTTAGGGAAGTGGAAACGAATAGTTGGCTTCAATCCCTTTGCTTCAGCCGCCTTTTGTTCTTCTTCACTCTTGCCATACCAACGACCATCATAATGAGGAGGTTCATTGTTAGCCTTTTGCCGTTCACGCATTTCAGCTAATTCTTCCTCTGTTGAGTAATCCTTGTATGCAATGCCCTTGTCTAATAATTCTTGAATGTATTTGTGGTAAATACCTTCTTTATTCCGTTCACTTTGACGGTAAGGGGCATACTTTGGATTTGGCTTATTTGGACCTTCATCCCAGTCAATTCCTAACCAGTGAAGATTTTCACGTTGGCTAGCTTCACCATCTTCAACGTTCCGCTTGGTATCGGTATCTTCAATCCGTAATACCATCGTTCCATCGAAGTGACGTGCAAATAAATAATTAAATAATGCTGATTGAGCATTTCCGATATGTAAGAAACCTGTTGGGCTAGGTGCATATCGAACTCTGACCTTTTGATCCATTATCTAAGACTCTCCTTTAGTAACTAATCGAAATATAATCTCGATTTAAAATTGGTTGCTAGTTTAACTAGCAGTCCTTAAAAACGTACTATCCACATTATAATAACACGCTTTTATTGCAACAAATATAATTGTATATGAAACAACATATTTGTCAATTAACTAGTTGATTTCGTATGAAAAACACTTAGCAAGTAATCCTGCATAAGTGTTTTTCATTGCTTATTAACTTATTGTCATTAATTAGTATTGTTCCATATAGTGTTGACGTTCCCAGTCAGAAACGTGTTGACGATATGAAGCATATTCACGAGTCTTGGCTTCCATAAAGCTGTTATAGAGGTGTTCACCCATTGAACTCTTGATAACCTCATCGTTAGCCAAAGACTTTAATGCGTTGTGTAAAGTATCTGGTAAATCATGAATATCTTTTTCAGCTCGTTCTGCTTTCGTCATCGTATAGATGTTTTCATCAACGTTATGAATTGGTGGTAAGTTGTTGCGTAAACCATCTAAACCAGCTTCAAGAACAGCAGCGATTGCAAGATATGGGTTAGCTGATGGATCTGCTGACCGTAACTCAAGTCGTGTTCCCATTCCACGATCACTCGGAATTCGCACAAGTGGTGACCGGTTAGAAGTTGACCAAGCAACATAAACCGGTGCTTCATAACCTGGAACCAATCGCTTATAAGAGTTGACGATTGGGTTGCAAATTGCAGTGTAGCTTCGTGCATGCTTCATCAAACCGCCCAAGAAATGGTAAGCAGTTGCGGAAAGCTTATCTTTATCATTTTCATCAAAGAAGGCGTTAGTGCCATCTTGACTAAACAATGACATGTTGAGGTGCATTCCTGAACCATTAATACCAGAAAGCGGCTTAGGCATAAAGGTGGCATGGAAACCATACTTCTTAGCAATTGTTTTAACAACGAACTTAAATGTTTGGATGTTATCAGCGGCTTCTAAAGCATCTGAGTACTTGAAGTCAACTTCATGCTGACCAGGAGCAACTTCATGGTGAGCAGCTTCAACATCGAAGCCCATCTTTTCAAGAGCTAAGACGATGTCACGACGGCAATCTTCACCAGGATCTGCCGGTTCCATGTCAAAGTAATTTTCCTTATCGTTAAGATTGGTAGTTGGGTTACCCTTTTCATCAGTCTTGAAGAGGAAGAATTCTGGCTCAGGTCCAATGTTAAAGTCCTTGAAGCCCATCTTCCGCATATCTTCAAGAACCCGCTTTAAATTGTTACGGGGGTCACCTTCAAATGGAGTACCATCAGTCTTGTAAACACTGCAGATTACCCGCGCAACCTTCCCGTGTTCAGCACCCCAAGGGAATGCAAGCCAAGTGGACATATCTGGGTAAAGATACATATCACTTTCTTCAATCCGAACAAATCCATCAATTGAAGAACCATCAAACATAATTTTGTTATCCATCAATTTATCTAACTGACTAACTGGTAAGTCAACGCTCTTAATCGTTCCTAATAAGTCAGTAAACATAACTCGTAAGAAATGAATATCTTCATCCTTTACCATTTGGCGAACTTCATCTTTTGTAAATACGTGTTTACCCATAAAATTTCATTCCCTTTCATACAATCTCCACAGAAATAATAGATGACCATACCGATCTATCTAACATCTGCTTCTCTCCTTAACACTGTGACTTAGAATAACAATAGACAGGGCATAAGTCAATTCTATTTAAGAGCTTTATTTTAATAAAAAAAATCTTCCCTTCCGTACTTTATTTTTTTAACCAATCATTTATAAACTGCTTAATTTGATTAATATCATCGGGATGACGCAAAATATCAAACCAGTGAGTATCAGCCTTATTTCTAAACCACGTCAACTGCCTTTTAGCATAATGTCGAGAATCCTGCTTAATTTTTTCAACCGCCTCGGCTAGGCTAATCTCGCCACGAAAATAAGGAAATAGTTCATGGTACCCAATCCCTTTACCTGCTGGCAGGTTTTCCCCTCCTTGATTAAATAACCATTTTGCTTCTTCTAACAGGCCGTTTTGAATCATCAAATCGACTCGCTTATTAATCCGGTCATATAAAACAGGACGATCAGTAGTTAGGCCAATCAAGAGAAAATCATTTGTTGCTTTGAACTGTGGTTGATTGGAAAATAATTGACCCGTTTTCTCAATTACCTCTAAAGCCCGGATAACCCGGCGAGTATTAGACTTGGGGATCCGAGCGCTAGCCACTGGATCTAACTTGTTTAATTGCTCCCAAACGTACTCGGCTCCCTTTTCCTCAGCAACTCTTTTCCAATGGTTACGAATTTCAAGTGTTTGTTGGTCAAACTGGTCACTTCCCAATGCTAGATTATCTGTTAAGGTTTGAAGATAAAATCCAGTTCCGCCTGCAATAATCGGTAAATGATTGCGTTGAGCTATTTCATCTATTTTTTGGTCAGCAAGTTTCTTAAAACGGGCGGCAGAAAAACGCTCATCAATATTGCAGATATCAATGAGATAGTGCGGCACATCCCCCATTTCTTCGGGAGTAACTTTTGCCGTTCCAATATCAAGGCGGCGATAAACTTGCATCGAATCACCAGAAATTACTTCCCCATCAAATTCATGTGCCAGTTTTATTGATAGTGCAGTTTTTCCTACAGCGGTTGGACCGACAATTGCGATTACTTTATTCATCTTAACTCTCCAATTTTTATAAATTTTATGCTAAAACTTGTCCTTCTCACTGGTAAAACGCCATTAATTCTTGCATAATGGAGGTAACCTATAAATTCGAGGAGGTTTTATGTTATGAAACAATTAGCAAAAGGTATTTTAGTTGGTAGTTTAGCAACAGTTGCTGCCATTGCTAGCGGGGTTCTCACTTTCCATAAAACTGTCATTAAGCCAGCAGAAGCAGAAGAAGAAAAGTTTGATCAAAACCGTCGAGCTGCTATCCGTAAGGGCCGCTCAGCACACCAACTTTAATTTTATTTAAGATTCAAAACAAGAAATGGGAAATAGCCATGTAGCGATGCGAAGCTAGTTTCATATTATCTTGCTATTGTTCGTGAATCGAGTAGGAGATAAT
>NZ_LN887419.1:0-13655 GCF_036621895.1 Limosilactobacillus reuteri subsp. porcinus
AATTATCTCCTACTCGATTGTTTCCTACAAACAAATTAATAAAAATATGATGAATTTACGTAATCGGTTTGTAATTTGGTCATATTTAACGTATCATTATTCAGTATGATAATTTGAATGTAACTAGGTTGCAGCTAGTGGAACCCCTCTTGCTGCATTTTATATTGAAGGGAGAAAGAGAACGTGGATTTTAATCTTGCTCGTGGCGTGGACTTGCACATTATACCCACAAAACAATTTAAGATGAATCACGTCTTAATAGATTTTGCGACTCCGCAAACACCAACGAATGCTACTGCACGAAATTTATTGGCAAACCTATTAGAGACCAGCACGCATCGCTATCCAACACAGACGGCTTTGGCTCGTCAATTGGCATCTTTATATGGTGCCTATGTTAATTTATATGTTAACCGGCTGGGGACATTGCATACTGTCCGATTACGAGCGAGTTTTGTCAATAATCGCTTTGTTGATGAAGATTTATTTGAAAAGATTAGTGGCTTAATAAATGAGATCATTTTCCATCCGCTAATCGATGACGGGGAATTTGATGGTCCTA
This sequence comes from Limosilactobacillus reuteri subsp. porcinus, assembly GCF_036621895.1. Lineage (GTDB taxonomy): Bacteria > Bacillota > Bacilli > Lactobacillales > Lactobacillaceae > Limosilactobacillus > Limosilactobacillus reuteri_J. The sequence continues at coordinate 563 of NZ_LN887419.1, forward strand.
CTTTTAGAATTCAATCTAATAATTTAAAAAGTGCGATAAAGTCGCTTTATGACGATAAACAATTTTTGGCTAATCAACGTCTTATGGACTTGTACTACCAAAATGATTCTGTAATGAAGGTTCCTAGTTTCGGTCAAATTGCTGATCTTGAGAACTTAAATGCTAAAAGTTTAGTTTCAACGTATCATTCAATGATTAATGAAGATAAAATTGATATTTTTGTGTTAGGTGACATTGATCCGATGCGTGCTCAGCAAGTTATTGCTAAGTTGCCTTTTGAAGATCGCGATATTGTTAACAAGTCACCTTTATATCATCAAGCATTGTATGATCAAGTTCAAAGAAAAACAGAATATCAACAAGTAAATCAGGCAAAGTTAAATTTGGCATATTCTTTACCTGTCTATTATCATGACGCCGATTACTATGCTGGCTTGGTTTTTAATGGACTTTTTGGTGGCACGCCATATTCAAAGCTTTTTACGAATGTCCGTGAAAAAGCTAGTTTAGCTTATTATGCTTCTAGCCGGCTTCTTCCATTCAATGGGATTGTAAGTGTTCAAACAGGAATTCAAGCGAGTGACCAAGAAAAAGTTCAAAATATGATTCAGGAACAATTAACTGCCTTGCAAAATGGTGATTTTACTACTGAGACGCTAGGTGAAGTTCAAGATAGTTTGATTAACCAATACCGGGCAGGGCATGATTTGGCAAGTAATGTTTTGGAGCAACAATTAGTTACCAAATTAGTTAATGAATCGGATAAGAACTTTATTACCGAAATAAAAAAAGTAACCGTAGCTGACGTCATGCGTGTTGCTAAACAGATGAAGCTTCAGGCAGTTTATTTATTAAGTGGTGAGAAATAATTATATGGATAGAGAAGTTTATCAAAAATTTAACCAGTCCATTTACCGTGAACAATTACCAAATGGTTTGAAAGTCCAGCTCTTACCAATGGAAGGCTACCATAAGACATATGCTATTTTAACAGCAGATTTTGGTTCCATTGATAATCATTTTATACCGTACCATCAAAAGGAGGCGATTACTGTTCCAGACGGGGTTGCCCACTTCCTTGAACATAAAATGTTTGAGAAAAAAGATCATGATGCCTTTGACTTGTTTGGTAAACTAGGAGCTGATTCAAATGCCTTTACTAGTTTTACCCAAACAAGTTATCTTTTTTCGACGACTAGTAATCTCCGTGAGAATTTAGATGTTCTATTGGATTTTGTTCAAGACCCCTACTTTACTGCAGAGACAGTGAAGAAAGAGCAGGGAATTATTGGCCAAGAAATTCAAATGTATGAGGATGATCCGAGTTGGCGGCTTTACTTAGGTATTTTAGGTAATTTGTACCCCAAAGATCCAATGCGGATTGATATTGCGGGAACGGTTGAATCAATCAGTCATATTACACCAGAAATTCTGATGGATAGTTATCGGACTTTCTATCAACCAACCAATATGAACCTTTTCCTTGTAGGACGCTTAGATCCAGAAGAAACAATGGCGTGGATCAAGCAAAACCAGGAACAAAAGATTTTCGCTCCCGCAGAGACACCCCAACGGTTATTTAGCTTGAACGATCCAACTGCGCATGATGTAATTCCATTCCGTTCATTAACGATGGATATTGTTCGTCCTAAAGTGATGGTAGGCTTACGAGGGACCAAGCAATTTGATGATGGTAAAGAACGGCTCCACTACAAATTAGCAATTGATCTTTTGTTAGATGTTTTGTTTGACGATACGTCAGATAACTATTTGCGTTTGTATAATAATGAAACATTAGATGACACGTTTAGCTACAATTTTGAAATGCAACGAGGCTTTCATTTTGCGTACTTTAGCTCTGATACTGATCAGATGGAACGCTTTGCCGATGAAGTTATTGATATTCTTGAAAGTGCTGATCAGCAAATTGAAGCGGCGCGGACAAGATTTGAGGAAATTAAAAAAGCAGAACTAGGGCGGTTAATTGGCTTATTAGATTCGCCAGAAGCAATTGCTAATCGTTATGCTGGAGACCTCTTTGCTGGTGCTAGCTTGATGGATGAGATAGCGACCTTGGAAACTATTACGATTGATGATCTTTATCAAGTTGCAAAAGAGTTTATTACTCCGCAAGGTATTTCGGTATACCAAGTTGTTCCGCAACATCAATAAACTAAACTTTTCCTATAGATTTATTCCGATAAGCTAATATATAATTGAGCATGATATAATATCCAAGAGTAAAGATAAATGAAAATGGAGATAGAATAATGAGTGAGAACGAGAACGATCAAAAACGACTAGAAATCGGTAAAATTTTACGAAAAGCACGGGAAGAAAAGGGCTATACCCTTGATGACCTTCAACAAATGACTAAGATTCAAAAGCGGTATTTAATCGCGATTGAAGATGAAAATTTTGATGAACTTCCTGGTGACTTTTATGTTCGTGCGTTCATTAAGCAATATGCCAATACAGTGGGCTTAGATGGTAATGAATTATTGCAAAAATACGATGATCAATTACCACAGACTAAAACGGAAGAGTATTCCGACCACTTGGCTCAAGCAGTTGAAACTCGTGCAAACCAACGAAAAACTGTTAGTGGGAGCGTAGATAAGGTTCGTAACTATATGCCAACGATTATTATTGCTTGCGTGATTATTTTAGTGTTGGCAGCTATTTGGATTACGGCCATTGCTCGCAATCATCGCGATTCTTCTACACGGATTGATAATAGTTCAGTATCTGTTTCTGGAGAGAGTCGTAAGAAGGCCTCTACCTCTGCTAAAAAGGCAAGTACAAAGCAAAGCAAATCAACGGCAATCAAGCTTCAAGAAGCACCTAATCGGAATGACACAAGCGTTACTTACACAGCAAGTCAACTTACTAAAGACACAACGCTACAAATTGAACCAAGTGATCGTTCTTGGATGCAAGTAAGGGCAAATAATAATGACTTATTAAACAGAACTTTGAATAACAATGAAAAAACTAGCGTAAAAATAAGTCGTGATACAACTTCATTAGTAATCACAGTTGGCAATGCCCGGGCAACAAAATTAAAACTCGGTAATCAAGAAATCGACTTTACTAATAATGGCCGTTACCAGAACACGCGGAATGTAACGATTAACTTTGGACGTACCCAAACAAGCAGTAGTTCAGCAAGTCAGTCGTCAAATAGTTCAAGCCAAGCTTCGTCATCCTCGGCACGTCCTAATAATGCTACTCAACCGTCTGCTGCTAATAATAACAGTCGTCCTCAGACAAATACTAGTCAACAAAGTAATCAACCAACTCGTTAATTAAGAGAACTAAAGGAGTTAGAACATTGAATTTACCAAATAAACTAACTGTTATACGTTTAATTATTATTCCCTTTTTCTTATTATTAATGGTTCTACCATTACAAAGTTGGGGAGCTGTAAGTTTTTGGGGAGCAACTATCCCGATGGCTCAGCTTATTGCTGCTATTTTATTTATTGCAGCAACAATTACTGATAATCTTGATGGACAAATTGCGCGACGGCACCATCTTGTAACTAATTTTGGAAAGTTTACTGATCCGCTTGCTGATAAGTTGCTTGTCATGACTGCATTTATCGTTTTAACTGGAAATGGTGTTGTTCCATCATGGGTAACTTCAATCATTATTTGGCGAGAATTGTCTGTTACGGGCTTACGTTTATTGTTAGTGGAACAAGACGGGGTAGTATTAGCTGCTAAAATGCCGGGGAAGATTAAGACAACTACTCAGTTTATTGCAATTATCTTCTTACTCTTAAATAATGTTATTTTTGCTATTTGGAATATTCCATTTGGCCAAATTATGTTATATATTTGCTTGTTCTTTACTATTTATTCTGGAGTGGACTACTTCATTCAGGGACGCGATGTCTTTTCGGATGGATTTAAATAGGATATGGAGGGTGAGAAAAAACAAAAGTTTTTTCTCACCCTCATGTTTTTTATATTCATAGTTTTAAGATTTTAGTGAAAATGACTATACTTTACGTATATATATTAATAGGGGATGAAGTTTTATGGATGCAGAAATTATCTCAGTAGGAACTGAAATAGTCCTCGGACAAATAGTTAATACCAATGCCGCGTACTTAGCTAACAGACTAACCCAACTTGACTTACCGGCTACTTATCAAACAACTGTTGACGATCAATCGCAGAGGTTAGAGCGTGTTATTAATCACGCATTGACTCGTGCTCAATTAGTTTTTGTTTGTGGGGGACTTGGGCCAACTGCAGATGATATTACGATGCCTACAGTTGCTAAAACCCTAGGGAAAGAGTTGCAGACTGACGAAGAACACTGGAAATGGATTCAAAAAACATTTGAACAACGACAAATAAAAATGGAACCAGAGAATATTCGTCAAGCCCAGTATCCACAGGGAGGAGAGCCGCTTGCTAATCCTGTGGGGCTTGCTCTAGGATGTTGGTATGAAACTAAGGGGAAAGTTGTGGTTGTCTTGCCGGGACCACCCGCCGAATTTAAGGCAATGGTTGAAAAGAGCCTGGTTCCTAAACTCCAGCAATATTTTCAAACAAGAAAACAAATTACCAGTCGGACATTAAACTTTTTAGGGCGGCCGGAGTCACAATTGATGGATGAAATTGAAGATGCCACTAACGATATCCCAGGGATAAGCATTACTTCTTATGTTCAACCAACGGCAATCCAAGTTCGGCTCACCGTGCGTGACTTACCAGTGATTGAAGCTGAAGAAAAAATTGATCAGGCACAAAAAGCAATTCTTGCAGTTGAAGAACCATTTTTCTTTGGAGTGGGGGATGACCTTACACTTGCCAAAGTCGTCGTTGAACAATTAAAAAATCGCGGATGGAAATTGACAGCAGCAGAAAGCTTAACAGGGGGGATGTTCCAAAGTACTATTTGTTCCGTACCAGGAGCCTCGACTGTTTTTAATGGTGGTTTTGTTACCTATGCTGCTAGTGCAAAGGAAAAGTTATTAGGAATTCCCCACGACACGATTGACCAGGATGGGGTAGTAAGTTCTGAAACTGCTGCGGCAATGGCTGAAGGGTGTCGACAAAAATTAAATGTTGAAGTTGGAATTGGCTTTACTGGTGTGGCCGGCCCAGATATGTTAGAAGGACAGCCAGCGGGGACGGTCTGGATTGGACTAGCAATGAAGGGACGCCCAACTAAAACCGTTCAATTACACCTTGCATCCTATGTTGGAAGACAGGCGATTCGTACATTAAGTGTTCAGTATGGACTTCAATTAATTTACCGTGAACTAAAATAAAAAAATAAACGAACTTTTGTTCACTTTTTTCTTGTTTTTTTGGCTAAAACTGTTATTATTAGTTATCGGATAAACCGTAAAAAAGGAGGAATTTGATTTGGCTGACCAACGAAAAGCAGCATTAGATGTTGCTATCAGAAAGATCGAAAAGAACTTCGGTAAGGGTTCTATTATGCGAATGGGTGACGCCACTGATATGAAGGTTGCTTCAGTTTCTAGTGGTTCCCTTGCTATTGACAAGGCACTTGGAATTGGTGGATATCCTCGTGGTCGGATAGTTGAAATTTATGGTCCTGAAAGTTCTGGTAAGACCACTGTAGCATTGCATGCGGTAGCAGAAGTACAACGGCAAGGCGGGACAGCAGCCTATATTGATGCCGAAAATGCTCTTGATCCTCAATATGCAGAAGCCTTAGGTGTTAATATTGATGACCTATTGCTTTCGCAGCCTGATAGTGGTGAAGAAGGATTAGAAATTGCTGATGCATTGATTTCAAGTGGAGCAGTTGACTTAGTAATTGTTGATTCAGTTGCAGCATTAGTTCCTCGTGCTGAAATTGATGGTGATATGGGTGATACCCATGTTGGATTACAAGCTCGTTTGATGTCTCAGGCTCTTCGGAAGCTTTCCGGTGAAATTAATAAGACAAAGACAATTGCTATTTTCATTAACCAAATCCGTGAAAAAGTTGGAGTGATGTTTGGTAACCCTGAAACAACAACTGGTGGACGGGCACTTAAATTTTACTCAACTATCCGGATGGAAATTCGTCGTGCGGAACAAATTAAGAATGGTACGGATGTTATTGGAAATAAAGCTAAAGTAAAGATTGTTAAAAATAAGGTTGCTCCGCCATTCAAACGTTGTGAAGTTGACATTATGTACGGTGAGGGGATCTCTAAGACTGGTGAATTGCTAGATATGGCAGTTGAAAACGATCTTGTTGACAAGAGCGGTGCCTGGTACTCATATGGTAGCGAACGTATTGGGCAAGGTCGTGAAAATGCTAAAAAGTGGCTTAAGGAACATCCAGACAGCATGAATGAATTAATGGATAAAGTTCGTGTTGCAAATGGGATGGAACCGTTAAATGAAAAGTCAACGAAAAAAACTGCTGATGATAAAGCCAGTGGTAAGAACGGTGAAAATAAACAAGAAACAATCGAAGAAGCAAGTAAAGAATAAATAATAATATTTGAAGTTGAAATTCCCTAATTTTTTAGCATTAATAGCTGAATATTAGGGATTTCCCTTTTTATGCTGGCTGTTTAAGCAATTGATAAATTCAATAGTTGACACCTTAGTGTGGCAAGCTTAAAATTTAACTTGTGTGATGTTTTTTGACGTTACACGGTGAAATTAATTTATTCATACCAACAACATAATAGTTGAAGCGGAGGTGAAATAGTGAAAATTTTAATGTTCGCCGCGCTTGCTATGGTTGTCGGAATTATTGTCGGCTATGTAATTCGCAAGGTTTCATATGAAAAACAAGTTGCAGAAGCACATAATGATGCTAAAGGTATTATTTCTAAAGCAAAACAAGAAGCAGTAACGGCGAAAAAAGAAGCTATTTTAGAAGCGAAAGAAGAGAGTCATCAATACCGCGAGAGAGTGGAAGATGAGTTAAAACAGCGGCGGAGTGAGGTCCAACGACAAGAAGACCGATTACTCCAACGGGAGGCTTCTTTAGATCATAAGGATAGCGCTCTAGAAAAAAGAGAGAATGCAGTTGGCGTTCGTGAACGTAAATTAGATCAAGAAAAAGAGCAGCTTCATCAATCAAAGGAACAAGCAGAAGCCTTAATTGAACAACGCAAACAAGAAGTTGAAAAAGTTGCTCAAATGTCACAAGAAGATGCTAAGCAGTTATTATTATCTGAAGTAAAAGAACAGTTAAAAACTGAACGAGCAGTAATGATTCGTGACAGTGAACAAGAAGCGGAACTTTCTGCAGAACGTAATGCAAAGAAATTAATTGTTGAAGCAATTCAGCGTAGTGCTGCGGATGTTGTCTCAGAGACGACTGTTTCGGTTGTTAATCTTCCTAATGATGATATGAAGGGAAGAATAATTGGTCGTGAAGGTCGAAATATCAGAACTTTAGAGACGTTAACAGGTATTGATTTGATTATTGATGATACGCCAGAAGCTGTCGTATTGAGCGGCTTTGATCCTGTACGACGTGAGATTGCTAAGATCGCACTTGAAAAATTAATTCAAGATGGTCGTATTCATCCTGCACGAATTGAAGAAGCTGTTGATAAGGCTCGTAAGCAGATGGATACTCAACTACGGGAGACTGGTGAGCAAGCATTGTTTAATCTAGGAATTCATTCAATGCATCCAGACCTAATTAAGACGGTCGGAAGAATGAAGTACCGGACTAGTTACGGTCAAAATGTCTTAGACCACTCAATCGAAGTTGCTAAGTTAGCCGGAATTATGGCTGCTGAACTTGGGGAAGATGTTACATTAGCAAAACGTGCTGGACTCCTTCATGATATTGGGAAGGCAATTGATCATGAAGTTGATGGTTCACATGTTGAGTTAGGTGTAGAACTAACCCGCAAGTATAAAGAAAATAAAGTGGTTATCAATACGATTGCTTCTCACCATGGAGATGTCCCTGCTAATTCTGTAATTGCTGTTCTTGTACAAGCAGCAGATGCAATTTCAGGGGCCCGTCCTGGTGCTCGAAGCGAGTCATTAGAACAATACATTCAACGTTTAAAGAAACTAGAAAGCATAGCAAACAGTTATGATGGTGTCGACCATAGTTATGCAATTCAAGCTGGTCGAGAACTTCGCGTGATTGTCAAACCGAAGAAGATTTCTGATTTGCAGGCAACAACTTTGTCACATGATATTAAGAACAAAATTGAAAAGCAATTAGAATATCCAGGACATATTAAAGTAACCGTTATTCGGGAAGTTCGAGCAGTTGATTATGCTAAATAAACTGATTTTTCAGTTCCTATAAAGAGGCTGGGTATAACCTTCAGTCTCTTTATTATTTTAAATAACATCCATCATTAACAGAGATCTTGCAGTAAATTTAGACAAAAAATATAATTAGTTTATTATTAACATTAAAAAATATATTAACGGGGTGAAATTTAGTGGCAAAAAAAACAACACCAATGATGGAACAATATCAAAAGGTAAAAGATCAATATCCAGATGCCTTTTTATTTTACCGACTTGGTGATTTTTATGAGCTATTTAATGACGATGCGGTTAAAGGAGCGCAACTTCTTGAGCTAACATTAACAACGAGAAACCATAGTGCGAAAAATCCAATTCCAATGTGTGGAGTGCCCCATCGCGCAGTTAACAACTATATTGATATTTTAATTGATAAGGGCTATAAAGTAGCAATCTGTGAACAGATGGAAGACCCTAAAAAGGCGAAGGGAATGGTTAAACGAGCCGTTACCCGTTTAGTTACGCCTGGAACGCAAATGGATTTAAATGGTGAACAGGCACGTGATAACAATTATCTTGCAGCGATTAGTGGACAAAATGGGGTATTTAGTATTGCCTACACCGACTTATCGACTGGGGAGCTTAAAACGACAAGCTTAAATAATGCAAATGACGCGGTCAATGAATTGGTTAATCTCCAAAGCAAGGAAGTAGTTGTGGATGGTGAGTTGCCAGTTGAAATAACAACTCAGTTTAAGCAACGAAATATCCTTCAATCACATCAGCCAACGGTCCTTAAAAATGCTGAGATTAGCTATCTTACTCAAGACCTTGATGATCAAGCCCAACAGCACGTTGTTGCGTTACTTGTGTCATACTTATTAACGACCCAAAAGCGCTCTTTGGCCCATATGCAGAAAGCAATTGCATATCAACCAAGTTCTTTTATGAAGATCGACCACTATTCAAAAACAAATCTTGAATTAATGCGCAATATGCGAAGTGGGAAGCGTCAGGGGACCTTGGCATGGCTTTTGGATGAGACAAAAACAGCGATGGGCAGTCGTCTCCTTAAACGGTGGATTGACCGGCCGCTGATTAATCAAAATGCAATCAGTGAACGACAAGATAAAGTCCAAGAGTTATTAGACCACTATTTTGAGCGAAGTAATTTGCAGCAAGAGTTAATTAAAGTATACGACCTTGAACGCTTAGCAGGGCGGGTTGCCTATGGAAGTGTTAATGGGCGTGATCTTATTCAACTTAAGACTTCCTTAAAGCAAGTTCCTAAAATAAAATACGTTTTAGAAACCCTTGATTCACCTGTCTTTGAAGAATTACAAAGACAATTGGACCCCTTGGACGATGTGGCAGATTTAATTGATCAATCAATTGTTGAAGAACCGCCAATTGCTGTTACTGAAGGTGGCGTAATTAAGGATGGTTATAATGACCAACTAGACCAATACCGTGATGCGATGAATAATGGAAAACAGTGGATTGCGGACCTGCAAGAACGTGAACGGAAATTAACGGGCATAAATAACCTCAAAATTGGTTATAATCATGTATTTGGCTATTACATTGAGGTTACAAAAGTTAATCTTGATAAGCTTCCTAAAGATCGCTATGAGCGTAAACAAACATTAGTTAATGCTGAACGTTTTTCTACTCCAGAATTAAAGGAAAAAGAGGCATTGATAATGGGGGCGCAAGAAAAGTCAACAGCCTTGGAATATGATATTTTTGTTAAAATCCGTGAACAAGTCAAGGGACAAATTACACGCCTGCAAAAATTAGCACAACAACTTGCGGAATTAGATGTACTCCAAAGCTTTGCGGTTGTTAGTGAAGATTACCATTTTGTCCGTCCTGAAATGAATGTTGGGCACGTATTAAAGATTAAAGATGGGCGTCACCCAGTTGTGGAAAAGTTTATGGGACACCAGGAATATGTGCCTAATGATGTTTTGATGGGAGAAGATACTGATATTCTCCTGATTACTGGGCCAAACATGTCAGGGAAGAGTACTTATATGCGTCAGCTAGCATTGATTGCGGTAATGGCACAAATTGGTTGCTTTGTCCCTGCTAAATCCGCTGAATTGCCAATTTTTGATCAAGTCTTTACGCGCATTGGGGCAGCTGACGACTTAATCTCTGGTGAAAGTACCTTCATGGTTGAAATGATGGAAGCCAATAATGCTTTGACCCATGCCACGGATCGTAGTTTGATTCTCTTTGATGAAATTGGCCGGGGAACCGCAACTTATGATGGGATGGCATTGGCGCAAGCGATTATTGAGTACGTTCATCAGCATGTTCGTGCTAAGACGCTATTTTCAACTCACTATCATGAACTGACAGCTCTTGAGAATAGCTTGACGCGGCTTAAAAATGTCCACGTAGGAGCAACAGAAAAAGATGGGGAGTTAGTATTCTTGCATAAGGTAAGTGCAGGCCCTGCAGATAAGTCGTATGGAATCCACGTGGCTAAACTAGCAGGAATGCCGTCCTCATTGTTAAAACGCGCAGATACTATTTTGCAAAAATTAGAGCAAAAGGATGTAAAACTACCGAATACGCCTAAACCGGCAACAGATAATTACCATACAGAACCAATATCAGCGAAGATAAATGAAGCGGCACCGGTAAAGAAAGAGGCTGCACCAGGCGTTGAAGATAATGGTCAACTTGAATTATTTGCCACTCAGCCTGAGAAAAAAGAATCGAGTGTTGATCGGCGGATTTTACATCAATTAAAAGAACTTAATTTAATGGGGATGACACCCATGGATGTAATGAATCAAATTTATAAGTGGCAGCAGAAATTGAAATAAGGTGATATTTAATGGGAAAGATTCATGAATTAGATAATATTTTAGCCAATCAAATTGCTGCCGGTGAAGTAATTGAACGTCCAGCATCAATTGTAAAAGAATTAGTTGAAAATTCATTGGATGCCCATAGTCACCGTGTAGATATTATTGTTGAAAATTCAGGTTTAGACAGCGTGCGCGTGATTGATGATGGTGACGGAATCGCTGCTGAAGATATTAGGCTAGCATTTCACCGTCATGCAACCAGTAAGATTAATTCTCGCCATGACCTCTTTAAGGTGCAGACGATGGGCTTTCGTGGGGAAGCGTTACCTAGTATTGCTTCAGTTGCTGATGTAACGCTTACGACTGCTCAAGCCGGTCAAGAAGAAGGAACAATGATTCATTTGCGGGGAGGAAAAGAATTAGTAGTGAAGCCGGCTGGTGCGCGTCAAGGAACCGATATTAAGGTAACCGACTTATTCTTTAACACTCCTGCGCGATTAAAGTACTTAAAATCACCTCAAACGGAGCTAACCAGAATTACGGATATCATTAATCGGCTTGCCCTTGCTAATCCAGCGGTTGCTTTTAGCTTTACCCATAATGGGCGGGAATTATTTCGTTCGGCGGGTAATAATAATTTACAGCAGGTAGTTGCAGCAATTTATGGCGTTCAAGCAGGACGCAAGATGCTTGAAATAAGTGGTGCAGATGATGATTTTAAGGTTAGTGGTTTTGTTTCCTTACCAGAATTAACACGTGCATCACGTCAATATATAACAATCACAATCAATCATCGGTATATTCGTAATTTTGAATTAACAAAGGCAATTATTCAGGGATATGAATCAAAACTAATGGTTGGCCGTTATCCGATCGCAGTAATTAACATTGATCTGGATCCAGTTTTAGTTGATGTGAATGTCCATCCAGCTAAACGTGAGGTCCGTTTAAGCAAAGAACAGCAACTAATAAAATTGATTGCCGAAACGATTCGGCAGCGGATAGCAGTTGAGAACTTGATTCCGGATGTCGATGCTGACCAATTCATTCCTAATGATGATGAGGTAGCGGACCTTGATCGCCGGTTAAAGGAAGCATCCCCTGTTTATCATGCCGCCCCGATTTCAGCAGTGCCAGCAACAGAGAAGGCGGCAACTGAAATTCCAACTCCTGAAGCTGATAATCCAGCACATGCTGACGCACTTGATAGTGAGATTCCGGCACCGATCGTTATCCACCATCTTGAAGATTTAAATACGCCAGCAATGCAAAAATTTGATGAGCGTTATCAAAATGAGGGTGAAGTTACGCCATTTTCTGCTCCAGTTCCCACTATGACTAAGAAGCCAGTAAAACCTGCAAATATTGAATTAGATGTCCATGATAAACAAGATCAGCAGCAAAATCGGTTTCCTGATCTTCAATATATTGGTCAGCTTCAGGGAACCTTTTTATTAGCACAAGCAGGAGATGGTCTTTACATTGTTGACCAACATGCTGCTCAGGAGCGAATCAATTATGAGTATTACCGCCAAAAAATTGGGGAAGTGAGCGCTGATCAGCAAAATTTCTTGGTTCCGCTTGTTCTTAATTATTCGACTGTCGATGCAATGACAATTAATCAGCATCTCGATACGCTGGCAGCGGTTGGATTAGAATTAGAGTCATTTGGTCAGAATAGTTTTATTTTGCGTTCCCATCCAACCTGGTTTAAAGAGGGGCAAGAAGAAGACACGGCCAAAGAAATGATTGATTGGTTAATTAAGAATGGAAAACTAACCGTTAAAGAATTTCGAATGAAGACAGCGATTATGATGAGCTGCAAGCGGGCCATCAAGGCTAACCACCACCTTGACGAACGGGAAGCTAAAGCCTTGCTGAAACGGTTGCCACAATGTGAGAATCCTTTTAATTGTCCACATGGGCGTCCGGTAACTGTTCATTTTAATGATCAGGATTTAGAAAAAATGTTTAAACGAATTCAGGATTCACACACCCCGTATGCGGATGATTTTGATGACCATGAATTTTAAGTCATGTGGTAATAA
>NZ_LN887420.1:0-1069 GCF_036621895.1 Limosilactobacillus reuteri subsp. porcinus
TTTTTTCCCAGCCTCTTTTTGTTGATAAAAAAGTTATTTGTTATAATTACAGTCAAGTGAGGGGACGAATATGGCTAGTAATTCTGATTCAATTTATTATGTTTTAACAAAACTAAAGCATCATCCAGAGTTAATTAAAAGCATTAGACCACGTTATACTAATACGGTTATGATTCTTTTTGATGATTCGTTAAAGATAGCTGATGCTTCATTTTATTTTCCTGTTGATCGTTTCATGGTTAATCGTTTGTCAAATGATTTTGTGGCAAAGAATGGCGACCTTCTTGATAGTTATTTTTCAATGACCAATGGAACGAAGAAAAATTACCATGATGTTTGGGCAACCACCTGTCATATTCCAGAAGAGAAAGTATATTTATTAGAATTATCATTTGAATAACGCAATGTAAGCTGCGACAAAAGGTGTCACAGCTTATTTGTTATAAAGGGAGAGTTTTGTAGTGCTTGTTTCAACGATTATTTTAATGGTAGCGGCAGTTTTAAGTAGTATTATTTCCAGCTTTTTTCCGCACTTTTCGATTAATTATATTAGTATTTTCGTCGGCTTAATTATTGGCTTAGTTCCCTTTTTTAATAGTCGTGTTGCCCCTTTCCACACAGAAGTATTCATGTATATAGTAGCTCCATTGATTTATTTTGAGGGGCAATCAACGAGAATAAATTTAATTGGAAAAAGGTTGCGACAAATCCTCGAAACGGCTGTCCTCTTAGTGATTGTAGGAACAATATTTGCAGGTTTTACTGTATCGCTTTTAGAAATTCCACTGGCACTGGCATTTCTGATGGGTGCCTTAAGTACTCCGACCGATGCTACTGCAACTGAATCAATTTTACTTGACACTGAAAATGAATATTAAATTAATTTGATTTTAAGTTGACGAAAAATTAAAATTAACGTATACTTTTATTTGTACGTTATTGCCCGCTGGTCAAATTGGTTAAGACGTCGCCCTCTCAAGGCGGAGTTACGGGTTCGATCCCCGTGCGGGTGAATATGATTGAGTCTGTTACTCATTTGGTAACAGACTTTTTTATGTGCGCCCGGCAT
>NZ_LN887421.1:0-65019 GCF_036621895.1 Limosilactobacillus reuteri subsp. porcinus
ATTTTTGAAGAAGAACCGGGTTGGTTTAGTATACTCTTCTTTTCTAAATATTTTTCTTGACTAATCGTAGGAAAAAGGAGTGGGACTAAACTCGCTTGCGAGTTTAGTCCCACCCCCCGCAAGGATGGCTAGGTGTTCTGGACGTTGATTTATCAACGTTCAGAATCCAGCCAGCTACTGCGTTCTGGCAGTTTATACTTTAAAATGGTAAAGAGGTTGGATTATTTTTCCAGCCTCTTTTTTAACAGAGAAGATATTTAATTACTTTTTAGTAACTTCCATGACGATATCAATAGTAGTTACCTTTTCACCAGCATCTTTCAATAATTTAATATCGAAGTCTTTACTGTTAGTAACTGTTACCATGACAGTATCATCAAGGCCAGCTTTCTTGATTGCCGGGTCCCAGAATTCCATTAATTCGTCACCTTTGTTAAAGTGTTGATCCTTATCAAAGTAACTAATGAATCCAGTACCACGAAGCTTAACAGTATCAATACCAACGTGGATCAGTAACATAATACCATTGTCAGATTCAAGCCCGATTGCGTGACGAGTAGAGAAAGTTGCTCGTACTGTTCCGCTAAATGGAGCAATTACTTTACCATCAGATGGTTTTATAGCGAATCCTTTACCCATGTTCCCAGAAGCAAAGTTTTCATCGTTAACGTCTTTTAAGTTAACAAGTGTACCGGCAACTGGTGATGTAATATCAGTAACGCCAGGTTGTGGGGTAGAAACAGATACTGTTTGAGGGTTGTCGCTGTCAGCATCTTCAAGGTGATCTCCCCAAGTCTTTTCAAGTTCAGCAACGATCTTGGCGTGCATCTTTTCATCAAGTTTAACCTTTTTTGCAAAGATAAATACACTAATGAGGATCAAGATAGCAGGGGCCAGGAACATTACTAGCTTAAACTTAGCAGCACCTGCAGCAGTAACTGTTGCTGCAGTGGCACCAGCAGTCATTCCAGCAATAATAGTAGTTGGTCCAATAATCCATCCAGAAACAGCACCAGCGAACTTATCTAGCAGTGGACGAACTGATAATGTAAGTGATTCGTCACGGTGTCCTAATTTTAATTGACCATATTCAACAGAATCAGTAATAGTCATTAAAACAACTAAAAATACTAATGGTTGTGGAATGAAGAATAATTCTGCACCAACTAAAACTAAAATGAGTGATTTACCAGCAAATGCAAAGATTAATAAGCCAAGGAAAAGTACTGAAACTGACCCGTAAAATAATTTACGCCGACTAATTTTACCAGTAAAGAGAGGGAAAGTAAGAACTGAAATAACACCAATAACAGTGTTTAATCCACCTAGAATAGAGAAAGCCTTTGAATCACCTAAAATATAAGTAAAGTAGTAAAGCTCCATACTGTTAACTAATGTGATTCCTGTTGTATAGAATAGATATGAGAGAGCTATAGCGAATAATTGGTCATTTTTGACAAGAATTTTATAAACGTCTTTTAGTTTAGTTTGTTCTTTGTTTTCACGAAGCAATGACTTTTCTTCATGAGTACCAAGCCCGACACCAACAGCAGTAATAGCAGCAACAGCAGCGGCAATTGCAGCAAAAATAAACCAACCACGATCATCACCGGTACCGCCATTTTGATTTGCTGAGAAGAATAAAACCATTGGCATAATAACAAAACCAACAATATTTCCTCCAACAGTAGAACCAACCCGTGCAAAAGTAGCTATTTTATCACGTTCATGTGAATCAAATGATAGCGCAGGAATCATTGACCAAAAGGCAACATCATTAAATGAATAGAAGATATCCATAATGATATATAAAATAGCAAAGATCAATAGGTATAGGTAAGGATTAGAAAGACTTAAACCGCCCATTGGGGTGAATAAGATGGCTAAAATAATTGCTGAAATGATTCCACCACCGACAACCCACGGCTTAAATTTACCCCAACGTGTGTTAGTACGATCAATTGCGTTTCCAATTAATGGGTCAACTAACAACTCCACAATTCGTAATACAGCGATAATTGATGTAACCCATAGAACCATGTGATTGTTGAATGCTTTGTTACTAGAATTGAATAAGTGTCCAGTAACATACATAATGAAATACGTTGAAAGTAAAGCATAAAAGACATCATGCCCGAAGGCTCCCATTGAATAGGCAAAACGGGAACGGGCAACATGCTGTTTACTTTTTGCAGTATCGATTTTTGTATCCATGTTAACTCCCCTTTTCTACAACAACATATAATAATATCTTACACGAATAATAGTAAGCGTTTTCATAGAAAAAGTCAATGCAATTTTAGTAAAGTTTTACGAAAAAGGAAGTAATATCAAAATAATTATTGGTTGAAAGCGATTGCTATAACTTGGGCCTGAATAGTTTCTAACCCATCAGCATTTAAAATTAATATACTTATTTACAAGGCGTTTATTTGCATGAAGATCGTTGACAAGAAAATCATGGATTGATGTAATGTTTATTCCAGCATGACGTAAATGGAGGATTGTCATCGTAATTGCTAACTGTTCTGTTTTAGCAGCCGAAAGAGTAGTAGGGGCTGTTTCGATGACACCTTGGTAATAGCCGCTCATAAATGTTTTATTCATTATACTCACCTCTATGCTAATCAAACCACGTTTCTATTTTCTTGTTAAGAAATTTAAAATAAAAAACGACCGAGAATAGATCTCAGTCGTTAAATCAAAATTTATTTGATTATTGTTCTTCGTACCAGCTGTAGTGGAAGTTACCAGGACGGTCAGTACGTTCGTAAGTGTGAGCACCGAAGTAATCACGTTGAGCTTGAAGCAAGTTAGCAGGAAGCACTTCTGAACGGTATGAGTCGTAGTAACTGATAGCAGCACTAAGTGAAGGAACAGGAATACCAGCCTTAACAGCAAGAGTAACAACGTCACGAGTTGCCTTTTGGTACTTCTTAGCAATATTCTTGAAGTAATCATCAAGAAGCAAGTTCTTCAAGTCTGGGTTCTTAGTGAAGGCATCAGTAATGTTTTGTAAGAATTGTGCACGAATAATGCATCCTGCACGCCAGATTTGAGCCAATTCACCATACTTAAGGTTCCAGTCGTAACGTTCGGAGTCGATCCGCATTTGTTCGAAACCTTGTGCGTAACTCATAAGCTTACCGAAGTAAAGAGCTTGACGTACCTTTTCAATCATTTCCTTCTTGTCGTCGATTGAAATAGCTTCAGTTTCAACAGGCAATTCCTTGCTTGCTTGTACACGTTCGTCCTTCATCATTGAAATGTAACGAGCGTAAACAGCTTCTGTAATAACTGATTGAGGAGCACCACCATCAAGGGCAGTCATTGAACTCCACTTACCAGTACCCTTGTTAGCACCACGGTCAAGGATCATGTCAACAATAGGCTTGTTCTTGTCGTCACCAAGGTCATCCTTACGAGTAAGGATATCAGCAGTAATATCAACAAGGTAACTGCTTAATTCACCCTTGTTCCATTCAGCAAAGGTCTTAGCAATGTCATCAACAGGCATCTTTAATACGTTACGCATGATGTTGTAACTTTCGTCGATTAATTCTTCATCACCGTATTCGATACCGTTGTGAACCATCTTAACATAGTGACCAGCACCATTTGGTCCAATGTAAGCAACACATGGCTTGCCATCTTCTTCAGCCTTAGCAGCAATCTTAGTAAGGATTGGAGCAACTAAGTCATAAGCTTCTTTTTGACCACCTGGCATAAGTGAAGGACCGTGAAGGGCACCTAATTCACCACCGGAAACACCCATTCCGATGAAGTTGATACCAGACTTGTCTAACTTAGCGTTACGAGCCATAGTATCGTGGAAGTTAGTGTTACCACCATCGATTAAAACATCACCCTTGTCAAGTAATGGCAATAATTCGTCGATAAGAGCATCAGTTGGCTTACCGGCCTTAACCATCATAAGAATCCGACGAGGCTTTTCTAGTGAGTCTACGAATTCCTTAACAGTGTAGCTAGGTACTAACTTCTTATCGCTGTGGTCACGCATCATATCGTCAGTACGGTTACGGTGACGGTTGTATACACCAACCGTGAAGCCACGACTTTCGATGTTTAGTGCAAGGTTCTTACCCATAACAGCTAAACCAACAACACCAATTTGTGCTTTTTGATCAGACATTAAAGTCACTCTCCTCAATACTTATGTAATATAATTCACAACCTCGATTATAACAAAAATTAAAGATAGTGCAAACGCTAAATATCAATTTTTATTATAAAAAAATAATTTACAGCAAGAATGCTATAAATTACTTTTATTAACTAATGATTTAAACGATAAACCCACTTACGTCCATCACGAGCCAAGAGTTCGTCAGAAGCTGCTGGACCCATGGAACCAGGAGTGTAGTTAGGGAATTGAGGCTTTTCAATATCCCAAAGCTTACGGATAACATCGACGAACTTCCATGCATAAGCAATTTCAGCCCATGAGGCAAAGTTTGTGTGGTCACCTTCAAGTGCATCATGGAAAAGACGTTCATATGGTTCTGGAGATTCCTTCTTATCAGAATCACTTTGCAAGAAGCGTAAATCAACAGGTTCTGTTGTGAAGCCTTGACCTGCGCGCTTAGCATTTAATTGGATTGCAAAACCTGAGTTAGGTTCAACAAAAATAGTTAATACGTTTGAGTTAAGGGATTGGTCACTTTCAGAACGTGGGTTAGCAAAGATATCGATTAATGGCTTCTTGAAGACAACATCAATACGAGTAAACTTGTCTGCTAACTTCTTACCAGTCCGAACGTAGAATGGTACACCAGACCAACGATAGTTATCAAACATTAACTTAGCAGCAACAAAGGTTTCAGTACCAGATTCTGGATCAACACCATCTTCATGACGGTAAGCGTTAGTTCCTTCTCCAGCATCATATTGTCCACGGACAAAGTTAGCAGCTGCTTCTGATGGCGTGTAGAGGCGAAGACTACGAAGAGCCTTAATCTTTTCAACTCGAACATCAGCATCAGTAAATGCAACTGGTTGTTCCATTGCTAATTGAGCAACGATTTGCATGATGTGGTTTTGCACCATATCACGTAATGCACCAGATTGGTCATAGTAACCGGCACGTTCTTCAACACCAAGCTTTTCACTTAAAGTTACTTGGATGTTATCAATGTAACGATTATTCCAGAGTGATTCAATCATGGTGTTACCAAAACGTAATGCTTGAATGTTTTGAACCATTTCCTTACCAAGGTAGTGGTCAATCCGGAAAATTTGATTTTCACTAAATGTTTGTGATAATTCATCGTTAAGCTTCTTAGCAGATTCAAAGTCACGACCAAATGGCTTTTCAATAACAAGACGGTTAAAGCCATTGTCAGTTAATAATCCTTGCTTCTTCAAGTTCAATGCAATAGTACCGAAGAATTGTGGTGCCATTGACATGTAGAAGAGACGGTTGCCTTCAGCGCCAAATTGTTCATCTAATTCGGCAAGGCGTTGCTTAAGGATTTTGTAATGTTCTGGTTTAGTAACATCATGTGACTTGTAGAAAAAGTGTTTTGAGAATGCTTCTGCTTGGTCATCCTCAGTTTCTGGAATGTTGCTAATAGATTCACGAACGATTTGTTGGAATTCTTCGTCAGTCAATGGACGACGGGAGGTTCCTAGTAATGCAAAATGGTCAGCTAGGTAACCCTTTTGATATAACTTGAACAAAGCAGTATAAAGTTTACGCTTTGCAAGGTCACCAGTCGCACCAAATAATGTAATGACAGCCTTATTTTCTGTAGCCAAAATGTTCACTCCTTCTGAAATTTCAGAAAATTCTTATACCGTGACAATTATATACTCTTAAAGCACAATCTGCACTATCAAAGGAAACGTTTTCTGAGAAGATGTCTTAGAAAATTAAAATGGACCACTACTGCTAAATGGCTTGTTGATTAGTCTTTGGCAAACGCTTATCAATTAATGGTCTAGATCAAAAAAACTTTTAAAAGAAATTTGGAATCGGTTATAATTATAGCTTATGAAAACAAAACTAACTAAAAAAGCTGGGAAAAATTCCGCAGCTTTGAAAGATATCTTAAACAAATTGTTTACGTTCTGCTATTACACCACAGACTGTGAAGAAGATAGCTGCAATAGCAATCACGATTAAACTTGCAAACCAATTATGTGTTTGTGAATAAAGGTTTCCAACAACGATAGGACCTAATGCAGAAATTAAGTATCCTACTGATTGGACCATTCCAGAAAGGTTTCGGGTATCGGCAGAACTCTTAGTCTTTAGTCCGAACAAGGTCATTGCAAGAACGAAAGTAGTAGTTGTACCGGCACCAAGAAATAGGGCAACAAATATATAGTAAACAAGAGAATTTACAGGGAAGAACATCATTCCAGTTCCAATTAAAGAAATGATTCCTGCAAATAGCATAATTGGTTGCCGATTTTTCATCTTAGTGGCAATCACTGGGATTACAAAGGCGAATGGCATTGATAATAGCTGTAGTAATCCAGCAACTAAACTTGCATTATCACTGCTTAATCCAGCGTCCATGGCAATTGTAGGTAACCAGGCAACGATACTATAGAATACGAAACATTGTCCCCCGAAGAATAAGAGTAACCACCATGCATTTGCATTTTTCCACATGTTAGTTCCACGCTCAGTAGAACTGCTTTCTTTAGTGGCACGTTGATTATAGCGTAAGTTTGGTACCCAGATAATTGCTGCAATTAAAGCAACAATACTAATAATGATAACAGCGGTTTGCCAACTAGTAGCATGGGTGATTGGAGTAATTGCGTAAGCGCCAATTGCAGCAAATAAAGTCATCGCGACATTATACATCCCGGTCACACTTCCGATTTGATTAGGAAGTGTGTCAGAAATAATCGCAGGTAATAAGACGTTAATACAAGTGATGGCAGCCCCGATTAATATTGTTCCGATCATTAACGAGGAGAAATTTAAAATTCGTAGGTAAGAACCAATAAACATTAAAATCATTGCTAATTCAATCGTTAGTTCATTACCAATTTTTTGAGCGAGTGCTGAAACTACTGATGATAATAATCCAAAACAAAGGAGGGGAATAGTGGTTAAAATTCCTAAGCTAGTAGTTTCTACATTAAAAGTTTGTGCAATATCTTTAATGACAGACGGTATTGCTGTAATCGGCATCCGCATACAGATCCCAAGGAAGAATAATCCAAGGATTAGAAGCGGACTATGTTTTTTGAGTTTTTTCAAAAAATCCATCCTTTCATCTTAAAATTAGCTTGATAATAGACTAGACAATTATATCATAATGGGGCCTTAGTTATGATTAATATACGGTTAGAAGTAGCTAATCCAATTGGAAGCTAGTTTGACGGAAAGCGATTCAAAATATATAATCAACAATGAATATTTTTGGAGGAACACTATGACGGCTATATACCCATACCTAACATTTGAGAATGCGAAGGAAGCAATGGCTTATTATGAACAAGACTTTGGCGCTCAGATTACATATCACGAGTCTCTGACAAAAGAGCAGGCGGAAAGTCTTGGATTACCAGTTGATCAATTGAACCAGACAACAATGCGTGGTGAATTTATGATTGCTGGACAAAAGATTATTTGTGCAGATGCAACGATGGGCAATCCCCAAACGTCTACACTAATTTCAATTTTACTCGATTTTGAAGAAGAGGAAGATAAAGCACGTGATTTGTTTAATCGTTTAGCAAAATCAGACAATCAACGTGTGACGGTACCATTTGGTGATTGGATCCTAAATAATGTAATGGGGCAGATTGTAGATAAGTATGGGATAACATGGCTGATAAGTGCTAATAAACAAGGCTAAAAATAAAAGCGACTTGGATTTCCAAGTCGCTTTTATTTTAGAAGTTAGGCGTTAACTTCGCTCCACCGTTTAGCTAAGATAGTATAAATTCGCTCAATATCTTGTGAAGTGCCTCGTAATTCATAGTCTGCGAGAAATGGTGCGTCAAAGTCTCGCGCGTATTTACGAGCAGTTAAGCAATATTGTTCGTTAAAATTCTTATTACCACTACCTACAACGCCGACACATTTTTCTGCGTTATCGTTGTAGGAAATATATTCACCTAATGCATTTGTCATAATTTCAGTGAAACCAGAATCGATCCCGTTACCACCATTTAAATATGTGGGTACGAAGGCAAAGAAGGGTTCTGTTTCATCGACAGGAAGCGTTTGATCGCTAACTTCTTTTAATTCAATAAGTGGACAATCTTCACTAATACTGTGCTGTTGTTTAGCATATCCCTGCATCCGCGTTAAGAAGGAACGGGTATTTCCCTCAAGCGAGATATAAATAATATTCATTGGTGCCATGTGAATTTCTTCCTTCTAGTTTAGATTTACTTTAATATTACAAAATTATTTTAGTAGAATTAAGTGTTAAATAAAAGGATAATTTTCTTATTGCTGCCAAAATGTAAAATTTTACTTTGATAAAGTGGTAACAATAAAACTATCAATATATGAATGACGATAATCTTGAATTTTTAACTCAAGGTTGGCTAGTTTGATCGTTTCTCCTTCATGAATATTATGATAATTATCTAACACATATCCTGATAAAGTTACTACATCGCTATCTTCAGAATCTTTAAGTTCAACATGGAAGAAGCGTTCAAAATCATAAATGGTCGTTTTTCCATCAATCCGGTATTGATTTTCATCAATTTTAGAAATCATGTTATCTGAAACCTTGTCGATCTCGTCTCTTACTGTTCCAAATAGTTCTTCATAAATGTCCTTGTCAGTAATAATTCCGCTAGTACCCCCATACTCATCAACAACGACTACCATGGGCACCCGAGTACTAATCATTAACTTAAGGACTTCGGTAATTGAGGTAGTCTCAGGAGTAGTAGGCATATGGCGAAGAACTTTTGCTAAAGATACATCTCCGTTGATTTGCTTTTGCCGAATTAGGTCGTAGTTAAAAACATAACCTAAAATCTTATCCTTATCATTATCAGCAACTACCGGTAAGCGGCTATATTTCGTCTTAAGATATAGTTTAATCGCGTCATTTACGGTTTTATTTATATCAATAACTGTTAATTGAGTACGATCGATCATAATATCTTTAGCAACCTTATCGTTAAAGTCAAAGGCTCGTTCCATATATAGCAAGTCATTGTGCTCAAGTTCACCGCCTTTAACAGCGTTTCGAGATAGGCTAATAATCTCACTTTGCGAAAGGACGTCTTGGCTCTCGTCAGCTGGCTTCATGCCTAACATTTTAACAATTCCGTTGGCAGAACTATTAAGCAACCAAACGAAAGGATAAAAAGTAATGTGAAAATAGTGCAGTGGGGTGGTAACGAACATCAGGGTCTTAATTGGAATATCAATACTGATGTTTTTGGGTACAATCTCTGTTAAAACTACTTCGAAATATGTTAGAAGAAGAACTCCCACAATGGCACTTACAACATGGATGACACTATTGTTTAGTGACCAGCTTGGTAACGAAAGTGCATCAGCTAAGAGTGCTTCAATCGTTCCTTCACCGACCCAACCGAGAATAATTCCACAAATTGAAACTCCTACTTGAGTGGTCGAAAGGTATTCTGTTAGATTGGTGACCATTTTGATTGCGCGGTTTATTTTGGTAGATGGTTTATCGCGCTTTGCTTGCATTTCTTCTAGGGCTGTTACCCGTGCTTGCACTAAAGCAAATTCGGCTGCCACAAAAAATGCCGCAAAGATAAATGTAATAATTATAATTACAAAATTAGTGAATAGTTGGCCCTCATTCAAAATAACATTCCTCATTTCGATTGATAAGTACAATTTATGTATATTATTTTACCATTCAAATAAGTCGTTATAAATTAAAGCATATTAAAAAGAAAGACATGTTTATTTCGTTCATTACCTAAAAAATGATAAGATTAGTAAAGGTAGATAGCTTAAGAAAAGAGGTTATATAGTGAGCAGTATTACAATTAATGATTTAGTCTATGATGCTAAATCAGGAGATCAATTAGATAACGTTTCATTAGAACTAAAGTCACCACAAGTAGTCGGAATTTGCAGTAACGATACAGGCGCAGCAACTGCATTAGAAGATTTATTATCTGTTCGTGGAAAAATCTTAAATGGGGATGTAACAATTAACGGGGTTCCATTCAAAAAATATAAGCGCCAAAGCAAAAATGAAATCGGCCGAATTGATGATGTGGTTTTAAAAGGAAAGACAGTGGCAAAAGCTGTTGACCACGCATTACGTCATCGTAAAAATGCTTTGAAGCCAAAACAAGCACTCCAAATGCTTAAATCATTGAAATTTGAACCTGATCAAATGATTGCTTCATTAAACGAGGCACAACAACTAGAACTGCGGATAGCACTTCTCCTTGCTTGGCAATGTCCAATCGTAATTTTGAGTGATGCCTTTGATGGCTTAGAGGAAAATAAACGGCAAATGATTGGTCACCTTGTTAAAGACTATGCTCAAAAGGTCGATGCCTTAGTGCTTTTCACAAGCAAAAATATTTCAACATTGATGCGGTTTGCTCATACTCTTTATTACTTTAATGGCAGTCATTTGACTTCTGCACGTGATTTGTCGATGAATGATGGAGTAGATTGTACTGTGACAGTAATAGGAACTGGTTTCCCAATCGACAATGCAGTAAAGTTAGGGGCACACATGTTGGAAGAAGCAGGTAATGAGACCCGTTTCCTTTTCACTGGAAATATTCAAACATTACTGCCATTACTAGAGCAAAGCACCATTACTGATGTCAGAATTGAAGATGCAACGATTGAAGATGAATTGATGGCTTACTAATAGATTTGGAGGTTGTGATGGGTCGGATAGTTTTTATTAGTCACCGGCATGACGATTTAGTACCAACTATTATCAAAAGGGTTCCAGAAGCAGTTGCTCTTACTAGTTTTAAATTTGAAATTCAGCGTGGGGATATATTATGTTGGCTTCCCACTGTTAATGAGTATGTAGATGATGAAGTCCAAGAGTTAGCCGAATTGATTGATCACTCACTGTTTTTACCGTCAAAAATAGTAATGCTTTCGATTGCAGGAACAGCAGATGATGCGACAAATCAGCAACTACAGAAATGGTATGGGCAACAGGCAACTCAGACTGTCCTTGCTCATCAATATGCGGTTAAAATGATTGATGAATTTGAGTTGCCCTATACTATTATTAGAGCTTTGCCAATTACTAATGAAGAAACTTCACTTAAGGTTGTTAGTGAAGGCAATCCTTTAGAAGGTAAAGAGATTGGATTAGGACAAGTAGCACAGATAATTGAACAGGCAGTTACTACCGATGATTTTCGGAATCAATCGATTGGAATTGCACCATAAGAAAGCAGGTTGTGATATGGATAAATTAGAAGAATATCAACGATGGCAAAATAATTTAGCACGGGTGCGGTTTCCACGATGGAAAGAATTACCTACACTAGGTTTATATGTTGACCAGGTGGTGGCGATTGTAAATGAACAATTAAATCATTTAGGAATTGAGCCACTTACAAAATCAATGGTAAATAATTATGTGAAAAAGAAAGTTATTCAAGCACCGATTAAGAAAAAGTATGCCGTTAACCAATTAGTAGATCTTTTGCTTATTGGATTGTTAAAATCGAATTTTTCACTGGATGATATTCGTGCAGGAATTGCTCAGGTTACTATGAATTCTTACCCGCAAGCTGCCTATGACCGCTTTGTTGAAATTTTGAATGCACTTTTAGCTGGAGAAGAAATTCCAAGCAATAATGTGATTAATACACAAAATGATCGCTTAATGACATTAGCACTGAAATCAATTTTATCGCGAATGGATGCAGCTCAATTATTAACAGCCATGCAAAAAGTTGCTCAGCCTGCGCCGTTGGAAAATAATTAAAGCTAATTATTTTGTTGCAATTACAACAAAAAGAACTTAATATTGTAGTTAAGGAGAATTTTTATCAATGATTGATATTTTACGTGAAATAGGGATGATTGATCGAGCACTCGATTCGATTGCCAATATTGAGTTCAAGCAAATCGACTTAGCACGTGGTCAATACCTGTATGTTGTTCGTATTTATGAGCATCCAGGAATTATTTCAGAACAATTATCAAACTTGATAAAAGTAGACCGAACAACGATTGCCCGTGCTGTAAAAAAGCTTGAAAAAAATGGCTTTATTGAAAGAAAAAGTGATCCAACGAATAAGAAAATTAAACGACTTTATGTTACTCAAAAAGGAAAAGAGATTTATCCTTTTATTATTCGTGAAAACCAATTTTCAAATAGTGAGGCATTGAAAGGCTTCTCGGAAAAAGAGGCTCAGCAGGTTCATGACTATCTAGTTCGTATCCGCCAAAATATTGATGGCGATTGGGATACCGTAAAGCATGGGGGCAAACGTCAATATTAATTTATAAAGAGGAGATTATTTTTATGAAGCAAGTGACGATTGATCCAAGTTTTTGGGAAATTTTTCCAGATGCACAGGTAAACATCTTGTTTGCAAATGGCATTGATAACCATGATACTGATGACAACTATGATGAACGAAAGAAGCTATTAGCAAATGCTACTCATGAGGCTGATAAGTTTCTAACCAATGAGACTTTTCGTTTGAATCCAGTTGTTGATCAATGGCGTCAAGCATTTCAACAATTTAAGAAAAAGAAAGGTGCGCGCTCATCAATTGAGGCCTTATTGAAGCGTGCCAATCAAGGACGGAAATTTGAACCAATTGAACCTCTTGTGGATGTCTACAATAGTATTTCTTTGAGCTACGGTGTTCCAGTGGGCATTGAAGATCGAAATAAGATTGCTGGCAACCTTCATCTTGGTGTTGCAAAAGGTGGCGAAGCATTTCGGCCAGTCGGTGCTGAAGAAGATGAACCTGCTTTGGCGGAGGAAGTTATTTATTATGACGATGAAGGTGCTGTTTGTCGTTGTCTAAATTGGCGTGAAGCTCAACGAACAATGTTGACAGAGGATTCTCAAAATGTAGTTGCAGTTATGGAAGCAATTAATCCAGAACAAATTGAACGCGCTAATGAAGCGATGGAAGAATTGAGTAAGTTAATTAACCAGTACTTTGGTGTAAATACATCGCAAGTTTATCGACTAACTAAGGACCAACCTGTTGCTGATGTTCCAGATAACTTATAAAAAAATGAGTGAAAAATGCTACGGTTTTTCACTCATTTTTTTGAATTGTTATTCTGTTTCTTGCATCAGCACTTAACAATTTATAAAGGGCTGCAAATAAAGGAACAGTGAACATCATTCCAAGAATTCCGGAAATTCCTCCACCAATAATAACTGCAGCAAATACCCATACACTTGGGAGACCAATTGATCTTCCAACAACTAGTGGATAGGTAATGCGGTTATCTAACTGTTGAAGGAGAATAATAAAGATCAAGAAAATACCGGCTTGAAGTGGAGAAACGGCGAAAATGATAATTACTCCGACACTCGCTCCAAGGATTGCCCCAATGATTGGAATTAATGCACCAAATGCAGTTACAACTCCGATCATTGAAGCATATGGCATTCGTAAGATCGTCATCCCAATAAAACACGAGATTCCAAGAATAGCGGCATCTTTACATTGCCCAACAATATAGTTACTGTAACTTTCATCAAAAACTTTCAGAACTTTAATTATTTGTGTCTGGTATCGGCTAAAGTATGTTGAAAGTAATTTAGTAAATTGACGTTGCAACATCTCTTTATAAATCAAGAGGTAGATTGAAAAGAAAAACGCAATAATTGCGGTTGTGGCAACTGAAAATACAGACGAGGCTGTTGAAATAACCGTCCGGAAAGTTCCACCAACACCAGATGTAAGGTATTTACCAATTTTATCCCATTGAATTTTACTGGTATCAAAGCTATTGATGAAGCCCTTAAAATCACTGCTATGTTCAAAGTAATCAATAAAATGGTTGATAATGTGACTATGATTTGCAATAAGTAGTTTTACACACGTAATAAGTTCGGGAATTACCAGAGCAAAGACGATGGTGATTATTAGGAGGATTGTTAAGTAGGACATTATTATTCCAACTGGCCGCCTGAATTTTTGCAAACTTGGTTTCTTAAATAAATGCGAGTAAAGGTATTCATACTGTCCTAATAATAGGTTAACGATATAGGCGACTATTCCTCCTATTAAAAGAGGCATGGTTGCCGAAAAAATTGTTTGGATAAATTTAGCAACAACTTCCCAGTAAGTGATTGCTAAGTAGAGGATAAATAGGGCTAATACTAAAGAAATATGACGGTGATTAATATATTGCTTCACGATTAAACTCCTCTATTATTAAGCTTTTGGTAAAGTTTAACTAAATAATTATGACTGTCAATTTGTTCACGACAATTATTTTGATCGTGTAAGTTAATTTCATAAATACTAGTAGCAGCTGGATTTAAGTGAGGCAAAACGTTAGCCCAGTCAATTTTACCGGTGCCGAGAGTAAGACTATCATGAGTTTCGCCCATTGAATCAACTAGGTGGTAATGAACGGTACGATCTTTTAAATGCGCTAGGGATACGGCCAATTTCTGATTATTCCCATGAAGTTCAATAAAACAATGGGATGTATCAAAGGCAAGTCGATAATCATGTGCAAGAATTTCATCTTCTTGAAGGGGATCGCCATAAGCAAAAACTGGCGCAATTGAGTTTTCAAACATGATATGCTCTCCACCAGCATCTGCAAAACGATCCAACCGCTGATAAACAGCATTTCGGGCGTCTTCTACACTAGGGTAGAGTGAAACAAAGTAACGTGACTCAGGACCAGCATAACCACCATGAACCAAAACTTGAACATCAAGATCATCAGCTAAATAAAGGAGCTTTTCAGTTGTAAATTCGATAAAGCGATATAGGTCGGGGTACTGCTTTTCAGGGGCCACTACTTCTGAATGATGATCCTGAAACTTCATTGGGTGATGTAGAACAATATTTTTAATTCCAGCATCTTTAACGTATTGAATAGCATCATAGAGGCGTTGGTAGCCTTCATCAGTAAAGTCATCAGCATTAGTATAAAATTCATAAATAGTAGGATTATACTGTAAGCGATCCTCAATTTGGCCTAGTTGACTGCTTCCTTTTAATCCTAATTGTGGTAAAAACATAAAAATTTACCTCCTAAAACTAACTACTATTTATCTTACCAGATTTTGAGCAATTTCTTATGGTAAGATACCATATTGAGGAGGTGTTTCACATGGAACAATGGTTGCCGCGTCAGCCATTAATCTTGACACCAACTATTCCATTGATGTGGACAGTGGGATGGCTTTGTACAATGTCAGCATATATTATTTTAGGTGGAGAACCCCCATCCCCAAATCAGTTGCAGGACTCTGTTTTACTGGTTTCAGCTGTCATTTTAGTGATGAATATGTATAACCTGATATTAATTTATCAACGAGCAGAAAAATATCGAAATCTGTCCCCTTATGCACCAAGGGCTTTGTTGTTAGCTATTGTTTTAATTATTTCGATTGTATTGGCCTGGGGACAGCCTAAAGTAGTATTAATTCCTAGCTATTTAAATATATGGGTCATGATATTTATCGTTTTAAATTGCTTGCAAGCTCTTTTGGGACAATTTTTTGCTCTCCTGGAACGACCGCAATCACGCCGAAGATTTGCTTCGATGTATTGGCCAATAGTAGTTTTATGCACTGCAGGGATTGTAACTCCACCAAGTTTAGAACTACACAATGGTTGGACTTTGCCGTTCATTATTAGTGATTGTATTTTACTCAGTTTCTTTATTGTAAGAAGTTGGCAAGAGATCCCGAGAATACTTATTAAGGTTCAGGCTAATAATAGTATTATCTATGAAATGTTAGTTGGAATTAACCTTGCAACAATAATTTCAACAGTGGTGAGTGGAGTCCTTTTTATTATTTTTAACTTTAATAATATCGAAATAAGCATCGTGGCAGCTTGCTTTACTCTTAGTCCAGCGATAAATGGAATTAGTGGATTAATAATAGGAGCAATGCAACGTTACAATAATGATTATCGATATGGACATGTTAAAGGACATCCGCAAAGATATATTTACTGTGGGATTTTCTTGGTGATTATTTTCATAGGACTAGGTTTTATTTTAAGAAAAGCTAATAATTTCTGGTAAGGAACATGATTTTTTTGTGTATTAATTTGTAAAATATTGCCGTTATTGAACAGTTAATACAATAAAGACAATAAAATGCATAATTAATGTGTTAGCATTATATGTATAGAAAGCGCATACAATTTGGGAATAATATAAAAAGGTTGGTGTTTAGACATGCATGGATTTATTGGAGAATTTTTTGGCACCATGGTTTTAATCCTATTAGGAGCAGGATGTTGTGCTGGTAATAGTTTGAATAAAACATATGGGAAACAAAGTGGTTGGTGGTTTATCTGTATTTCATGGGGCTTAGCAGTTACAACGGGAGTTTATGTTGCAGGATTTCTGGGTTCATTAGGGCACTTAAATCCCGCTGTAACAATTCCTTTTGCTATTTTTGGCTTATTCCCATGGAGTAACGTTATACCTTACTTACTTGGTCAATTTCTTGGTGCGTTTGTTGGTGCAGTATTAGTAATTATTCAATTCTATCCACAATTTAAAGCAACCCCAAATGAAGAGGAAGGAAATAATGTTGGTATTTTTGCTACTCGTCCAGCGATAAATAGTCCAATTTTTAACTTTTTCTCAGAAGTGATTGCGACCTTTGCATTTATTTTCATCTTATTAAATCTTGGTAACTTTACACAGGGATTGAAGCCATTTATCGTAGGAATGGTTATTGCAGTTGTTGGTACATGCCTCGGGACAACTACTGGCTTTGCATTAAACCCAGCTCGTGATTGGTCACCACGGTTAGCATATACTATTTTGCCAATTCCTAATAAGGGTGTTTCAGAATGGTGGTATGCATGGGTTCCAATGTGTGGCCCAATTGTTGGGGGCCTTCTTGCTTGTGCTTTACAAACGGCGCTAGTTTAGTGAACCTAGAGAAAAGGAGGCTAATTAATATAGCCTCTTTATTTAGTTTAAATAAAATATGAAATATCTCGTAGGAGAAGATTAATGAAAAAAGAATTTTTAAAAAGTAGTAATGAACAATTAAAAAAATTTGCCGAGATTGTTAATGGGGATAAGCCTTTACGTAAAGTTACGGCTGATGAAAGGCTAAAGGTCGGTGTAGATTTAGGAACTTCTTCAATTGTTTTAACAGTGCTGGATTCCAAAGATAAGATTGTATACGGAGCGTATGAATATGACCATGCAGTTCAAGATGGTATTGTAGTTAATTTCATGGAATCAGTTAATATTTTAAGACGCTTAAAAGAAAAAGCTGAGAAAGTATTAGGACGTGAACTTAAAACGGCATGTGGTGCTATTCCACCGAAGACAGGAGAGAAGAGTGCCAAAGTGGTTGCTAATGTTATCGAAGAGACAGGCTTGCTTTGTACAGGTGTTGAAGATGAACCGACAGCAGCTGCGAAGTTCTTAAGATTGTCAAATGGTACAGTTGTAGATATTGGAGGAGGAACAACTGGGATTAGTATTTTTAAAGATAACAAGCTCATCCATGTTATTGATGAAGCAACAGGTGGATTTCATATGACGCTTGTTCTTGGAGGAAGATATAAAATAAAAAATGATGAAGCAGAAAAATTAAAGCGTAACAAGAATAAAGAATCTGAAGTATATGCTGTTATTAAACCTGTAGTTGAGAAAATGGCAGCAATTGTTCAAAATATGGGAGTAGAAATTATTGATCCAGTAATAGTGGTAGGAGGTGCAACTAACTTTACTGAATTTACAACAACCTTTAGTAAAGATTTAAAGCGTAAAGTTTATAAACCGCTTTATCCTCAATTTGTTACGCCACTAGGGATTGCAATGTTTGATGATTAGAATAAATAAGAGGCTGGGCACCTCAACCTCTTTTTAATTTTAAATAATTTTTTCAGTATAAATCCATTGAATTACTGAACGATCAAATACATTAATCTCACTAGCTGGAATAATAGGTTGAGAACAATCTACTGTATAGACCCAACCTGCTTTATTACTAACATCATTCAGATCATTTATTGAATAGATATATGGATACCCATTTAAATCACGGGCTTTAAAGGAAATATCATTTTTATTGAAAAAATCTTTTGAGATTTCATAAACGGACTTATTTGAGCGCCATTGTAAATCTCTTGGAATAGTATAGATTTTCTTTATTGCGGAATTATGTTTTCGATACTTTGATGGTGTCATTCCTACTTTTTGCTTGAAAGTTTTAGTAAAGTAACTCGTCTGTGAAAAACCAACTTGATGAGCCAATTTATTAATTGGTGTATTTGAAAAAATTAATTTTTCTTGAGCAAGTGCAATTTTTTGTAGATTTATATAGTTAATAAAATTGTCATTAAAATAATTTTTAAAGATTCGACTTAAGTATGATGGTGAGAGATAAATCCTTTGAGAAACGTTTTCTAAAGTAAGCGATTTTTCTAAATTGGAATTAATGTATTTAAGCGCCATGGTTATATTTTTTTCAATATCACTTAGAGTACCATCATTTCTGTTATTAAGAATAGGAGGATTAGTAACGTTAGCTATTGAATCATCTCCAGAAATATTCAAAATCCCATTAAGGACTTTGATTAGTGAACTTAGCTTAGGAGCCTCGAATGGGGTAAGGACAGCTATGCAGTCATTGGAACTGTCAATAAAATTTTTGCAAGAAATTTCAATATATTTACTACATAAATCAATAGTGTCTGATTCTATATGTGATTCATCAAGAACAAAGAAACCACTTAAAGATGAACTTATAACTAGTGGAAAAACAAAGTAATTTTTAAAATCGAGTTTTCGTAAATGTTCAAGTGAAATATTTGAGTCAAAAAGAAGGGTGTTGCAATCAACAATTGCTCCGGTAATGCTTGTGAAAATTATATTATTATTGGTTATTTCCTGAAATGTTTTTGTTACCTTTTGAATGTCATTCAAGAATTTTGAAGAATATTCGTACATTTGAATTTCGCCTACTTTTTACCAAATTTTTAAGAAAGGTGCCGTTTACCTCTATATATTAGCATACATTTACACATAAAAACGCTTTCTTGTAAATTTTGTAATACATAATAATAAATTATTGTTCTTTTTAAGTATCATACATTTTTTAAGATAATATATCATAAATATCATGTTATAGAATTAACATGTACCAAATTGTAAGCGATTTCTCATTATCGCTATTTGTTTTTATACTTAGGAGGCATTCTTATGGGACAAGAAGCACTTGGTTTAATTGAAACCGAAGGACTTGTAGCTTCAATTGAAGCTGCTGACGCAATGGTAAAAGCTGCTAATGTTAAATTAATTGGTCAAGAAAAGATCGGTCATGGATTAGTAACGGTAATGGTTCGTGGAGATGTTGGAGCTGTTAAGGCTTCTGTTGACGCCGGAGTACAAGCTGCCGAAAATATTGGAGAAGTTGTTTCGAGTTACGTAATTCCTCGTCCTCAATCTGAAGTTGATAAGCTCTTACTACATCATGGAGAATAATTTATAAAAAATTAAAGCCCTTATACAGACGGCTAGGTACAGGAATCTGTATTAAGAACTTTATTGTTAAGAGCTTTTATAGTCAGGAGGAAAAATAATGAATGATTTTCTGAATTCTACTAGTACTGTACCAGAGTTTGTTGGTGCTAGCGAAATTGGAGATACAATTGGAATGGTAATTCCGAGAGTTGACCAACAACTATTAGATAAATTGCACGTTACAAAACAGTACAAGACTTTAGGTGTTTTGAGTGATCGTACTGGTGCTGGCCCACAAATTATGGCAATGGATGAAGGAATTAAGGCTACTAACATGGAATGTATTGATGTTGAATGGCCGCGAGATACTAAAGGTGGAGGAGGCCATGGATGTTTAATTATCATCGGTGGTGATGATCCAGCAGATGCGCGTCAAGCTATTCGGGTTGCACTTGATAATCTTCATCGTACATTTGGTGATGTTTATAACGCCAAAGCAGGTCATCTTGAATTGCAGTTTACGGCTCGTGCTGCAGGTGCTGCACATCTTGGATTAGGTGCAGTTGAAGGAAAAGCATTTGGCTTGATTTGTGGTTGTCCTTCCGGAATTGGTGTCGTAATGGGAGATAAGGCTTTAAAGACTGCTGGTGTTGAACCGCTTAACTTTACTTCACCAAGTCATGGTACAAGTTTCTCTAACGAAGGTTGCCTAACTATTACCGGTGACTCAGGGGCTGTTCGTCAAGCAGTTATGGCCGGACGTGAAGTAGGATTAAAGTTATTGTCACAGTTTGGTGAAGAACCAGTTAATGATTTCCCATCATACATTAAGTAGATCTAAAAGGAGGACTACTTTATTATGAAACGTCAAAAACGATTTGAAGAACTAGAAAAACGGCCGATTCATCAAGATACATTTGTCAAAGAATGGCCAGAAGAAGGTTTTGTTGCAATGATGGGGCCAAATGACCCTAAGCCCAGTGTAAAAGTTGAAAATGGTAAGATTGTAGAGATGGATGGTAAAAAGCTCGAAGATTTTGACTTGATTGACTTGTACATTGCTAAGTATGGAATCAATGTTGACAACGTTGAAAAAGTTATGAATATGGATTCTACCAAGATTGCACGGATGCTTGTCGATCCTAATGTTTCTCGTGATGAAATTATTGAAATTACATCAGCTTTGACTCCTGCTAAGGCTGAAGAGATCATTAGTAAGCTTGATTTTGGTGAAATGATTATGGCTATCAAGAAAATGCGTCCACGTCGTAAGCCTGATAATCAATGTCACGTTACCAATACTGTTGATAACCCGGTTCAAATTGCTGCTGATGCTGCTGATGCTGCCCTTCGTGGATTCCCTGAACAAGAAACCACGACAGCAGTGGCACGTTATGCACCGTTCAATGCTATTTCAATTTTAATTGGTGCACAAACAGGTCGTCCTGGTGTATTGACACAATGTTCTGTTGAAGAAGCTACTGAATTGCAATTAGGTATGCGTGGCTTTACCGCATATGCCGAAACCATTTCAGTTTACGGTACTGACCGTGTATTTACCGATGGTGACGATACTCCATGGTCTAAAGGATTCTTAGCATCATGTTATGCATCACGTGGTTTGAAGATGAGATTTACTTCAGGCGCCGGTTCAGAAGTCTTAATGGGTTACCCAGAAGGTAAATCGATGCTTTACCTTGAAGCTCGTTGTATTTTACTTACTAAAGCTTCAGGTGTTCAAGGGCTTCAAAATGGTGCCGTAAGTTGTATTGAAATTCCTGGTGCTGTTCCTAATGGTATTCGTGAAGTTCTTGGTGAAAACCTATTATGTATGATGTGTGACATCGAATGTGCTTCTGGTTGTGACCAAGCATATTCGCACT
Source organism: Limosilactobacillus reuteri subsp. porcinus (assembly GCF_036621895.1). GTDB lineage: Bacteria > Bacillota > Bacilli > Lactobacillales > Lactobacillaceae > Limosilactobacillus > Limosilactobacillus reuteri_J. Next base: position 21,481 of record NZ_LN887421.1, read on the forward strand.
CCGATATGCGTCGGACTGAACGGTTTATTGGTCAATTTATTGCCGGTACTGACTACATCAACTCTGGTTACTCTTCAACCCCTAACTACGATAATACCTTCGCTGGTTCAAATACTGATGCTATGGACTACGATGATATGTATGTTATGGAACGTGACCTGGGTCAATATTATGGTATTCACCCTGTTAAGGAAGAAACCATTATTAAGGCACGTAACAAGGCAGCTAAGGCTCTTCAAGCAGTATTTGAAGATCTTGGATTACCAAAGATTACTGATGAAGAGGTCGAAGCAGCAACATATGCTAACACCCATGATGACATGCCAAAGCGGGATATGGTTGCAGATATGAAGGCTGCTCAAGATATGATGGATCGTGGAATTACTGCTATTGATATTATCAAGGCATTGTACAACCACGGATTTAAAGATGTCGCTGAAGCAATTTTGAATCTTCAAAAACAAAAAGTTGTTGGTGATTACCTTCAAACATCTTCTATTTTTGATAAAAATTGGAATGTCACTTCTGCTGTTAACGACGGAAATGATTATCAAGGACCAGGTACTGGATACCGTCTATATGAAGACAAGAAAGAATGGGATCGAATTAAAGACTTGCCATTCGCCCTTGATCCAGAGCACTTGGAACTTTAGAGAGGAGGTAATCTGCTATGGCTGATATTGATGAAAACTTATTACGTAAAATCGTTAAAGAAGTTTTAAGTGAAACTAATCAAATCGATACTAAAATTGACTTTGCTAAAAGTAATGGCAGCACTGTAACAGCAACTCAAGAGGTACAACAACCAAATAGTAAAGCTGTTCCAGAAAAGAAACTTGACTGGTTCCAACCAGTTGGAGAAGCAAAACCTGGATATTCTAAAGATGAAGTTGTAATTGCAGTTGGACCTGCATTCGCAACTGTTCTTGATAAGACGGAAACTGGTATTCCTCACAAAGAAGTGCTTCGTCAAGTTATTGCTGGTATTGAAGAAGAAGGACTTAAGGCGCGCGTAGTTAAAGTATATCGGAGTTCAGATGTAGCATTCTGTGCTGTCCAAGGTGATCACCTTTCTGGTTCAGGAATTGCTATTGGTATTCAATCAAAGGGTACGACAGTTATTCACCAAAAGGATCAAGACCCTCTTGGTAACCTTGAATTATTCCCACAAGCACCAGTGCTTACTCCCGAAACTTATCGTGCAATTGGTAAGAATGCTGCTATGTATGCGAAGGGTGAATCTCCAGAACCAGTTCCAGCTAAAAACGATCAACTTGCTCGTATTCACTATCAAGCTATTTCAGCAATTATGCATATTCGTGAAACCCACCAAGTTGTTGTTGGTAAGCCTGAAGAAGAAATTAAAGTTACGTTTGATTAAGGAGGCAGAATGATGAGTGAAGTTGATGATTTAGTAGCAAAGATCATGGCTCAAATGGGAAATGGTTCCTCTACTAATAGCTCTACAAGTACTTCAACTAAAAGTACTAGTAAAGAAATGACAGCAGACGATTACCCACTTTATCAAAAGCATCGTGATTTGGTAAAAACACCAAAAGGACATAATCTTGATGATATTAATTTACAAAAAGTAGTAAATAATCAAGTTGATCCTAAGGAATTACGGATTACACCAGAAGCCTTAAAACTTCAAGGTGAAATTGCAGCTAATGCTGGACGGCCAGCTATTCAAAAGAATCTTCAACGAGCTGCAGAATTAACACGAGTACCTGACGAACGTGTTCTTGAAATGTATGATGCATTGCGTCCTTTCCGTTCAACTAAGCAAGAGTTATTGGATATTGCAAAGGAATTACGGGATAAGTATGACGCTAATGTTTGTGCAGCATGGTTTGAAGAAGCTGCGGATTATTATGAAAGTCGAAAGAAGCTAAAAGGCGATAATTAAGCTTTTTAGTCAGAGTAGGGAGTTTTATATATGTCAACTGAAAAAGTAATTGGTGTTGATATTGGGAATTCTTCCACTGAAGTTGCATTAGCAGATGTAAGTGATAGTGGGCAAGTTCACTTTATTAACTCTGGTATTGCTCCTACTACTGGGATTAAAGGTACTAAGCAAAATCTAGTCGGAATTAGGGATTCAATTACTCAAGTTCTGAATAAATCTAATCTGACAATCAACGATATTGATTTAATTCGAATCAACGAAGCTACGCCAGTTATTGGTGATGTTGCAATGGAAACTATCACAGAAACAGTTGTAACAGAATCAACAATGATTGGACATAATCCTGATACACCAGGCGGTATAGGAACAGGAGCCGGGATAACAGTTCGTTTACTCGACCTCTTAAAGAAAACTGATAAGAGCAAAAACTATATTGTTGTAGTTCCTAAGGATATTGATTTTGAAGATGTCGCTAAGCTTATAAATGCATATGTTGCCTCTGGTTACAAAATTACAGCAGCAATTCTAAGAAACGACGATGGTGTCTTAGTTGATAATCGGCTAAATCATAAAATTCCAATTGTTGATGAAGTTGGTATGATTGACAAGGTTCCACTAAATATGTTGGCAGCTGTAGAAGTTGCTGGTCCTGGGCAAGTAATTTCACAGCTTTCAAATCCATATGGCATTGCTACATTATTTGGACTAACTCCAGAAGAGACTAAGAATATTGTTCCGGTTTCACGTGCCCTTATTGGGAACCGTTCGGCTGTTGTTATTAAAACTCCAGCTGGGGATGTTAAAGCACGTATAATTCCGGCAGGTAAGATCATAATTAATGGTGATACTGGAAAAGAAGAAGTTGGAGTTTATGAAGGTGCCAACGCCATTATGAAAAAGGTTTCTAGTTTCCGCCATATTAACAACATAACTGGTGAATCTGGAACTAATGTTGGAGGAATGCTGGAAAATGTTCGGCAAACAATGGCAGATCTTACAGGAAAGAAAAATAACGAAATTGCAATCCAAGATTTACTTGCTGTTGATACTCAAGTACCGGTTGAGGTCCGAGGCGGTCTAGCTGGTGAATTTTCAAATGAGTCAGCAGTTGGAATCGCGGCGATGGTTAAGTCAGATCATCTTCAAATGGAAGTTATTGCTAATCTTATTGAAAAAGAATTTAATACTAAGGTTGAAATTGGCGGTGCTGAAGTTGAATCTGCCATTCGCGGAGCACTTACAACGCCAGGAACGGATAAACCTATTGCAATTCTTGATTTGGGAGCGGGTTCAACAGATGCTTCAATTATTAACAAAGAAGATGAGACTGTTGCAATCCACTTAGCCGGTGCTGGTGATATGGTAACGATGATTATTAATTCTGAACTGGGATTGAACGATATTCACCTTGCAGAAGATATTAAACGTTATCCATTAGCCAAAGTAGAAAATCTTTTCCAAATCCGGCATGAAGATGGTTCTGTTCAATTCTTTGAAGATCCATTACCGTCTTCACTATTTGCCAAAGTTGTAGTAATTAAACCAGATGGATATGAACCAGTAACAGGGAATCCAAGTATTGAAAAAATTAAGCTAGTTCGTCAGAGTGCAAAGAAACGAGTTTTTGTTACTAATGCATTACGAGCACTTAAGTATGTTAGTCCAACAGGAAATATCCGTGACATTCCGTTTGTTGTAATTGTCGGTGGTTCAGCTTTAGATTTTGAAATTCCGCAACTTGTTACCGATGAATTAGCACATTTTAATTTAGTTGCTGGTCGAGGAAACGTTCGTGGAATTGAAGGACCACGAAACGCTGTTGCAACTGGATTGATATTAAGGTATGGCGAAGAAAGAAGGAAGCGTTATGAACAACGATGATTCACAACGTCCCTCAATTGTCGTCGGACTAGAAAATGGAACAATGATTCCGGAGAGTGCCAAGCCACTGTTTTACGGAATTGAAGAAGAACAGATCCCAGTCTCGGTTAGAGAAATCAATGTAGATAGTGCTGTTGCAAGAGCATATCAATCAGCTCTTGCATCACGACTATCTGTAGGAATTGCTTTTGAAGGAGATCATTTTATTGTTCATTATAAGAACTTAAAGGAGGATCATCCTTTATTCGATATGATAGTCGATGATAAAAAGCAATTACGGATTTTAGGAGCAAATGCAGCGAGATTAGTAAAAGGAATTCCTTTTAAGGAAATGGCAAACAGGTGATTTAATTATGAAGTCTTTGGGCTATGTAGAATGTAATGGATTATCTGGCGCTATTGTTGCTGCTGACCGGATGCTAAAGACTGCAGATGTTGAACTTAGTAGTATTCAAAATACAAAAGGTAATGGATGGGTCACCTTACAAGTTTCTGGTGAACTGTCAGCGATAACAGTTGCAGTTCAAGCTGTAAAAGACTATTTACCTGATGTATATGTAACATCAGTGGTAATAGGTCGTCCAGCAACAGGGTTGAACTCCTTGGGTAAAACAGATTTATTACAACCAAATCCAGAAAAGAAGCAAAATGAAAAGATTGCTGAAAAGAGGGCGGTTGCTAAACCATCCTCAACTACAGAAGAGGAAGTAAAGAAGAGTGAAAATTCTGATGAATCTGGGGTTCAAGCTGAGCAATCATTAGATGAGAAAGAAAAAGTTGAAGATTCAGAATTGTCTAATGATAAACAAGATACCAACTCTGATGACAATGAAGTCACATGCAATATGTGTGGAGATCCAAAATGCCCACGGAAATTAGGAGAGCCACATAAGAAATGTATCCATTACAACGATTTAAAGAAAAAGTAGGAGGAAATAATTATGAATAACGCTTTAGGAATGATTGAAACACGAGGATTAGTTGCATCTATTGAAGCTGCTGATCAAATGGTAAAGGCTGCCAACGTAACATTAACTGGTCAAGAAAAGATTGGTAGTGGATTGGTAACTGTTATGATTCGTGGTGATGTCGGTGCCGTAAAGGCTGCTGTTGATGCGGGTGTACAAGCTGCTGAAGGTGTCGGTGAAGTTGTATCATCTTACGTAATTCCTCGTCCACATGAAGAAGTTGAAAAGATTTTACCAGGTGGCTTAGACTCAAACGCTGAATAATAAATTTTAATAAAAAGGAAGATTACGTATGGATGAAGAACATTTAAGAGCACTTATCCGGACGATTGTTAGAGAAACACTTAATCCTAACCTAGTTCCAATTGGTGTTTCAAATCACCATGTACATTTGACGGAAGAAGACTTTCAAAAGCTATTCCCTGGTCAAAAGATTGAAATGCTAAAGAAACTTCGTCAACATGCGGACTTTGCTGCAAAGCAAACAGTTGATTTGGTCGGACCTAAGGGCACCATTGAACATGTTCGTCTAATGGGACCTTTCCGTTCACACTCACAAGTAGAAATTGCTCGTTCTGAAAACTTTACACTAGGAATTGATGCACCGATTAGAATGTCAGGTGATCTTGATGGCACTCCTTCTATTAAGGTTCGCTCACCATATGCAGAAATTGAAATCCAAGGTGTAATTGTTGCAAAGCGACACATCCACATGAGTTTAGAAGATGCCAAGCGCTTTGGCGTAAAACTCGGAGATTCAATGCAGGTTGAAGTAGACGGCGATGGGGGGCGTAAAACTATTTTTGATGACGTAGTTGCTCGTCCTCGTGAAGACTTTGTTCTTGAAATGCACATTGATACTGATGAAGCCAATGCTGCTAACGTCGGACTAGGCAATAATTCTTTCGGAAAAGTTATTATTAAGAAGAAAAATTAACTTTTTAAGAAACTACCAAGGGGGTGAATAGATGGATAACCTAGTACAACAGGTTATGCAACGATTAGAAGAGCGAAAGCATACAAGTGTGAAAGTTACTTTTAATCATCAAGTTGCCCCACCTAGTGAACAGATTTTTTTGAGAAACGGAAAAGTTATTCTAAAAGATGTTTCGATTGAGTTAATAACGGACTTATATTCAATGGAAAAGACTAATACCTGGGTTAAATGGGTATTAGAAGGAATTAGCTATGATGTTAAGTTTTACTTTTTAATTAATGAACAGATGGTTAATTTCATTCCACGGATGATGATTTTGGACTGGCCGATTTTGTTTGTTGTAAATAACGAATCGCCAATGATTGCCAGTTATAATCGGGTTATTACCAGAGGAGAGATCGCTGCTAAACCAGATAAATCGATCCTTGTTAGATATCAAAAACAACGTATTACAGATGAAGCAGTTGATATCTGTAATTATAAAAAAATTAAAATAAAGATTAGGACTGAAGAAAATTGTATATGGCGAGAGTAGTAGGTAGTGTTGTTGCAACCCAAAAGGATCCATCCTTGGTTGGAAAAAAGCTGATGATAGTTCAACAGATTAATTCGGACCAACAACCAGTTCGATTTGAACAAGTTGCCGCTGATACAGTAAATGCTGGAATTGGCGATAATGTATTAATAGTCCGTGGTGCCGGTGCAAGACGTGCTGATAAAGAACGCGATGAGGACCAGGTAAGGGACGTTAATGACTGTACGATTGTTGGAATAATTGACCGTTTTGACAAGTAGTGTGCATTGGAGGCATCAAAATGGCTATTTACACAAAAGGTGGTGACAAGGGAGAAACAAGTTTATTCGATGGAACAAGGGTACCTAAGGATTCATTACGAGTTGAAACTTATGGAACCTTTGATGAATTAAACGCTAATATTAGTTTGGCAGATAAGTTCTGTGAAAGTGAACGTAATAAGAAACTTTTACAAGAGATCGAATATAAAATGTTTTTCCTTCAAGGTGAGATAGCGACAGAGAAACGGCAGTACTTTACTGATAAAAGTAAGATTATTACCGATGAAGATACTCGAAAACTTGAAAAGGTTATTGATAAATATACATCGGAACTGCCACCTGTTCATAGTTTTATCTTACCTGGTTCAAGTACTGCGGGTGCACAACTTCATGTTTGTCGAACAATCTGTCGTCGAGCAGAACGACTATTTGTACGACTATCAAAGAATGTAAAATTTCGTCCAGAGCTAGAAAGATATATTAACCGTTTATCGGATTTCTTATATATTGTAGCGCGTGATGAAGACTATGAAGATTTATTAAATAGTGTAACTGATGACGTATTAAAAATTTATAAACGTTATCAAGAAGAAAAGGATGTGCGTTAAGAATGAACGAGGAACAAATTAGTAAGATTGTTGAAAGCGTAATCAATAATAATGCTTCTAAAAATCTATTTGATCGGCACAAAATGGAAAAGGTAATCGATGCGGCTGTAGCTCGTGCTAATGAATTGGGTGTTGGTGTAACAATCGCCATTATGAAGGCTGATCAAGTATTACAAATGAGCTATCATATGCCAAATGCTAACTTGGTAAGTTGTACTTTAGCTCCTAAGAAGGCATGGTCAGCATTAGCAATGAAGGAACCTACTAAGGATATTAGTAAGGATATCCAACCAGGTGCTGGATTATACCAAATGGAAACTATGCTTGATGGTAAGTTAGCATCTTTTGCCGGTGGTATTCCATTAAAGATTAACGATGAAATTATCGGTTCAATCGGTGTTAGTGGTGGATTGGTTGAAGAAGATCAATCAATCTGTGAAGCTGCTGTTGCAGAATTTTTGAAGGAGAGTAAGTAAATATGCAGATTAATGATATTGAAAGTGCTGTACGCAAAATTCTTGCCGAAGAACTAGATAATGCCAGCTCTTCAAGCGCAAATGCTGCAGCTACTACTGATGATGGTCATCGCGGAATTTTCACTAATGTCAATGATGCAATTGCTGCTGCCAAGGCTGCTCAAGAAGTATATCGTGACAAGCCAATTGCTGTTCGTCAACAAGTAATTGATGCCATTAAGGAAGGATTCCGTCCATATATCGAAAAGATGGCTAAGGATATTAAAGAAGAAACAGGAATGGGAACTGTAGAGGCTAAAATTGCTAAGCTAAATAATGCCTTGTACAACACTCCTGGTCCCGAGATCCTTGAACCAGTTGTTGAAAACGGTGACGGTGGAATGGTTATGTATGAACAGTTACCATACGGTGTTATTGGTGCAGTTGGCCCAAGTACAAATCCTTCAGAAACTGTAATCGCTAATGCAATCATGATGCTTGCTGGTGGTAATACTCTCTACTTTGGTGCTCACCCTGGTGCAAAGAATATTACTCGTTGGACAATTGAAAAGATGAATGACTTTATTGCTGATGCAACAGGCCTTCATAATTTAGTTGTAAGTATTGAAACACCAACAATTGAATCTGTTCAACAAATGATGAAGCACCCTGACATTGCAATGTTAGCAGTAACTGGTGGCCCAGCTGTTGTTCATCAAGCAATGACCAGTGGTAAGAAAGCGGTTGGTGCTGGTCCTGGTAATCCTCCTGCAATGGTTGATGCTACTGCTGATATTGATTTAGCTGCTCATAATATCATTAAGTCTGCTTCATTTGATAATGATATTTTATGTACTGCTGAAAAGGAAGTAGTTGCAGAAAGCAGCATTAAAGATGAATTAATCCGTAAGATGCAAGATGAAGGTGCCTTTGTAGTTAACCGTGAACAAGCCGATAAATTAGCTGATATGTGTATCCAAGAAAATGGTACTCCTGATCGTAAATTCGTTGGTAAGGACGCAACTTACATCCTAGACCAAGCTAATATTCCTTACACAGGTCATCCAGTTGAAATTATTTGTGAACTCCCTAAGGAACATCCATTGGTAATGACCGAAATGCTTATGCCAATCTTACCAGTTGTTTCTTGTCCAACATTTGATGATGTATTGAAAACTGCTGTAGAAGTTGAAAAGGGTAACCACCATACGGCTACTATTCACTCCAACAACCTTAAGCACATTAACAATGCTGCTCATCGTATGCAATGTTCAATCTTTGTTGTCAATGGTCCATCCTATGTTGGTACTGGTGTTGCTGATAATGGTGCTCACTCAGGTGCTTCAGCATTAACAATTGCTACACCAACTGGTGAAGGAACATGTACTGCACGGACATTTACTCGTCGGGTTCGTTTGAACTCACCACAAGGATTCTCAGTACGTAACTGGTATTAATGGGAGGCATAATTCCAATGGAAAAATATAGTATGCCAACCCGGATTTATTCGGGAACAGATAGTTTGAAAGAACTGGAGACACTTAATAATGAACGTATTTTATTAGTTTGTGATTCTTTCTTACCTGGTAGCGATACCTTAAAAGAAATTGAGAGTCACATTAATAATAGCAATAAGTGTGAAATCTTCTCTGATGTTGTCCCTGATCCACCACTAGATAAGATTATGGAAGGGGTTCAACAGTTTCTTAAGCTTAAGCCAACAATTGTGATTGGCATCGGTGGTGGGTCAGCCATGGATACTGGTAAAGGAATTCGTTTCTTTGGCGAAAAGTTAGGTAAATGCAAGATCAATGAATATATTGCTATCCCAACAACAAGTGGTACTGGTTCAGAAGTTACGAATACTGCGGTTATTTCTGATACAAAAGAACATCGTAAAATTCCTATTTTGGAAGATTATTTGACACCTGATTGTGCTTTACTAGATCCTAAACTAGTTATGACTGCTCCTAAGAGTGTAACTGCATATTCAGGAATGGATGTTTTAACCCATGCACTTGAATCTTTAGTTGCTAAGGATGCAAATTTATTTACAGTTGCATTATCAGAAGAAGCAATTGATGCGATTACTAAACACTTAGTTGAATGTTATCGTCACGGCGATAATGTAGATGCTCGTAAGATTGTTCATGAAGCATCAAATATTGCCGGAACTGCATTTAATATTGCCGGATTAGGGATTTGCCACTCAATTGCACACCAATTAGGAGCTAATTTCCATGTCCCACATGGTTTGGCTAATACAATGCTATTACCATATGTTGTTGCATATAATGCTGAACACAGTGAAGAAGCATTGCATAAGTTTGCAATTGCTGCTAAGAAAGCTGGAATTGCTGCTCCTGGCGTAGGCGATCGTCTTTCGGTAAAGCGACTAATTGCTAAAATTCGGGAGATGGCACGTCAAATGAATTGTCCGATGACTCTTCAAGCATTCGGTGTTGATCCTGCTAAAGCTGAAGAATTAGCTGATACTGTTGTTGCAAATGCAAAGAAAGATGCAACATTCCCTGGTAATCCAGTAGTTCCTTCGGATGATGATTTAAAGATGGTTTACGAAGCAGTAATTCGTTAATTTAGTTTATTTGGAGTGATTTGATGTCTAAGAAAATACTTGCAATTAATTCTGGTAGTTCTTCAATTAAGTTTAAACTTTATTTAATGCCAGAAGAAAAATTATTAATTAGTGGCTCTGCTGAAAATCTTGGTTCTTCTACAAGCCAGCTTTCGTACAAAACTGACAAAACGAGTGAAACTAGACAAGTTCCGCTAAAAAATCACTCAGAGGCAATTGATCAGATTATTGATATTTTAATGTCTAGTGGTGTGGTTAAGGATAAATCTGAAATTTATGGTGTAGGACACCGAATTTCACATGGTGGAAGCTACTATACTCATGCAGTAGCAGTCACTCCAGAAGTAGAAAAACGAATTGATGAATTAAAAGTGCTATCTCCATTGCATAATCCTAATGGTTTAGCAGGAATTAAAGCATTTGAAAAATTTCTTCCTGATGCAAAAGAAGTTGTAACTTTCGATAATTCGTTCCATCATACTATTCCTAAAAAAGCTTATATGTATGCTTTACCATATGAGTTTTATGAGAAGTACCAAATCAGACGTTACGGTTTTCATGCTCCTTCTCATCAATACGTTTCTGAAAAAGCCCGCGAACTTTTTGGCAAAGAAAAGACTCGCCGGATGATTACATGTCACCTAGGAAATGGTTCAAGCATCTCCGCAATTTTGGATGGTAAATCTGTTAACTCTTCAATGGGATTTACCCCATTAGCTGGTGTTGTAATGGGAACACGATGTGGTGATATTGACCCAGAAATTATTCCATTTCTTGAGGAAAAACTTAATATTGATTCTCATGAAATACGCCGGATAATGAATGAAGATTCTGGATTGAAGGGACTTTCAGGTATCTCAAATGATGAACGAGAAATTGAAAGTGCAGCTAAAAACGGCAATGAACGTGCACAATTAGCCTTAGATGTATTCGTTCATTCAATTCAACAATACATCGGTGCATATACAACTGATTTAGATGGTTTAGATACTTTAGTGTTTACGGCCGGTATTGGTGAACATGCGGCATATATTCGAAGTCAAATTTGTAAGAATCTTGATTATCTTGGAGTCAAAATTGATGAAGAGAAGAACAAAAATAATGAATTAAGTATTGAAGCTGCAGATAGTAAGGTTAAAGTAGCGGTTATTCCAACTAATGAAGAAATTATCATTGCTCGTGATGTAATGAAGGTAACTCAACAACAATAAGATGGGGATGGTGTTATGGCTAGGCAAGATATCAAACGGACAATTCAGGAATATGTTCCTGGAAAACAAGTGACATTGGCACATATTGTTGCTAATCCCACACCTGATATCTATGAAAAATTGGGAATTCAGACCCCTAAAAATGCGCTAGGAATATTAACAATAACACCTAGTGAAGCCTCAATTATTGCTGGTGATATTGCAACGAAATCTAGCAACGTAACATTAGGGTTTATTGATCGTTTTAGTGGTTCGGTTGTAATTGTGGGAGAAGTTTCCGAAGTTGAGTCGGCCTTACGTCACGTTGTTGATAAACTACAAACGTTACTGGGATTTGATGTTCCTGAAATTACACGAACATAGTATTAGAAGTGTATTCATTTACTTTAACGTGTAGTAGGTGAATACACTTTTTAGAAAGGAGGGAGATGCAATATGGCGAATCATCAACGAATCTTAGAATTTGAAAATGGTTTTAATTTTCGGGATCTTGGTGGTTATAGAACTACTAATGGCAAGAGTTTGAAATGGAATAATCTTGTTCGTTCTGCGCATCTCTCCTATTTTACGCATGCTGAGCAACGAAAGCTTTATGGATATGGTATTAGAACAATTATTGACTTCCGTTCAACTTCCGAAGTGGCTTTGTATCCCGACCAATTAACATCATTCATGAATTATATCCGGATCCCAGTCTTTGATAACGATCTTACTGAAAGTAATATTAGTGTTACCGAAGCACGAAAAAGCTTTTCAAAGGATTCTCAAGCGGGTCTTAATCGCATGATGGAAGTATATTGTCAATTTGTTACTGACGAGAAAGCACAAGAAGCATTTCACACTTTTATTAAAAAATTATGTCTACATTCAGCGCAGGGTGGTGTTTTATTTCATTGTTCTGCTGGGAAAGACCGCACTGGTTTGGGAGCAATTTATTTATTAAATCTTCTACAAGTTCCAGCAGATATAATTTATCAAGATTATATTTTAACTAATAAAGCATCAACAAAAATGATAAAAGAACGGTTACGCTATGCTGTGAAGAATGACTTGGGTGATAACTATCTTCACTCAATTTACGATCTTTCAACGGCAAATAGGTGTTATTATGATCAAGCAATCTCTCTCATTAATAATAAATATGGTGGAATGACTTCTTACTTAAAAGATGTGTTACAAATTAGCAATTCAATGGTTGAACAACTAAGGTACTTATATCTAACAAAGTGAGTTTAAAGCTTAGTAAAATTTAAAAGTCATTGATATAATAATGGCTAAAAAAGAGGCTAAAATTGAATAGCCTCTTTAATATACATAATTATTATGGGTGGATGGTAAGAATGACAACTTTTTTTTAATTCGTCACGGGGAAACATATGCTAATCGATTGAACTATATTCAGGGTACATTAAATGATGAGTTAACAAGCCTAACTAAACGGGGAATGCTGGAAGCAGCAAATTATCAAAAAATATTTGATAATAATCAAATCGATTATGTTTATACAAGTCCATTAAAACGAGCTGTGAAAACTAGTGAGATCATTTGCGCGACGACTAATATTAAGCTCCGAGTGGATGAACGTCTAGCAGAAATATCTTATGGTAAATGGAATGGGGCAGATATTAGTAAATTAAAACAACAGTATTCGATGTATTTTGATGTTGAAACAAATGATGTGCGACCACATTCAATTTTGATAAATCAAGGTGAGACATTTGAACATGCTCGTACGCGAATATGGTCGTTTTTATTAGATGTATCTCACAGATATCCGCAAAAAAGTATTTTAATAATTACACATGGTTGGATAATAAAGAACATCATTTCATTATGCCTGGAAAATATTGATGGGACGGCATTCAAAAATCCCAATAATCTAAGTATTAGTAAGATTCAATTGAATCCAGCCTTAAAGCAACAACGAATATGTTATTATAATCGACCATTTATAGGGACGATGGTGTTATGAGCCTTATTGCAATTCTTTTAATATTTGTAGGACTTAATATCGATACATTTATTGCATTATTATTTCTTTTGCGAAACTACAATTACCGGTTACCAATTCTTGGCTTTGGAGCAGCAACCTTTATTTTATGGATCTTGGGCGTGGCTTTAGGAAAAGGACTAGCTTTCCTTTTTCCCGATTGGATCACAGGATTTATGGGCATTGTCTTGATCTTTATAGCGCTCTTTGAACAAGATGATGAAAAAAAGACAACTAATACTGGCTTTTTCTCATTACTTCTATTTTGCTTAAGCCTTGGTGGGGATAACCTTGCTGTTTATATTCCATGGGTGGTTAATCTTAGCTGGAGTCAGATTATATATGTAGGAATAATTTTTGAAATTTGTTCTGTCCTATTAATTCTATTAGGAAAACTATTTATTTCGGTAAAACCTGTGGCGTATTTACTAGAAAAATATGGTAATTATGGAAGCAAAATCGTCTATATTTTAGCAGGTTTATATATTATTTGGAATAGTCATTTAATTAGTCATCTTATTAGAATCTTTAATTAAGTTCAGCGACTAGCTTATCAATATTAATATTTTCAATTGCTGAAACAGGAATTACCTTTTTTACCCCAGCACTTAATAGAAGGTTTTTGGAATATTCAATGTCGGCGGGATCTTTTACAAGGTCAATCTTTGTAATTACCCCTAGAGTAGGTTTGGAAAACATTGAACAGAAACCGGCTGGGAAAACAAGTCGTTTATCAACAGCGCTTTGCAATAAGACAACAATATCAGCATCCACCGAGGTTACACGCAACGTGCTCATCATATTGTGGTGTTCCATATATTCACCTGGTGTATCAATAATATTTGATGAGAATTCAATTGCTTGTGTTTTATTATATTTGATTTGTTGGTTCTCTAACCGTTGCGTAAGAGTTGTTTTGCCACATGCGATTGCTCCAATAAACATAGTTCGTTTCATAATTAAATACCTCCACCCAATTCTACAAAAATATACTATTCATCTGTATTATAATAAAAACGGTTACACATAGCCATAGATATTAAAAGATTAGTGAGGAATTATAGATGCTAACAGCACACGTAGTTTATGCCACAATGACTGGTAATAATGAAGAAGTAGCAAATATTGTATGTGATAGTCTAACTAATTTAAATGTTAAAGTTACGGAGTCTGAGATATCGCAAACTGATGTAGCGGATTTTATGAAGGCCGACATTTTAGTTGTTTGTGCTTATACGTATGATGAAGGGGCAATGCCAGAAGAAGGACTTGATTTTTATGATGATCTACAATCAACAGATTTAACTGGCAAAGTCTATGGTGTTGCAGGTTCTGGCGATAAATTTTATGGTGAGTATTTTAATACGACGGTTGATCATTTTGATGATGCCTTTAAAAAAGCTGGTGCCACATCAGGCGCAGAGAAAGTAAAGATTGATCTTGAACCGTATGAAGAAGATATAGAACGTTTGAACGAGTTTGCGAAAGAGTTAGTAAAAACAGCCTCGAAGTAAATGCAGAGAAGGGATGATAAAATGGCAAAGGTTGGCGTATTGATTGGTAGTTTAAGTACCAAATCCTATAGTAGAAAAGTTGCAGAGTATTTTACTTCATTACCAAGTAACTTACAATTTGTGGAACTAAAGTATTCTATGTTGCCATTTTATAATCCTGACTTTGAGCATCAGAATACGCCAGTTGAATGGCAAGCTTTTCGTAAAGCAGTTGATAGCATGGATGCATTATTAATAGTGACGCAGGAATACAATTATTCGCTGCCTGGGGGATTAAAGAATGCACTAGATGTTCTTTCCGTCCCTTCACCGAATCAACATTTACTAGGGAAGCCTGTTTTGGCAATTACTGATTCAGCAGGAGAAAAAGGCGGAATAATAGCTAATGCTCATCTTCATCAAGTGCTCCGTTACCTGGGAATGAAAGTAATGAATTGCACGATTGCGATTGGTAATGTTCAATCAGTTTTTAAAAATGGTGATAATCATAATCCTAAATTAGCTGAAAGATTACGAGATGATATTAAAGATTTTGAACAATTTATCAATGAAAGCAGCTTATCACATCAATCGTGTGTCGATATGACTTATAAGTTTAGCTATCAACCTGGAGAATTAGCTTTACTAAATGATGAAGGCGAGAAAATTACGACAATTGAGTTAAGAAATCTAAAAAATAAGGTTATTGCAATTGAAGAGGTTCAAGTTAATAAAAATTATCGTGGTCAAGGATTAGCTAATGAAATTATGACTTTACTAATGTGGTTGGTAGAAGGAGCTGACAGTAAGATAAAAGCTAATTGTTCATTTGCCAAAAGTTATCTTGAAACTCGTCCACAATTTAATAATATTGTTGAGAAATAAAAAGAACCGAGACTTTTTCATCTCGGTTCTTTTTTAATGGAAAACATCTTTACTGTTTCGATATAACACATCTGGTTGTTGTTCTAAGTAGTTAGCATATCGAGCTGCTGCAAAAAAGTAATCTGAAAGACGATTAATAAAGATTAGCACGTCTTGGTTGATTTGTTCCTCTCGCATTAATTGAACAATTTGACGTTCAGCACGCCGCGTAATAGTCCGTGCTACATGAAGAGCAGATGCTAGTTGCGTCCCACCAGGAAGAATAAACTTCTTTACTGCTGGAACAGTTTGGGTATAACTATCAATTTTTCCTTCTAGCCAAGCTGTTGGTTGTTCTTGTTTAAATGCAAAAGAATGACGTTCATCATCTACTGGAGTTGCTAAATCATGTCCGCAATCAAATAATAACTGTTGAATTTCCTCTAATTCATCGGCTAATACTTGAGTATGTGAATTAATTAAAGATTTTGTATAGCCTACCCAAGAATTTAATTCATCAACTTCCCCGTATGCTTCAACCCGTGGATCACTTTTATAGAGGATTTGCTTACCAATAATCCTAGTTTGTCCCTTGTCGCCATTTCTTGTATAAATCTTCACCGTTTATCCGTCCTCTCAATTATTTTTGTTTTATTTTAGCCTAAAAAGGCTGGCTTTAATAACGCTTTCATGGGAATTTATTAAATAATACTAGTTTTTTTAAAATCCAACAAAAAACTTGTTATTATAAGAACTGAATACTAACTAAAAAGAAAAATTATAAAAAAATACAAATAATATAACAAAAAAATGCCAAAACATTGACCACAAGAAAAGATGGTTAATGTTTTTTTTACTTCTTCAAATACTAATGATGCTTATTCGTCTTATGTGTTGTTAAGTATTGAACTATTGATCTGAAAATCGTAGTTTTATAGATGAAAAATAGAGAAAACGGTTTCTTTAAATTGGTAGGTGATTTTTTTGGAAAATAATATCCATCACGGGGGAGATATTGAGCAAGTTGCTACTCAACTGAATATTCCTATTGAAGAAGTTAAAGATTTTAGTGCAAATATTAATCCTCTGGGTTTTCCATCAGATTTATGGAATGTGTTAGTCCAATCTTTTGCTAATATTGAAGTTTATCCCAACCCAGAGTATCCAGAATTGAAAACAGCAATTGCTAATCATTTTCATGTTAATAATGATGATGTATTTGTCGGTAATGGGGCATCAGAAGTATTAGATGAAACAATTCAAGCTGAAAAAGCGACAGATGCATTAGTTTTAGCGCCTACGTTTGGTGAATATGAACGATTTTTTAGTCGTATTGGGATAAAAGTTCATTATTATCAATTACACGAAGAAAATAATTTTTTATGTGATATTCCAACGATGATTGAACAACTAAAAGCACATCGTGAAATTACAATTATTTGTTTGGCAAGTCCTAATAATCCTACTGGTCAAATAATAGCGTCAAAGGATCTTCGTAAATTAGTTGATTTTTGTAATCATCATCACCGCCTTTTGATCTTAGATGAAGCTTTTATCGACTTAACAGTTAATGAACAAGAAAGTTTTATTAATGAACTTGAACCTGAGGATAATGTTTACATTATCCGAGCAGCCACTAAATTTTTTGCAATTCCAGGTTTAAGGCTAGGATATTGCATTACCAAAAATGAAAAATTGAAAAAGTTACTTAAAGTTCAAGAAAATACTTGGTCAGTAAACGGAATTGCAGATGTTTTTGGTCAAAATATGTTTAGAGCGAAGAAATATATTAGATTAACGCATGACTGGCTAAATACTCAGCAACCAGCATTATATCAGGCGCTACAAGGAATATCTGAAATAAAAGTTTTCCCAAGCGCTACTAACTTCTTTTTATTTAAAAGTAATGATTTGACATTAAGAGAAAAAATGATTAGGCACCATCTTTTGATTCGCCAATGTGATGATTATGTTGGACTGGGGTCACAATATTACCGAGTAGCTGTTAAGGGACCACAGGATAATGTTTTATTAGTTAAGACGTTAAAACAAGTGTTAGGACGTGAGTCGGGATGAAAAAATTTCTAATTGCTGGTGTAACAAGTGGATCTGGGAAAACTACTGCTGTTTTAGGTATCTTAAAAGCTTTAAATAAAAAATATAAAATTCAGTCATATAAAGTTGGTCCAGATTATATCGATACAAAATTTCATACAAGAATAACTAACCTGCCAACCAGAAACCTTGATAACTATCTCGTACCTGATCCCCAAGTTTTGAACTATATTTTTACCACTGATACGGAAAATATTGATTTAGGAATCGTTGAAGGTGTGATGGGACTTTATGATGGCTTAGGAACGGATAAAGATGCTTATTCAACGGCTAGTATTGCCAAACAATTAAATATCCCAGTTATTTTAGTTATTAATGCTAGAGCAACATCAACATCAGCGGCAGCAATCTTAAAGGGTTTTATTGATTTTGATGAAAAAGTACCGATAAAAGGCGTAATCGTTAACAATGTGATGAGTGAAAATCATTACAAGCTGGTTGCTGGTGCAATTCATCGTTATCTCAATCTTCCTGTTTTAGGATATTTACCCCATGACGTAACAGTGAGTTTACCTTCCCGCCAATTGGGGCTGGTTCCTGATGATGAGTTACCAGACGTTGACAGAAAAATAACAAAAATTGCTGAAAGCGTAAAGAAGCATGTTAATCTAGATAAGCTACTTTCGCTGGCCGCACCAACCCCTAAAATATTTGCGGATCCATTTGATATTCAGCGAGTAAACCTTCGCCTAGGGATTGCTAAGGATGAAGCATTCAATTTTTACTATGCTGACAATTTACGATTGCTGAAAAAAACTGGTGTGAAGCTAGTACCATTCAGTCCCATTAATGACCAGCACTTGCCTAAGGTGGATGCCTTATATTTCGGTGGCGGTTATCCCGAAGAATTTGCTTCAGAATTAGCAGCAAACCAATCTTTAAAACAAGAAATTCGTGAGTTTTCATTAGCAGATAAGCCAATTTATGCTGAGTGTGGCGGACTAATGTATCTCGGCAAGGTATTAAAGCAAGGGGAAAATGACTTTCCTATGGTCGGGATCTTTAATGGTGTAAGTGAGATGACACCACGGCTTAAGAAATTTGGCTATTGTGAGGCCTATCCGCAGATAAATTGTTTGTTAGGAAATAAAGATCAAAAAATAGTTGGGCATGAATTCCATCATTCTACGTTTAAACAGTTAGATCAACAATTAAAACCGGTTCTAATAATGAAGAAAGTTCGTGATGGTCAAGTCGTTGATACCTGGTCAGGCGGATATCAGGTTAGAAAGACATTTGCAAGCTATTTACATGTCCATTTTTATCAAGATGCAAAGTTGTTTACTCAATTTCTAAGTAATTTAGGAGCTGATCTACAATGAACATTCTCATTATGGTTTTGCTTGCATTTTTCCTGGACCTCTTACTTGGAGATCCTCACTCATGGCCTCATCCAGTTAAATTGATTGGGCACTTAATTGCATGGCTAAAAAAGTGTTTCAACCGTCCCAATTATTCATCAAGAAAGAAAAAGTGGCTCGGAGCATTAACCTGGTTAATAACGGTGGGTGGCTCAGGATTAATTACGTATATTGTCATGAAAGTTACAACAGTTAACTATTATTTGTACATGATTGTCGGAACTTACCTGAGTTATACCTGTATTTCCGCTCGTCAACTAGCGATTGAAGCAGAGAAGATTATGAAGAGCCTTAAGCAAAATAACTTGAAGAAAGCTCGCCAGCAGGTGGGAATGATTGTAGGACGTGATACTAATCAATTAAGTGCTGAAGAGGTAACAAAAGCAACGATTGAAACAGTTGCTGAAAATACTAGTGATGGTGTAATCGCGCCACTGTTCTTTTTGGTAATTGGTGGTCCAGTTTTAGGAATAATGTATAAAGCCATAAATACTTTAGATTCGATGATTGGTTATCAGAATGAAAAATTCCGCGCTTTTGGGGAGGTATCTGCCCGAATTGATGACATTGCAAATTATGTTCCAGCACGAATCACATGGTTATTACTGATCATTAGCAGTTGGTTGTTACGTGATGACACTCGGGAGGCAATTGCTGTAGGTGAACGTGATTGTGAGAAGCATTTAAGTCCCAATAGTGCTTTTAGTGAAGCAGTTGTTGCAGGCGCCTTACATTTGCAATTAGGTGGTCCACATTATTATTTTGGCGAATTAGTTAAAAAACCGTACATCGGTAATGATCATCTTATAATTGCTGCAAATTGGCATTTAAAAAGAACAATTACAATGTTATACCTTACATCATTCCTGGGATTATGTGGATTTGAACTTATACGATTCTTAATAGTTTGGAAGTGAAGAAAATGGAAAAAGAAAGCTATATTACAGTACCTCATAAAATAACAGACAGAAGTTTTCAAATCATTCAAGAAGAGATCGACAAAATTGACCCGCATTATAAATTTGATAGTCCATTACAAGAAGCAGTAATCAAAAGGGCAATTCATACGACAGCAGATTTTGATTATTTGAAAAATTTGAAATTTACGCATGATGTATTAAATAAATTAAAACATGTCCTATTAAATCAAGGGGTTATCTATACCGATACCACAATGGCTTTATCAGGAATTAACAAACGGCGCCTTGATAAATTAGGTGTTGATTATCATTGTTTAATCCGGGACCCGCGGGTAATTCAATTAGCCCAAGAAAAGGGAATTACCCGTTCAATGGCGGCTGTTGAAATTGCTGCTAACGATCCACGAGAAAAGATATTTATTGTTGGAAATGCACCAACTGCCCTTTGTGAAATCATTGAACTTGTTAATGACGGACAACTTAAAGTGGCTGCGGTAATTGGTGTTCCGGTTGGTTTTGTTGAAGCTGCTGAGAGTAAGCAAGCTTTGTATGAATCAGATATACCCGCAATTGCTGCTCTCGGTCGAAAAGGCGGAAGTAATCTTGCTGCAGCCCTTATAAATGCGGTGATGTATAACATGGATATTAAGAATTTAGGTGATGAGTATGGCCGTCACACCAAATAATAACGCTGAAGATAATTTTGTTTATTACAACGGGCGAAAATTACGAAAGGGTTTTACAACTGGCACTACAGCTACTGCGGCAACTGTAGCTGCTATCAGGACTTTGCTGAATCAAGAACCACAAGAAACGGTTACTGTTCATGCCGCTAATGGAAAGGTTGCAATCTTTGATGTCGAGCAAACTGACTTCGATAAAAAAACAGCCAGTTGCGCCATAAAAAAAGATGGTGGTGATGATCAAGATGCAACAGATGGAGCGCTTATCTTTGCCACAGTCAGTTTACGTTCCGATAATGAAATTCATTTAGACGGTGGAAAAGGAGTCGGACGTGTAACTAAAGAAGGACTAGCGAATAAGCCGGGGATGCCAGCGATTAACCCAACACCACGGCGAGTGATTAAAGAAGCGGCCCGAAAAGAGTTAGGGCCTGATCTTGGTGCAAACATCGTTATTTCTGTACCAGAGGGCGAAAAAATAGCTAAATTAACCTACAATCCGCGACTTGGAATTGTTGGTGGAATTTCCATTCTAGGAACCAGTGGAGTTGTTACTCCGATGTCTGAATCCAGCTGGAAACATTCAATTTCAATTGAAATGAATATTCATCGTAAGCGAGGCGATAAAGCAATTGTTTTAGTACCAGGAAATTATGGTGAAGACTTTGCTAAAGATGAGCTAGGAATTGCTGATGATAAGATCGTCCAAATGAGTAACTTTGTTGGTTATGTTCTCCATGAAACACAACGCTTAAAGTTCAATAAAGTTTTAATCGTTGGTGATCTTGGCAAAATGATCAAAGTTGCTGCGGGAATTTTCTCAACTCATAGCAAAGATGCTGATGCACGAGCAGAGGTTATGGTTGCAAATCTGGCATTAATGGGTGGCGTGCCGACTGAATTTCTGCGAAAAATTAATAACTGCTTAACTACTATTTCTATGATTAAGCTTATTAATCAAGCTGGCTATCAGGATGTTTATCAAATTATTGTTGACAAAATTAAAAAGCGGACAGAAAAACTTTTAGCCCACCGAGAGCCACATGTTGAAATCGATGCAGTGATTTTTTCACGGGAAAGTGGCTTTTTAGCGGCAAGTAAACCAGTACAAGAGATTAAGGATGAGTGGCAATGATAGTGGTATTAGGAATTGGTCCTGGTAATGAAAATTATCGTTTACAAGGGATGACAAAATATTTGGCTAAAGCCGATGTTGTAATTGGTTCAAAACGGCAATTAATGACAATTCCTGCAGTTCCTGCCAACAAGAAAATGGCTTTACCACGGTTAGCAGCATTGAAGACTTATTTTGAAGAACATCCAGACCAAAATAATGTGTTATTAGCATCGGGAGATCCACTGTTATATGGGATTGGAACTTGGATAACGGCCAACATCCGTAATCAAAAAATAAAAATTATTCCCGGAATTAGTTCCATTCAGTACATGTTTCACCATTTGAAATTGTCGATGAATGATTGTTATTTGACAAGTAGTCATGGGCGAATCCCTGATTTCGACTTCTTATTACAACATTCTAAAGTCGGTATGGTTACTGATCAGCAGCTGGGCCCCTTTGAAATTGGTCAAGAGATAAAAAAACGGGGATTACACCGCAAAATTTATGTTGGGGAACGACTAAGCTATCCAGATGAAAAAATAACGCAATACGATGAAACAACGATTGAGCAACGAAAATATGAAATGAATGTGGTGGTTATTACAAATGCGTGATGATGAATTTTTAAGAAATAAGGTTCCGATGACAAAATCAGAAGTTCGAGCAATCAGTATTGATAAGTTGGAACTTAGTGATAAGAATACCTTTCTCGATATTGGGGCTGGAACAGGTAGTGTCAGTATTCAAGCAGCTCGCGAATTTCCAAATTTAAATGTAACAGCAATTGAAATGAACGATGCGGGGATTGACATTATCAAACAAAATATTAATAAGTTTAACTTACATAATATCAACTTAATCAAAGGGATCGCCCCTCAAGATATTCCTAATCAGAAATATGATGCAATTTTTGTTGGTGGTAGCGGAGCACAATTAGATGGAATTATTAAGTTTGCTAGCACACATTTAACTGTTAACGGAACAATAGTCCTGAACTTTATTTTGTTTGAAAATGCAATGCAAGTCGAAAAGCTATTAACAGCAGCAGGCTTCAAGAAAATTGAAATGGTTGAAGTTGGTGTATTGCGTTGGCACCAATTAGGGAAAGGACATTTCTTTAAACCAAATAATCCAACAATTATCGTTAATGCTAAAAATATAGAAAGGATTGATTAATTATGGCAATTGTTAGTTTTGTAGGAGCTGGTCCGGGTGAAACAGATCTTATTACGTTAAAGGGATACAAGTTATTGGCAGCAGCTGATGTTGTAATCTATGCTGGATCGTTAATTAATAAGGATCTATTAAATTACTGTAAAGCAGATGCCGAAAAATATGATAGCGCTAAAATGACACTAGACGATATTGTGGACCGGATGGAGGAAGCAGTAAAAGATGGAAAGTCAGTTGTCCGGTTACAAACTGGTGACTTCTCAATTTATGGTTCGATTCGCGAGCAAATTGAAGAAATGAAGAAACGGGATATTAAGTACCAATGCGTTCCTGGTGTTAGTTCATTCCTTGGTGCCGCGTCAAGCATGGGCGTAGAATATACGGTTCCCGAAGTAGCGCAAAGTGTAATCATTACGCGGATGGCAGGACGGACACCTGTGCCAGAGAAGGAATCCTTAAAGTCGTTAGCTCAACATCAAACTTCAATGGTGATTTTCTTATCTGTTCAAGGCATTAAGAAAGTTGTTTCGCAATTAGAAGAGGGAGGATACTCAGAAGACACGCCAGCTGCTGTTATTTATAAGGCAACTTGGCCAGATGAAAAGGTCGTTAGGGGAACATTAAGTGATATTGCTGAAAAGGTGCATGATGCTGACATTCGACGAACAGCCTTGATTATGGTCGGTAAGTTCTTAGGTGATGAATATAATTATTCTCATTTATATGATGCAAGCTTCAGTACAATGTTCCGGAAAAAGAGTAAGTAATTATGAAAAACCTTGCTGTGATTGCTTTAACCCAGGGTGGTGCTTCGACGGCAAGAAGTTTGAAAAGCCGGGTAAAAAAACAAGGATATAAGGTAGACCTTGTTTTACCCCAACGCTTAGCTCGAGATGATGAAAATTATTATTCACGAGGTGCTTTTACCGCAACAATCCACCATCTTTTTAAAAAATATGATTGTATCGTTTGCATTATGGCAACAGGAATTGTCGTTCGTGCATTGGCTGATGTGATTATTGATAAAACAGTTGATCCAGCAGTTGTTGTAATGGACGAAAAAGCACGGCATGTTATTAGTTTACTTTCTGGGCATGTCGGTGGAGCTAATGAATGGACAAGGTTAATTGCTAGATTAATGAGATCAGAACCAGTAATTACAACCGCAACTGATACGGAAAAGGTTCAATCATTGGATGTTTTGGCTAAAAAGGTCAATGGATGGTATCCCAACTTTAAAGAAAATACAAAAGCGATCAATCGTCGTTTAGCAGAAGGAAAAGTTGTGGAACTCTTTATTGAGTCGTACTTAACACAATATATTAACCAGTTCAGTGGATTTAAGGTACTAACTAGGATTAAAGATCATGAACCGGGAGTGCCATTAATTATTGTTTCAGATCATACTGGTTTTTCAAAAAGTTCTGATGTAATTCATGTAGTTCCCCGGGTAAATGTCTTAGGAATTGGGTGCCGAAAGGATATCACAATTGCAATGGTGCAGCAAGCATTTACAGAATTTTGCCAACAACACCAATTGTTGTGGAAATCATTCGTTAAAGTAGCATCAATTGATATTAAAAGGCATGAAGGAGCAATTCAATATTTAGCAACAACTTTAGGAATTGCAGCTGAATTTTATCCAGCTGCAGAATTACAAGAAGCTAGTCAAAATTATCCAGAATCTGCTTTTGTAAAAAAGACAGTGGGAGTTGGTAATGTTGCGTGTGCTGCTGCTGATTATGCTAGTGGAGAACGGAATGTAACACAACGGTATGCAAATCATGAAATTACGTTGGCGCTTAGCCGCTTACATGAAGTTTAGGAGGAATTGAAAATGTTATATGTAGTTGGATTAGGACCTGGATCAAAAGAATTGATGACCGAAGAAGCACGAGAAGTAATCGAAAAGACACATACAATTGTCGGTTATGCAACTTATGTGCGGTTAATTGAGGATATGATCGATGGAAAAGAACTTGTTGTTACCGGGATGCGGGGCGAAATTGAACGGTGTAAAAAAGCCCTTGAGATCGCCGCAACCGGAAAAGATGTTGCAATTATTTCTAGCGGGGATGCTGGAATCTATGGGATGGCTGGTTTGATTTTGGAACTTGCCGGTAAAATGGATCAACATGTTGATATTAAAGTGATTCCGGGTGTTACAGCAAGTATTGCAGCTGCTGCCCATTTAGGTGCGCCACTAATGAATGATTTTTGTCATATCAGTTTAAGCGACTTGATGACACCATGGGAAGTTATTACCGAACGTGTCGATGCTGCAGCTAAAGCGGATTTTGTAATTTGTCTCTACAATCCACGGAGTAAGGGTCGTCCACACCATTTACGAAAGGCCCTCGACATTATCTTGAAATATAAGTCACCAGATACAATTGTTGGAATTGGGAAAGATGTTGCACGACCAAAAGAAATCGACAAAGTAACGACGATTGCTGATCTTGATGAAACAGAAATTAATATGACTTCAATTGTAATTGTAGGTAACAAAAATACTTATGTTGAAGATGGACGGATGATTACTCCACGAGGTTATACACTATGATTTTACTATTAGGTGGCACAACTGAAAGCTTGGAGGTAGCAGATAAATTAAGCGATGCAAAAGTTCCATTCATTATCTCGGTCATTAGTGATTATGGGGCTGAGTTAGCGGCGAAACATGGGGAAAATGTTATTAAAATTACCTTCACTACTGAAAATTTCCCCTCATTTTGTTGTGATCACCATATCAAACTTATTTTAGACGCAACCCATCCCTTTGCCCGAGTAATTTCAGAATTAGCAATTAATGAAGCGAAAAAACTTAAGATTCCATATTTAAGATTTGAACGTCCAAATAATTACAGTAAAGATGCAAATCTTAAACTGGTTAATTCATTAGAAGAAGCTTGTCAGATATTAAAGAAGGTAAAAGGGAAAATATATTTGTCAACTGGTAGTAAAACTGCCCCCACTTATGCTGAGCAGTTAGGAGTTGATCGTTTGCATGTCCGCGTTTTACCGACAGCTAAAGTACTGGAAAAACTAACTAATGCTGGGTTCATCGCTTCACAAATTGATGCCATTCAAGGTCCGTTTTCAATGGCCTTAAATATAGAATTATTTAAACATGCTAATGCAAAAATTGTGGTGACAAAAGAGAGTGGTCGCCAAGGTGGGGTTCAAGAAAAGATAGCTGCTTGCCAGCAGTTAGGAATTCCCTGCATAATTATTCGTCGGCCACAAATAGACTATCCACATATGGTTTCGAGTTTACAGGAATTGAAGAAGTACTTGGAGGAGAACGATGAATGGTAGAGTAACACTTCTAGGTGCTGGACCGGGTAATCCAGAATTATTAACGTTAATTGGCAAGCGGCGATTAAATGAAGCGGATGTTGTTTTGTATGACCGGTTAATTGATCCTTCATTATTAGCATTTACAAATAATGAGGCGGAATTGATCGATGTTGGAAAATTACCCCTACATCATAAGGTTAAGCAGTCAAAAATCAATGAAATGTTAGTTGATTACGCTAAGCAAGGTAAAAAGGTCGTTCGACTAAAAGCTGGAGATCCTTATGTCTTTGGCCGGGGTGGTGAAGAGGCACAGGTATTACAACAGTTTGGTGTTAATTTTGAAGTTATTCCAGGGATTACTAGTGCAATTGCTGGGCTAGCTGCAGCAGGGATTCCCATAACTCACCGTGACTATGCTTCAAGCTTTCATATTATCACTGGTCATCATAAAAAGAATGGTCAGCAACTGGACTGGGAAAATATTGCTCACCAAGAAGGAACAATCGTCTTTTTGATGGGAATGGCACAACTCCCTAATATTTGTCAACAGCTAGTCGAACATGGTAAGTCATCGCAAACATCTGTAGCAATAATACAGTGGGCTACTCAATGGCGACAAAAGATGGTTATTGGCAATTTGGAAAACATCAATGAATTGGCTGCTCAACATCAACTTTCATCGCCAGCATTAATTGTTGTAGGTGAAGTTGTTAGATTAAGTAAGCAATTAAATATCAATAAACCATTGACTGGTGTGCATTTATTAATTCCCTTTAGTGAACATCAGCGTCTTTTCAATGTATTAGAAGATTTAGGTGCAACTGCTGACTTTTACCAGCGTGCTTTAATCAAGCCATTAAAAGTAAATCTTCCGTCCGTTGATGACTATGATGCGATTATTGTGGATGATGTCCCTGCTTATCATCAATTTGTTACCCTATTAATAAAGAATGAAATTGATGTTCGGCAACTTATAGGTAAAAAAATTATTGCCGGTAATCATCGAGTGGCTCAGGCATTACAGAAAACAGGAATCCTAGCAATAAAAGACATACCACAAGATATACCAGCGAAAAGAACCATTGAGATTGGTAGCAGTAAACCAACGTATAATATTGGGACTTTTCTTAGCTTATATGGAAAAAATAAACGGTCGCTTGCATTACCGTTTGACCTTGAGGAATTCAGTGCAGTCATCTTTCCAAGCACTGCTAGTATAAATGATTTTTTGTCTTCATTAAGTAAAGAACAGCTATCCCAGATATCAATGTTAAAAGCATTTACAATGGGGGAAAAAGTTCAACAAGCTGCAAATCAAGCTGGCTTTGGTCATGTGATTATGTGTCCACCAGACATAAAGAAAACTGTTATTCAGGTCAAGGAGGAATTTATACATGACTAAAAAAGCAATTTTAGCAGTAAGTTTTGGAACAACATTTCCAGAAACACGACAAAAAACAATCGGGGCAACAGAAAAAGCGATTGGGGATGCATTTCCGGACTATGACGTCTTCAGAGCATTTACATCTAGGATCGTTCGGCAACGAATTGAAAAAAATGAGAGGATTCAAATTGATGATGTTGATACAGCATTATCAAAATTATGTGATGAAGGTTACACAGAAGTATATGTTCAATCTTTACATGTTATTCCGGGGATTGAATATAACTTAGTATGGGACGCAGTTAATCGTTATAAAGAGAAGTTTTTGACGATTAAAGTAACAGCACCTTTATTAGAGACATTTGAAGACTTTCAACACTTAGTTGCATTCCTGCAGAAACAAAGTGAATATTTACCATCTGGGAAAGCCGTTTTATGGATGGGACACGGAACCGCGCATAGTGCTTTTACAACTTATGCTTGCTTAGATCATATGTTATATGGTTCCAAAAGTTATGTCGGTGCAGTGGAGAGTTATCCAGATATTAATGACGAAATTAAGCGTCTTCGTCATGCCCATATTAATAAGGCTTATTTACAGCCATTAATGATGGTTGCAGGAAATCACGCTCATAATGATATGGCTTCGGATGATCCTAAGTCATGGAAAAGTATCTTAAAGGAGAATGGAATAACTGCCCATCCTGTATTGAAAGGATTAGGCGAATTCCCAGAGATTCAAAATATGTTTATTACAAAGCTAAAGACGGTTATTAGAGAAGGTGGTCAAAATGGCTAGTTTTTATGGGATCGGAGTTGGTCCTGGGGATAGCGAACTTTTAACGGTAAAAGCAGTTAATACAATAAAAAAACTTGATATTTTGTATGCTCCCCAAGCTCATAAGGGTGGCAGAAGTGTAGCTGAAAATATTGCTGCATCGTATTTACCAGCGAACTTAAAAATAAAACGACGACACTTTCCAATGACTAATGATTGGGAAAAGAAGATAAAAAGCTGGCAAGAAATTGCTGAAGAGATTGCTAAGGATGTTGAAAATGATAATAATGTTGGTTTTTTGACCCTTGGTGATCCATCTGTTTATAGCACTTTTAGTTATATTGCCGAAATGTTAGCGGAGCGGATTGATATTCAGACGATTGCGGGAATCTCGTCATTTAGTCAAATTGCCGCAAGTTTCTCTGTACCCCTAATGTTAGATGAAGAAAGCCTTGAAATTATTCCAGCGACTGCTGATATTACACAATTAGAAAAAGCAATCGACCTTAACAATAATGTGGTAATTATGAAAATTGCTACTAGGTTTGCTCAAGTCTATAAAATATTGGAACAGCGTGACTTATTGAGTAAAACGATTGTTGTTGAAAATGCCTCAATGAAAAAACAAAAGAAGCAACGATTAATTGACTATTCAGTTAATGATAAACTTCCATATTTTTCTACGGCTTTATTAAAGAAGGGAAATAAAAATGTTAAAAGTAATTAAAAAATATCGCAAGTTTATTACTTTTCTTATGATTGGACTAGTTTATACCCTTGCTTATCCTGCTACAGCCCATGCTATGCACATTATGGAAGGGATGCTTCCGCCACGCTGGTGTATTTTCTGGTATGCGGTATCACTTCCATTCTTCATTTACGGTCTTTATCGAATGTACAAGATTGTAAATTCTGGTGTTCCTAATGCCAAGGTAATGTTGGCCCTTTGTGGTGCGTTTGTCTTTGTTTTATCCTCATTGAAACTACCTTCAGTAACTGGTTCTTGTTCGCACCCTACTGGAGTTGGCCTAGGAACAGTTTTGTTTGGCCCCGGAGTAATGTCAGTTCTTGGTGTTATTGTGCTATTGTTCCAAGCATTATTATTAGCACACGGAGGTATAACAACCCTTGGTGCTAATGAATTTTCAATGACAATTATTGGCCCAATTGTTGGTTATGCGGTTTGGAAATTATGTCGAGCAATGAAAGTTAGTCGTTCAGTTTCGCTATTTCTTTGTGCAATGTTTGCTGACTGGTCTACGTATGTAACTACTGCTTTTCAATTAGCAATTGTATTCCCTGATCCGAATGGTGGAGTAGCAGCAGCGCTAATCAAATTCCTAAGTATTTACGCTGTTACTCAAATCCCATTAGCAATAGCAGAAGGATTGCTCACAGTTATTGTTTATAACTTAGTAATCAGTAACGATTTATGGAAGGAGTCAGCCCTACAATGAAAAAAC
This sequence comes from Limosilactobacillus reuteri subsp. porcinus, assembly GCF_036621895.1. Taxonomy (GTDB): domain Bacteria; phylum Bacillota; class Bacilli; order Lactobacillales; family Lactobacillaceae; genus Limosilactobacillus; species Limosilactobacillus reuteri_J. The sequence continues at coordinate 51,485 of NZ_LN887421.1, forward strand.
GAACAAAAACTAATATTATCCTAGCAATTTGTGTAATTCTTTTGGTATTAATTCCTTTCATCTTTGTTAAAGGAGAATATGGCGGGAGTGACGACCAGGGAACAGAACAGATAAAGAAATTTGATCCAAGCTATAAAGTATGGGCGCACCCCGTTTGGACACCACCGTCGGGAGAAATCGAAAGTTTACTGTTTACTGTGCAAGGTTCATTAGGGACAGGAATTATTTGTTATTTTATCGGGGCTGCTCACGGTAAGAAGAAAGCTCAACAAAATAAACAGACTGCAAACCAATAGTAAAGGCTGGTGAATTATTAATGTTGAGTATCGATAAATATGCTTATGAAAATCGAATTGTTAATTGGTCGCCAAAGTTAAAAGCTTTTTTATGGTTAGTAGGAATGGTTTTAGCTTTTCAACCGATTCAATGGATTAAAGTAATTGTTTTATTTGCAGTAGCAGGTATCACCATTTACGTAACTAATGTTGCATTTAAGCGTTATATTAATTGGTTTTATGCAATTATTCCTTTTGTAGTTTTAAGTATTATTGGAATCGTTGTAACTATTTCTTCTCAACGCTCTACGCTTATTGGACCGATAAAACTTGGGAATGTTTATCTTGGATTGGCAAAAGTAATGATGCCTAAAGCGGGGCAAGTAGCATTGCAATGTATGACAGCAATCGTTTGTACGTACTGGTTTGCGTTAACAACCCCGTTTATCCAAATCTTGCAGGTACTAAAAGCAATGCATCTGCCACGGGTAATGATTGAAGTAACAATGCTAATGTACCGGTTCATCTTTATCTTTATTGATGCTTTTGAGCAGATTCACCGTGCTCAAAAATTACGCTTTGGTTATGATTCAGTTAGCTTAATGATTCATTCATCTGGAATTTTAGCCAAAATGTTGTTTGAACAAGTCATTATAAATTACCAAATGATGACCAAAGCACTCGATGCCAAGCTATATAATGATGAGTTTTACCTTTAGGAGGAGCGATAATGATTGAATTAAAGCATGTCAGCTTTAGCTATGATGATAAGCATAAAATCTTGGACGATATTTCGATGAAGCTCGGCCAAGATAACCAATCAGTTATTGGCATCATCGGACATAATGGAGCGGGGAAATCAACGCTTTTCCTGAATTTGGTTGGTGAATTAAGACCAACAGCTGGTGAAATTTTAGTTGATGGGAAAAAGGTAGACTATTCCAAGAAAGGGTTACGTAACTTAAGGCGCAAGGTGGGGATTGTTTTTCAAAATTCTGATCAGCAAATCTTCTACTCAATAGTAAAAGATGACGTTGCGTTTGCTTTGCGAAATTTGAAAGTTTCTAATGATGAAATTAAGCAACGTGTCGAAAGAGTATTACGTGAATTAGATATCTCTAACTTAAAGGATCAACCTATTCAATACCTTAGTGGTGGTCAGAAAAAACGGGTTGCCATTGCTGGTATTATGGTGATTGGCTCAGAATGGATCTTACTTGACGAGCCGACTTCTGGCTTGGACCCAGATGGTAGGCTAAGAATGAAAAAGTTGATAAAAAAGTTAATTGCCAATGGTCAAAAAATAATTCTCTCCAGTCATGATATGGATTTTATGTATGAAATGTGTGATTATTTTTACCTTTTGGGGAATAACCGGATCCTTAAAGAGGGAAATAGGGAAAATGTTTTTAATGATGAACAGTTATTAAGGGAAAATAACTTGGAACAACCGTGGCTAGTTAAGATTCATCAAAAATTAGGATTGCCTTTATATACAACGGAACAGGAATTATTTGCCAAACAAGGTAAGTAAACATATAAAAACTCAAAGGCCGAACTTTATAAAAACAGCCTTTAGTACATAGATTAAATTTAGGGGAGGAAATGTCATGACAGTGCAGTCAATAATGTTTCAAGGAACGGCATCTGACGCTGGGAAAAGCTGGTTGGCCGCAGCAGTTTGTCGAATCTTGGCTAATCGTGGTCAAAAGGTTGCACCATTTAAGTCGCAAAACATGGCTTTGAACTCATTTATTACTGATAAAGGGGATGAAATGGGCCGGGCGCAGGTTTTTCAAGCAGAAGCAGCAAAAGTTAAGCCAGATGTCCGGATGAACCCAATCTTATTAAAGCCATCTACGGACAAAGATTCTCAGGTTATTGTAATGGGGAAAGTGTTGGAAGATATGGATGCGGTTAGTTATTATCGATTCAAGAAAAAACTAATCCCACAGATTATGGCAGCGTATAATACATTAGCTGCTGAAAACGATGTGATGGTCTTAGAAGGAGCAGGAAGTCCCGCGGAAATCAATTTAAATGAAAACGACATTGTTAATATGGGGATGGCGCGAATGGCTGATGCACCAGTAATCCTTGTTGCAGATATTGATAAGGGCGGAGTCTTTGCTTCAATTTATGGAACGATTAAATTAATGCCTCGAGAAGACCAGCAGCGAATTAAAGGAATAATTATTAATAAGTTTCGCGGTGACAAGTCCCTGCTAGAATCTGGGAACAAGATGATTGAGAAACTTACAGGAATTCCAGTGATTGGTGTTTTGCCAATGAGTAACGTTGATATTGATGAAGAAGATAGCGTATCCTTAACTCGTAAGCCACGACAAAAGGATAAGCAAAAAGACCTGGATGTTGCAGTAATCGATCTTGATAAGATCTCTAATTTTACGGATATTCATAGTTTGAAAATTCAATCGGACGTTTCAATCCGGTATGTCTTAACAGCAAATGAGCTTGGTACTCCCGACTTATTAATTATTCCGGGAAGTAAAAATACGAATGAAGATTTAGTAGCCTTACGTAAAAATGGCCTTGCAGATGCAATCTTACGTGCTCATCAGGACGGAAGTATGGTCATTGGTATTTGTGGGGGGTATCAGATTTTAGGACAAATGTTGTATGATCCCACAGCGATTGAGTCGCCAATTAAAGAACAAAAAGGTCTCGGGTTACTTGATACAGAAACAACTTTTAATGAAAAAAAGACAACAACTCAGGCGATTGCTAGGCGAAATAATTATATTTTAAAAGGTTACGAAATTCATATGGGAACAACAAAATGTGGTCCAAACTCAACACCATTCTCAACAATCCAGGAGACAAACGGTCAACCAGAAAATCGTGAGGACGGAGCAGTTAGTACTGATGGAACTGTAATCGGTACCTATCTTCACGGAATCTTTGATAATCCTTATTGGACGCGACACTTGTTAAACCGGATTCGCGCAGCAAAAGGGATGGCACCATTGGTAGATACTACTGTTTCGATTAGTAATTATAAAGATCAACAATATGAAAAATTAGCCCAACTATTTGCCCAGAATGTTGATATGGATAAGTTTAATCAAATATTGCAAGACTCAACGAAATAATAAAGGATGATAAATTATGCAATCTCCATATCCAATTATCTTAAACTTAACCGATAAAAATGTAGCTGTTGTCGGCGGAGGAAAAGTTGCATATCGTAAAATAAATAAGTTATTGGCAGCCGGGATTCGCCCAACTGTTATTAGTCCTCTTCTGTCACCTGAAATACAACCTACCCAAATTAATTGGATACCGGATAAATACCAGCGAAAATATGTTGAAAACATGGATATTATTATTACTTGTACTGATGATAGGGCAGTTAATGATCAGGTAAAAAAAGAGGCGACTCATTTTCAACTAGTGAACAATACTAGTGATAAGACTAATTCAGACTTTTATAATCTAGCAACGATTAAGACCAATGACATGTTTATTAGTGTCTCAACAATGGGAAAGTCTCCAAGTGCAGCTAAAAAAATGAAAAATGAGATTAAAGAATGGATAAGCCAAAAATTTCATAAGGAGTTTGAATAAAAATGTATTTGATGTGTGTAAGCTTAAATTATCATCAATTACCATTAGATTTACGAGAAAAGTTTTCTTTTACAAAAGAAGAAGTCCCCAAGGCAGATAAGCTATTAAACGATGAGAAGAGTATTCTGGAAAATTTGTTGGTCTCAACGTGTAATCGAACAGAAGTATATGCGGTTGTGGACCAAATACATACAGGTCGTTACTATATCAGACGCTTTTTAGCAGAATGGTTCCATTATACAATTGATGACTTTACAAAGTTTGTTACCGTTACGACAAAAGAAGCTACTGCTGAGCATTTATTTAAAGTAATCACTGGCTTGGATTCTTTAATTAAGGGAGAACCGCAAATACTAGGTCAGATGAAAGATGCTTTTCAGATTGCAACAGAGGAGGGAACTACTGGCGTAATTTTAAATCACTTATTTCGGCAAGCAATTACATTTTCTAAAAGAATGCATACAAAATACCGTGTCAGTGAATTAGCACAGTCGTCAGGTCAAGTAGGACTTCATCAGATTAAGACACAGTTTGGCTCGCTTGATGGTAAGACCTTAGCAGTTGTTGGACTAGGACAAATTGGAAAACATACTGCATATAATGCAAGCAACATGGGCTTTAGTAAAGTGTTATTGCTCAACAGGACAGATAGCAAGGCTGAGCAGGTGGCTACAGAACTGCAAGGAGTAGTTGAAGCACGTCCATTTGACCAGCTTGCAGCTGTCGTAAATAATGTTGATGCCGCTATTTTTGCAGCTACGGTTAAGCAACCGTTATTTAAGGCCAATGAACAAACGAGTACGATGATTGTTGACCTTGGTGTTCCACGAAATGTAGCAATTAACAGTACGAAATTAAAATATTATGATATTGATCATGTGCATATGATTTTAAACTCCAATGATGAAAAACGACGAGTAATGATTCAAAAAATTGCTAATGAAATTCCCCAAGAAGTTAATGGCTTTTATATTTGGGAAAAGCAGCTGCATATTGTTCCAGTGATTAGAGGCTTACGGGAGCATTCGTTGAGGATTGAAGGCGAGGCATATGATAGTTTACTCCGCAAGTTACCTGAATTAGATGCGCATGAACGAAAAGTAATTAGTAAGCATATGAAAAGTATTGTTAACCAAATGATCAAGGGACCAATTAAAGAAATTAAGGAACTATCAGTAACTCCAGGTGCTACGGCTGATATCGACTTTTTCTGTAAAATTTTTGGTATGGATAATTTGAAAGTAGAGAATCAAAATAATGACGAATAAAGTAATTGTTGGTAGTCGGAAAAGTAAACTAGCAATGGCACAGACAAAATTGGTAATTGCTAGTTTGGAAAAGCTTTTTCCAGAAATAGAATTTGAAATAAAAAACGTGATTACTGAAGGGGATCGCAACCGGCATGCTAGTCTTGCCAAAATCGGCGGGAAAGGTGTTTTTGTTAAAGAGATTGAAGACGAACTAAAAGATGGCACGATTGATTTTGCAGTTCATAGTCTAAAAGATGTGATGCCAGTCCTTCCAGAAGAATTAGTTCTAGGGGCATTTCCGAAACGAGTATCTTCCTATGATTGTTTAGTCAGCCGGCAAAATTTTTCATCTTTGAATGACCTTCCTAAAGGTGCACGCGTTGGAACTAATAGTTTACGTCGCCAAGGACAATTATTAAGTATCCGACCAGACTTAAAAATTATACCTATTAGGGGTAATATAGATACTAGATTAAAGAAAATAGACACAGAAACGCTTGATGGTATTGTTTTAGCTAAGGCGGGGCTAACAAGATTAAATGTTGATTTAAGCGGTTATCATGTTTTGAACCTGCAAAAATATATTATGCCAGCAGTTGGGCAAGGCTGCCTAGCAATTGAATGCCGAAAAAATAACGCTAGAATTCGCCAAATGCTTGATCAAATTAATGATGAAGAATCAGCTAGTTGTGTACAGATTGAGCGTGAATTTATGCGGGAATTGGGTGGAAGTTGCGATTTCCCAATTGGTGGTCATGCCTATGCAGAAAATGGACAGATCCTATTTGATGGATTGATCGCTTCCCCTAATGGTGAACATGTTATAAAAGAAACAAAAGTACCTGCCAATAATCCTGGAGTCGGTAAAACTGTGGCCGATCAATTATTGGCTAAGGATAAATTTGGAATTATTGAAGGAGAATAGGGACTATGTTGCAATTTGATCGTCATCGTCGTTTACGTACTAACGCTGCCATGCGTGATTTGGTAAGGGAAACACATCTAAACAAGGATGATTTAATTATGCCAGTCTTTGTTGATGCAACAATCAATGGCCGGGAAGAAATTTCATCAATGCCAGGAATTTATCGTTATAGTTTGGATTCAATTCTTGATGAAATTAAGGAAATCGTTGAATTGGGGATTAAATCCATTATTATTTTTGGTGTTCCAGAAAAGAAGGATGAAGTTGGAACCGGTGCCTGGGAAGATGATGGTATTGTTCAACAAGCAATCCGGTTAATTAAAAAGAATTACCCAGAATTAATCGTTATTGCAGATACGTGTCTATGTGAATACACAAGTACCGGACACTGTGGGATTCTTAAAGATGGTGTAATCTTGAACGATGAATCATTAGAATATCTAACTAGAACGGCAGTTAGTCAAGTAAAAGCTGGAGCCGACATAATTGCACCGTCTAATGCGATGGATGGATATGTTGCAGCGATTCGCCAGGGACTTGATGAAGCAGGTTATAAAAATACACCAATTATGTCCTATGCTGTAAAATTTGCTTCATCATTTTATGGTCCATTCCGTGACGCTGCTGATGGTTCACCTAAAGAAGGACCTAAAGATCGAAAAACATACCAAATGGATCCAGCTAATCGCCTAGAAGCATTGCGTGAAGTAGCTAGTGATGAAAAAGAAGGTGCTGATTTTGTGATGGTTAAACCAGCAATGGCCTTCTTAGATATTATGCGTGAAGTTCGTAACCATACTTTATTACCACTAGTTGCATATAATGTTTCCGGTGAATATGCAATGGTTAAGGCAGCTGCAGCTAATGGCTGGATTAATGAGGACCAGATAGTTTATGAAAGTTTGGTTGGAATGAAACGAGCTGGGGCAGACTTAATTATTACTTACTTTGCCAAGGATGTTGCTAAAAAACTTTAATTTGTTAGGTGGGTTTATTTTGAGTAAATTAAATACAACAAGATCAAAGGCAGCTTTTAAGGAAGCACAAAAGTATATGCCAGGCGGGGTAAATAGCCCTGTACGAGCATTTAAAAATGTTGGTGGCGATCCTTTATTTATTGACCACGGTAAGAACGAATATATTTATGATATTGATGGTAATAAGTACATTGATTATGTTCTTTCGTGGGGACCACTAATTTTAGGACATGCAGATGATCATGTAGTTGCAGAGCTAGATAAGGCGGTTGCTAAAGGAACGAGCTACGGGGCACCAACCCTTCAAGAAACTGAATTGGCAAAAATTGTTAACAAGATTATGCCATCAATTGAAATGATTCGGATGGTTTCATCTGGAACAGAAGCAACAATGAGTGCGATCCGATTAGCGCGGGGTTATACGCATCGTGAAAAGATTGTTAAATTCGTAGGAAACTATCATGGCCATAGTGATTCACTATTAGTTGATGCTGGATCAGGATTAGCAACTTTTGGGATCAATACTTCACCTGGTGTTCCTGATGATCTAGCTTATGATACACTTACCGTTGCCTATAACGATGTTGCAGGTGTTAAGAAGCTTTTCGCTGAACGTGGTGATGAGATTGCGTGTGCGATTGTTGAGCCAGTAGCCGGAAATATGGGTGTTATTCCGGGAACACAAGAATTCTTACAAACTTTACGTGACGTTACGAATGAACATGGCGCACTTTTAATTTTTGATGAGGTCATGTCGGGTTTCCGGGCAGCATACCATGGAGTTCAAAGCCTAGTCAACATTACGCCAGATCTAACAACTTTAGGTAAAGTAATCGGTGGCGGCCTTCCAGTTGGTGCTTTTGGTGGACGTCGTGAAATTATGGAAAACATTACACCTGCTGGGGATATTTATCATGCTGGAACATTATCTGGTAATCCATTAGCAATGACCGGTGGAATCAGTACTTTAGAACAATTAACACCAGATGATTATGTCGAAATGGACAAAAAAGTTACTGCTCTAACAGAAGGAATTAAACAGGCGGCTGATAAATATGGTGTACCAATGACGGTTCATCATGTTGGTACAATGTGGAGCTACTTCTACAACAGTGATTCAATTAATAATTTTGATGATGTTAAAGCTTGTGATCAGAAGTTATTTGAAAAGTGCTTCTGGGAATTGTTAGCTCATGGTGTATATGTGGCACCATCACAATTTGAAACTAACTTTATCTCAACTAAACACACCGATGAGGACATTGAAAAGACAATTGCAGCATTTGATGCAGCATTTAATGCAGCAACCAAGTAAATAGAATATTTAGAGGGCTGTGGCAATAGTTGTCACGGCCTTTTTTGAAAGAGTGGAAAAAATGAGAAAAAGTAATTTAACTTTCGTCCTGGGTGGAGCAAAGAGCGGCAAATCAGAGTTTGCAGAACATTTATATTCACGTGATGAAAAAATTTGCTATATTGCAACTGGAGTAGTGAAAAATCCAGACGGTGAAATGCAGCTAAGAATTAAGCGTCATCAAGCACGTCGGTCAAGTAAATGGATAACGTGTGAACAATATCAACAAATAGACGAGCTCATTAAAACTAATTCTCAAGATGGCTACCTCCTTGATGATGCTATTATGCTAGTCACAAATCTTTTTTATGATCTTGTTCTTGCCAAAACAACACCAGATAAGGTTGATGAATATTTAGAGGCAGCTTCCTCCCAGGAAATAGCGAATATCCGGAAAAAGATTCTTGATAGCTGGGAAAAAATATTAAGCGCCCTTGATAGTAGTAAACAATCGATGGTTATTGTTAGTGATGAAGTTGGTTTGGGAGTTGTACCGGCTACGAAACAAACAAGAATTTTGCGTGACTTATATGGTGAAGTTAACCAATTAATCGCTAAAGAAGCCGATAGTGTTTATTTTGTTATTAGTGGGATTGCTCAGAAGTTAAAGTAGGTGAAGTTATGTTAGATTCATTGATTTTATTTGGTCAATTTTTTACAAAGTTAAATATTCCAATCCCAGTTGATGATGCTACTAATAAATTTAAAACTAGTATTCAATACATTACATTATTTAGTTTTTTATTAGGATGTATCGAAGGACTGATCTTTTGGGGATTTACATACTTATTCCCTGTATGGTTCGCATGGATCCTTTACTGGGTTACTGACGGCCTATTAACGGGTGGATTTCATTTGGATGCATTAGCGGATACCGCGGATGGCTTCTTTTCATCGCGAACGTCAGATAAAATTTATACGATCATGAAAGACAGTAGACTGGGGACAATGGGAAGCCTTGCATTACTATATTATTATGTATTAGTAATAGGACTAGGAATTATTATTAGTTTGTATTTTAATTTATTGCACATGGTTTTATTGACCATTTGTTTGACGATGCTGACTAAAACCGGTTTGTCTTTATTATTTTATAAAATGGTTTATCCCAAAAATAAACATGGTCTTTCAAATATTTGGTTAGGAATAAGTACGTGGCGAATTATCGTTGCACAACTTTTTTCCATTATAATAATAGGTTTATGTTTCTCTTGGCAGGGATTAATAAGCTATCTGGCAATCCCAATAATAGCAATTTTTTATCGAAGAAAAATTACAAAAGTATTAGGAGGAACGCCGGGAGATACTTTAGGCGCATTTGCAAGTTTGTCGCCACTAATCTTTTTGGTTGTCCTTACGATATTGACGAGGTTTGGATTATGAAATTAATTTTAGCTCGGCATGGTGAAACAGAATTTAATCGTTTACGAAAATTTTATGGTACTGCTGATGTGAAGATTGATGAAAAAGGAAAAGAACAAGCAAAGCTATTAGCAACAAAAGTGAATAAGTTATATCCAACAGTATTTGTTGTGACTAATTTAAAACGAACAACAGAAACATTAGCACCATTAAAAGAACAGCGTCCCACAGTTCCCACAATCATATTACCGGATTTTGCTGAAAAAGGATTTGGTGATTGGGAGGGGTTAGATGCAGATGAAATAGAAGAGCGCTATCCAGATGAATGGGAAAAGTGGTTAGCAGCACCATTAACTTATACTCCTCCCACAATAGAAGCGTTTAGTGATTTTAAAGAGCGGGTAAATTATGGTTTGCGGTGGTTATTAGATCATACGATGGAAAATGATGTAGTATTTATTGTCGCCCATTTAGGTTCTATTAGAATTATTTATCAAGAATTAGTTGATCCAACAGCGGACTTTTATTCGCTTAAATTTCCGGCATCTTGTTATAGTATTATTAATATAAAAAATGGTATTGTTCAGAATTGGTATCTTAACCAATAAAAATATGTTTAGAGAAATATGAGGAGATAATAAAATGGCAATTTTGATTACTTATCCTAAGAATAAAGTTCCGGTATATTGGCGAATAAAGCTAGAACAAAAAGATGATGTGATTTATTTCCCATTTCGAATTTTGAAAGCGGTTAATTTGACGCGAGAAAGTAAAGAACTTTTACAAAATAGTAAGTTCCTGGCAATTACCAGTCTTTTTGGCGCACAGGTATTTTGCGATCAGTTAAAAAAACTAAATTCAACGGCAACAATTTATGTTCTTAGTAAAAAAATTGAGCAAAGTTTGGAAAAGAAAGTTACTAATCCTATCCAAGTTGCTCCAAGTGAGAATCGCAAATCATTATTAGAAGAATTGAAGAGCAAGCATATTACGGATATTTGTTGGCTTATTGGAGATAAAGCAGAGAAATACTATTCTGACTTTTGGGGATGTAAAATTATAGTTTATAAAAATACATGGGATAAAGAACATGAAGGAAAAGCGCTTAAAATTTTTATGAAACGGCATATTACAAGCGCATTAGTTACGAGTATTTCGAATTTCGATCGAATGTTTGAAATTATGACGAGAGTGGATAGTAATGAGTATCGCAATATTAATTACTATGTTTTAGGAGAAAATACCGGTAATTATATCCAAAAAAAGGGATTAAAAGTTATATATCCTGATAGGAAAAAGCACGTACTTGAAAATGTTTTAGATAACTTATGGCATTATGAGAGGGAAAATTAAAATGAAATTTGATGAAATAAAATTACGATCGCTTGATAAAGAGAAAATGAGCGCAATGCAGCAGAAAATGGATAATCTTGCTAAGCCGGTAAAAGGACTTGGACGCTTAGAAGAACTTGCTGATCACTTAGCAGGAATTTATCGAACAACTGATTTTGATCTTACACCACGAAAATGCTTAGTTTTTGCAGCAGATAATGGCGTTGTCCATGAAGGAGTTTCTGCTAGTCCGCAAAAAATTACAGCGATTCAGGCAGTTAATATGATGAAAGGACATACTACGGTTGCAGTATTAGCAAAAGCCTTTAAGTGTGACTTACAGGTTTATGACATCGGAATTAAAACAGATTTAAATTTTCCGTTGGTTAAAGTTCATAAAATCCGCCATGAAACTGAAGATATGCTCCATCAATCAGCAATGTCGATAGCAGAAGCAAGAGAATCTTTACAATATGGTTTCAATATGGGGATGAAGGCATTTGAAGAGGGGAATCAAGTAATTGCTACCGGTGAACTAGGGATGGGAAATACTACAGCTGCTTCTGCAATAATTGCTGCACTTTTGAATAAGTCAGCAGCAGAAGTTGTTGGACGCGGATCTAATATTTCTGATAAGCGCTTAAAACATAAGGTTGATGTTGTTAATAGTAGTCTTGAACGGGCGGGATTGAAAGAAAAAGAATCACCAGACCCGATTACAGTCCTAAGTGAAGTTGGTGCACTTGAATTGGGAGCCATGGCGGGAGCAATGCTTTCAGCTGGTGCAATGAACAAACCAGTTCTTCTTGATGGCTTTTTATCTTATTCAGCAGCATTACTAGCGAATTCAATCAAGCCAGGAGTAGTAAATTATATGATCCCTACCCATAAATCAAAGGAACAAGGATCTCGAATTGTTCTTGATGCTCTCGGTCTTGATCCTTATATTGATATTAATATGTGTGTTGGTGAAGGAAGTGGGGCCATGATGCTCTTACCATGGCTTGATGGATTGAAGGCGATGCTCACAAATATGAATACATTGCAGGAGATGGACTTCAATTTCATTCCATAAACTCCAAAAAAATACTAAAAGAGCAAAATGCTATTATTACGATTGCTTTAGCAAAGCCTAATTAGTTGTAAAAACTAAATTTTGTTATTTTCTAAACATAAAAGTGCTAATTTTGACAAAAACTAAAAAAACTCAGGATAAAATTCTACTTTTTTATTAATCATGAAAAAAGTAGAATTTATTTGTCTGCTTTTTAATAAACTATTGAACTTTCTCCTAAGTAATTGTACTTTTAAGTTGTAAAAAAACTATAGCGCTTTCAAAAGAAGGCGCAGGAGGCAATAATTTATGAAAAAGTTTAAAGTTTTGAGCTGTATCTTAGCTATGTTTTTGGCATTTTTTATGCTAACTGGATATACAAATAAAGATCAAAAGGGGAGTAATAATACAATAAAAGTTACCTATACTCTTAAACAAGGTAAGAAGACTGTTGCCACAAAAAATACTACTTTAAAGAAAAACGATAAAGTAATTACCGGATTAAAAAAGAATTGGAAAGTTGAAGAAGCAAAGGGGTTCATTACTTCAATTGATGGTAGAAAAGAAAACCAAAAGAAGAGTATTTACTGGACATACACAGTAAACGGTAAAAAAGTAAATAAGTTAGCTAATCAGCAAACTCTTAAGAATAATGATAAGGTACAATTTACACTAGATAAGGCGGAATAGTATGAAAGCGCGATCGCAGGTTGTTAGTAAGCATGATCAAGTTAAACGGATGACATTAATTGCCATGCTTGCTGCTTTAGGAACTGTTTTACGAGTATTTAAGATTATTCCAATTCCTAATGTGCAGCCAGTTACTGATCTAATTATGATTGCAACTTTAATGTTGGGAATTGGTTTTGGAATATCGTTAGCAGTAATGATAATGGTTCTATCAAATCTCTTACTGGGATTTGGTATATGGACGATTCCGCAAATTTTAGCATATGTAGTCTGTGTTGTTACAGTAGCAGGATTAGCTAAAGCAACACCCTTAAAGAAGCATTTCGCTCTTCAATTAATTTTAGCGACATTTTTAGGTTTTGAATACGGATTTATAGTTAGTTTAGGAATGTCGATATATGGGGGCTGGGCTGCTTTTATGGCGTACTGGCTAAGTGGTTTGCTATTTGATTTCTATCATGCGGTTGGTAATTTTGGTTGTTATTTTATCTTGTATAAACCCTTAACAGTTGCGTTTAAACGCTACTTGCAATAATACTAAATAAAAAAGAGACTGGAATTTATCCAATCTCTTTTTTATTTATGTGCGCCCGGCATGGGTATTAGCTAGGCGGTGAGAGTCCGCTATGGGCCGTAGTAGTCGGAACCATGAGCTGAGGACAAGGGTGTCCACTGTGAGGTGGAATCTGAAGGAAGTCTAAGGCAAAGTACTGCACCGATGAACAAGA
>NZ_LN887422.1:0-9759 GCF_036621895.1 Limosilactobacillus reuteri subsp. porcinus
AGTATGCGATGTTTCCAGAATCTCCCACTTCAAGCATTAAACCGTAGGTTTAGCTAAGTGGGAGTAGTTCAATCTGTAAAAATATAGAAAGGAAATATATCATGACAAAAGAAGTAAAGCGTATAATCTTTGTAGTTCTTTTTTGTGAATTTTTGATTTGTCTCGGAATGAGTCTTATCTTCCCAGTTGAACCGTTCATTAAAAATGAATACCACTTTACTGCCTTTGACATGGGAGTGATGTCTTCCCTATTTGCGTTTGTGCAATTTATTGCTTCACCCATTGTTGGTCGGATTTCAGACAAAGTTGGACGAAAACCAATGTTAGTATGGGGATTGCTGATATTTGCGATTGCTGAATTTGTTTTTGCCTTAGCACAGCATTTATGGTTATTTGACTTATCACGGGCTGTCGATGGATTATCAGCAGCTATGTTTGTGCCAACATCAATGGCATTAGCGGCAGACATTACTAGTGAAAAAGACCGCGCCAAAGTTATTGGGTGGTTGTCAGCAGCTTTTAGTGGGGGATTAATTTTAGGACCAGGTCTTGGTGGAATGTTAGCGCATGTAAATTATAAATTCCCATTTTGGGTTGCTGGTATTCTGGGATTGATTAGTACGGTTGTTGCCTGGCGCTTTTTACCTCACGATGAGGATGAACTATTTAAGAGTGAAACTAAAAATCCGGAAAATGAATTATTGACTGGTGGTTGGAGTCAGTTGAAACAAATTATGACCCCAATACTAATCACGCTCTTTGGAATGATCTTTGTAGCTTCATTTGGATTAGCTGGCTTTGAAAGTATCTATAGTTTATATGTCAATGAAGTTCATAATTTTGACTTAAACGCAATTGCGCTTGTTTTAACCCTCAACGGGATTATTTCGCTTATTCTGCAAGTCTTTTTCTTTGATCGGCTAGTTCGTTGGCTGGGGGAAGTTCGACTAATGCGATACAGTTTTTTCCTTAGTTTAGTTGGAACGATCATGGTGATTTATGATCACAATCATTGGCATATCATTATTGCAACCTTGTTTGTTTTTGAAGCGTTCGATCTGTTGCGCCCAACAATTACTACATTATTAACTAAGATGAGCAAGACAAACCAAGGATTATTGAACGGGGTAAATATGTCATTAACAAGTGTGGGAAATATTATTGGACCGCTTATTAGTGGCTATTTATTAGATGTTAATTATCAATATCCATATTGGTTTGTATCGATATTCCTAATTATTTCCTGGGTAATAACGCTTGTTTTAGGACGGAAAAGAAAAGCAGCTGCTAACGATTAAATATTTAACTTTATTAAGAAAATAGCGAGGAATTAGGAAAAATAAAATTTTTCCTAATTCCTCGCTATTGTTGTATTTATGCTTAATTTTGTTGTGCCTGTTGCAATGCATCCTTGGTTGCTTCTTTAATCGCACGACTTGTTGCACTGGCCCCAGTAATGCCATCTACGTCTGCACTATTAGCCGCAATAATTTTACCGGGAAGTTCATCTAAAGCCCATTGACCCATTTCTGATTCATGATGTTTGATTACTTGTAAATCTTGAATCTTATCATCTTGGTAGGTTAATAAGACTTCTAATTCACCGCCATAAGCACTAAAGCCACTTCCAATATATTGATTTTTGTCTATTTCTCTCATTTTATTATCCATAATCTTCTAAGTTAAATCACATTATTTTGGCCTGTTACGCAGAGTGATAATAGTGGACAAGTTTGACATTTAGGATTTCTGGCCGTGCAGACATATCTACCCCAAAAAATCATACTATGATGGGCATCTAACCAGTGTTCAGGAGGAATAGTTTTCATTAATTTCTTTTCAATTGCAAGAACGGATGCTTTGGGTTCAACCATTCTAAGGCGGCGGGCAACACGACTAACATGGGTATCAACTGGGAAAGCTGGAATGTTAAAGCATTCTGCAAGGACAACATCAGCAACTTTCCTCCCGACTCCAGATAAGGTCATTAGCTCTTTGAGGGTGTGGGGAACCTCACCGTTAAAGTCAGTAACAATTTGTTGAGAAGTTTTGACTAAGAACTTAGCTTTATTTCGATAAAGCCCTAATCTTTTGATATAAGGCTCAACTTCTGCGGGTTCAACCCCTGCTAAATCTGCTGGCAACGGAAAACGAGCGAATAGTGCTGGCGTTACTTCATTGACAGATTGATCTGTTGACTGTGCACTCAAGATTGTAGCCAAAAGAAAGTGGTAGTTTGTGTCAGCAATCAAAGTTGTTCCTGCTTCGGGAAATGTTTGCCGCATGACCTTGATTGAGTAACGAATTTCATCTGGTGATAACATATAAAATCACTCTTTTCGAATATGATTATAACTATTTTAACCCGAATGATTAAAATAGCGAAGGGTAATAACCTCATTTTATACTCATTAAATTATTATTTGTAAAATTGGGGGGTTAGCAATATGACATCAATTTATGTTAAGGAAAAAATGTTTAATATGGATGTAATTGTGGAAATCGCTTTCTTTAATTAATTTAAATAAACGATTGACCAGAGAAGAGCACCTTGGTAAAATGTATTAAAGATTTTCTTATAATTCTAATCAAATTTTAATCATTTAGAAAAGGAGGATGATTATGAGTTTTTGGAAAACAATTACACGTAAAGAAGACCCGCGTGTTTATGATAATAAAGACGGTCATTTGGTTCGATCTTTGAAGGTGCGGGACTTTTTAGCTTTAGGTGTTGGAACGATTGTGTCCACTTCCATTTTTACTCTTCCTGGTGAAGTGGCCGCAATGCATACCGGACCTTCAGTAGTTATCTCTTTTTTAATTGCTGCGATCGTGGCCGGGCTAGTTGCCTTCGCCTATGCAGAAATGGCTGCTGCAATGCCGTTTGCTGGTTCAGCCTATTCATGGATTAACGTTGTGTTTGGAGAGCTTTTTGGTTGGATCGCTGGTTGGGCACTATTAGCTGAATACTTTATTGCTTTGGCCTTTGTTGGGTCTGGGCTCTCTGCTAACTTCCGGGCATTATTTGTTCCGCTTGGTTGGAAGCTGCCTGCTTCATTATCAAATGCTTTTGGTACAGAAGGCGGAGTTGTTGATCTTGTTTCAGTTGTTGTAATTATTTTAGTAGCCCTCTTAATTTCACGCGGGGTCTCACAAGCTGCTCGTGTTGAAAATCTTCTTGTTATTCTTAAAGTTTTTGCAATTTTACTTTTTATTGTTGTTGGTTTAACCGCTATAAAAGCAAGCAATTTTATGCCATTTATTCCACAATACCATGAAACAGCTAATGGTGCATTTGGTGGTTGGCAGGGTATATATGCCGGGGTATCGATGATTTTCCTTTCCTATATCGGATTTGACTCAATTGCTGCTAATTCAGCGGAAGCAATCAATCCACAAAAAACGATGCCACGTGGAATCCTTGGTTCCTTAGTAATCGCAGTTGTTCTTTTTATAGCAGTTAGTCTTGTATTGATTGGGGTATTACCATATCAACAATACGCTAATAGTGCTGAACCAGTTGGGCTTGCATTACGTGCAGCTCATCATAGTGGTGTAGCAACTGTTGTTCAAACAATTGCTGTTCTAGGAATGTTTACCGCCTTGATTGGGATGAGCATGGCTGGTTCGCGGTTGATTTACTCATTTGGTCGTGATGGAATGTTGCCAAAATGGCTTGGGAAACTTGATGAACATAATCGACCAAACCGTGCACTTTGGACACTTACAATTGGTGCTGTTTTGATCGGTGCCTTCTTCCCATTTGCCTTTCTTTCCCAATTGATCTCAGCCGGTACGTTGATTGCCTTTATGTTTGTTTCACTTGGTGTTTATGCATTACGTCGTCGTGAAGGAAAAGATATTCCAAATCCTTCATTTAAGATGCCATTCTATCCAGTATTACCAGCTCTAGGTTTTCTTGCTTCATTACTTGTGTTTATGGGATTAGATTACCAAGCAAAACTTTACGCTGGTATCTGGTTTATCTTTGGCTTAATTATTTACTTTGCTTATGGAATGCGCCACTCGTCAATGGCAAAGAAAGAAGATGGACAAAATGTTAAAAACGAAACTGAAGCAGAAGAAAACGAATAGAGATGTTTTATTAGAAGAAAAAAATGCATTTGCAACTGCTGCCCGGATTAAGTACTACGATATTGTATTAGATCATGGACGGGGGGCAATGGTTACTGATATAGAAGGAAATGATTATATCGATTTGCTTGCCAGTGCTAGTTCGACTAATACTGGTCATGCGCATCCGCGAGTAGTGCAAGCTATTCAAGAACAAGCAGCTAAAATGATTCAGTATACTCCAGCGTACTTTGCTAATTCACAAGCAGCGCGGTTAGCACCTCGATTAGCAGAATTAGCGCCGATAAGCGGGCCAGTTGAAATGGTATGGGGTAATTCTGGTTCGGATGCTAATGACGCAATTATTAAATTTGCGCGAGCATATACTGGACGCCAATATATTATTTCCTTTACGGGGGCCTATCATGGTTCAACTTACGGTTCAATGAGCTTGTCAGGTGTTTCATTAAACATGACAAGAAAAATGGGTCCAATGCTACCAGGCGTAGTAAAGGTACCATTCCCTAGTCCATGGGAACGATTAACTAATGAAAGTGACGAAGCGTTTATTGAGCGGATGTTCCATCAATTTATGCTGCCTTTTGAAACTTATTTGCCAGTTGATGAAGTTGCTGCAATTCTTATTGAACCAATTCAAGGTGATGGGGGAATTGTTAAGACTCCTCCTGCTTATATGCAAAAGGTATACGAATTTGCTAAAGCTAATGGAATTCTCTTTGCCATTGATGAAGTTAATCAAGGGATGGGACGGACTGGTAAATGGTGGTCGATCCAGCATTTTGGGATTGAACCAGATTTAATGTCTGTTGGTAAGTCCTTAGCTTCGGGAATGCCGCTTAGTGCAATGATTGGTCGTAAGGAGGTTCTGGAATCATTAGGTGCGCCAGCCAATGTTTACACTACAGCTGGTAACCCAATTACGGCTGCAGCAGCGAACGCGACCTTAGATGTTATTCAAAATGAGCATCTTTTAGAACGTTCACAACGCCTTGGCAAAAAAGCAGCTGAATTTTTTAAGCTTGAACAGCAAAAATATCCTTTTGTGGGTGATGTTCGAATGTATGGACTTGATGGTGGTATTGATATCATTGATCCAGTTACGGGAAAAGGTGATACAGAAGCAACAACCAAGCTAATGTACCGCATCTTTGAATTAGGAGCAATTATCATTAGTTTACGGGGGAGTATACTTCGTTTCCAACCACCATTAGTTATTACAGAAAAAGAATTAGATCAAGCTTTTGCGATGATTGATCAAGCATTCGCGGAATTAGCCGCTGGTAAATTAGCAGCTCCCGCAAATGCAGAAGAGTTAGGTTGGTAACTCTTGCAATTTAAGACCATCTTCGGGTATACTTTAAGCGCCATCTTAGCTCAGCTAGGTAGAGCACATCCATGGTAAGGATGAGGTCGGCGGTTCGAACCCGCTAGATGGCTTAAAATGAACTAAGAAAAGAGATTTAGAAAAACGATTCGTTTTTCTAAATCTCTTTTCTTCTTTATAAGAATATGACCTTGCTAGTAATATAATTAGGATTGAAATTACGGCTATGTTAAAATCAAAATTATATAGCATTAGCTTAATTGATAAATTGGAGGAAAAGAAATGGAATTTATTGCAGTGTTGGCGGGGTTATTGCTTGCAACCCAGATCGTAGCACACTTATGTCGTCGCGTTGAGATTCCAGAAGTGATTGGACAAATCCTAGTTGGAATCATTGCAGGACCCGCTGTTTTAGATTGGGTTCATTTAAATTCAATGATGAATGAATTTCAGGAAATTGGGGTTATTATCTTGATGTTCATCGCAGGATTGGAAAGCGACCTATCCTTACTAAGAAAATACTTGAAGCCCGCTGTTGTTGTGGCGCTTTTGGGGGTAATTGTTCCCATTGTAATTATGGGACCAGTAAGTTATATGTTTGGCTTTACTAAGCTTGAATCACTTTTTATCGGGGTTATTTTTGCGACAACATCTGTTAGTATTTCAGTTGCAGTATTGCGTGAATTTAATCGCCTAGATAGCCGAGAGGGGGCAACAGTGCTTGGAGCAGCGGTTGCCGATGATATTATTGGTGTTATCTTGTTAAGTGTGATGATTAGTGTAATCAATGGAAGCAGCAATAGTGGCCACGGCAATGGTCAGCCTTTAGGAATTGTCCTCTTGATGCAGTTAGTGTTCTTTGGTGGAACTTACCTATTGATTCGTTGGTTAGCACCTTACCTGATTCATATGAGTGATCGCCTATTAACAGTTGCTTCAACGTCGGTAATGGCGATGATTATCTGTTTAGGCATGGCCGCAATTGCTGATTATGTTGGCTTGAGTGGGGCTGTTGGCTCCTTCTTCGCCGGAATTGCTGTGGCTAACACCAAGCATAAAGAAGTTGTTGACCGGAGTTTTATTCCAATTGGATATGCAATGTTTATTCCGCTATTCTTTGTCAGTGTAGGCTTGAACATGCGCTTTGATAATATTGGTGAATCGTTTGTCTTTGTTATTGTAATGACAATCCTTGCATGCTTAACAAAACTGCTTGGATGTGGAGCAGGTGCTAAGCTATCTGGCTTTAGCATGCCTAGTTCTTATATTGTCGGTAGTGGGATGGTTGCCCGTGGTGAAATGGGATTGATTACAGCCCAGATTGGTTATGAAGCACATCTTCTTTCGCCAATGTATTATTCAGATGTAATTACCGTGATTATTATCGCAACTGTATTAGCGCCATTCATTTTAAAGAATGCATTGAAACGATCAGCCAACGAACTTGAGTAAAGGGGGCTTTTGATGGAAAATCATGAACGAGAAACGGAGCAAGCGCGGGTTGATAATGTTGAAAAACAAATTGACCAACAGATAGCTGCTACCACTAAAGCTGTTGAAGATGCTCATCGTGAAACACGGGCAGTTGAACGTAATTATAGTGAAAATGCATCTATTAATCGTTATGAAGTTGATGATATTGCTGAATCTCGGTCAATGATTGAACAGCAGCGACAATTGGTTTCACGAGCAGCGGAAAGCGAATCAATTCTAAAGCACCAGTTAAGAACTTTGAAAAACTTAAAAGGGTCACCGTATTTTGGCCGGATTGATATTCAAGATCCTGGTGAAGATAAGAGTGAAACGCTATACATTGGTACTTCTTCTTTAATGAATGAAGATAAAACAGACTTTTTAATTTATGACTGGCGGGCACCGATTTCTGGGGTTTACTATAATGGTACCCTTGGGAAAGTCAATTATGAAACGCCAGCTGGGATGCAAACCACAGAATTAAAAAAGAAACGCCAATTCACTATTAAGGATGGCAAGATCACTAACATGTTTGATACCAATGAAACGGTTGGTGATGAAGTTTTGCAAGCAGCTCTTGGAAAGCAAAATGACCAGTATATGCATAATATTGTGGCAACAATTCAAAAAGAGCAAAATGATATTATCCGTGATACGCGTAGTGATCTTTTGCTAGTACAAGGAGTGGCTGGTTCAGGAAAGACTTCAGCGATCCTTCAGCGAATTGCATACTTGCTTTATCATAGTCGAACAGAATTGAATGCGGATCAGATTGTCCTCTTTAGTCCCAATAATTTATTTAGCCACTACATTTCTGAAGTTTTGCCAAGTCTTGGTGAAAGAAATATGCGGCAAGTAACATTAGAAGGGTTTATCCGGCGGCGTTTTGAAGGCTTGCAAGTAGAAACATTATTTGATCGCTATGAAGAACGGCAAAAACCTGAAAATGCTTCTCATGTTGTTGCTGACTTTATTGAAAGTGAATCTTTTATGACGTCAATTGCACATTATGTCGAGAAAATGACAATTGAGGATTTGCAGTTTGCTGATATTCGTTTTAATGGTCAAGTTTTCTTTTCAGCTGACCACGTCAAAGATCTTTATAAAGAATTACCATTGACGATGGCTCCTGCTGATAAGTTAGTTCAATTGAAAAATAAGTTAATTCGTGAATTACAGCGGCGAGTTAAAGATGAAGCTAAAAAAGATTGGGTAGCTAAAGAACTGGATTCACTTGATTTACAACAATTGCACAATCTTTGTGGTAAGAAGTCAATTGATGACTTTAAGGATGAAGATGAGCAATATGTTTACCTTTCACGGCGCTTAGCTAAACGACGCTTACGTGTGATTGCAGATGCGATCTATAATAATTACTTTCTCGATTTTTATAATCAATATAATAAGTTTTTGCATCAAGTTGAGGTACCTAAGACAATTAGTCAGCGGGAATGGGCAACAATGATTCTTGCTTTTCAAGATGAGATTGAATACCATCGGCTGGAATTAATGCATGCGGCACCTTTGATGTATCTGCGTGATTTGATTTCCGGTACAGGACAAAATCGTTCTTTTCAATATGTATTTATTGATGAGATGCAAGATTATTCAACAGCGATGTTAATCTACTTAAAACACGCCTTTCCCCAAGCTAAGTTTACGGTCCTCGGTGATAGTGAACAGGCTCTTTTTAAGCCATTGCAGTTACCGGAAGAGTTATTAAACAAACTTAGTGGGGTATTAAAGGCTAAGCGGCCTAATTTAATTGCTTTACGGCGAAGTTATCGTTCCACGACGGAGATTACTAATTTTGCGAAGGCCTTGTTGCCGGATGGAGATAAGATAATTTCTTTCACTCGCCATGGAAAGAAACCACGCTTGTTAGTTCGTTATTCTGATAAAGAGAGTCAGCAAAGCTTGTTAGATGAGACACTTAAACTAGCTAACGAACATGAAACTGTAGCGATCTTAACCAAGAATCAAGAGCAAGCCGCTGTTATTTATCAATTACTTCGCCGGCAAAAGGTTGAAAATATTCATCTCTTAGATAAGGATGCAAGTGAATTGCCAAAGGGGATCTTAATTCTCCCAATTTACTTAGCAAAAGGACTCGAATTCGATGCTGTCCTTGCTGCGGATGTCTCTGCTAAAAACCTAGCTAATACTGATGAAGTCGGTATGATCTATACAATGGCATCACGGGCAATGCATGAACTGGTCCTTTTAAGCAACGGTTCAGTTAGCGACGCAATTAACGAGAAAGCTGGGCGTCTTTTAACGATTGAATATCAATTGCCAAATAAAAATTAAATTTTTCTATTGTCTAAAAACGCTTTCGAGAAGTGTCGACTTATGATAATCTAATGGAGTAGATATAGAAAAAGGAGATGCTTCGCCATGGTTAAAGACGAATACACACTTGTACTAGTAAAGCCTGATGGGGTAAAGACTCGTCATATTGGAGATATTATTACCCGTATTGAACGGAAAGGATATAATATTGAAGCTCTTAAGATGATTGACCCATCAGAAAAAAAGCTTCGTCAACATTATTTTGATAAAGTTGACAAACCATTCTTCCCTGAATTGTTAGAATACATGACAGAAGGACCAATTGTCGGAATTGTTGTTTCTGGTACTAATGTAATCCAAGCAATTCATAACATGGCAGGAGCTACTAACCCTGGTGAAGCTGAATGGGGAACAATTCGTGGTGACTATGGTCGTGAATGGCCTGATGGCAACTTGCGAAATATCATTCATACGTCTGATAACGTTAACAGTGCCACTCGTGAAATTGGTATTTGGTTCCCAGAATTTGATATTAAAGATAAACAGTAGAAAATAAAAAGAGGCTGGGAAAAAAC
>NZ_LN887423.1:0-3241 GCF_036621895.1 Limosilactobacillus reuteri subsp. porcinus
AATTTAAAATCCGGACTACGATTTTTGATCGATCAAAAATCATAGTCCGGATTTTACTGTTAGAGAACCAAGAATTAATAGTTAATTCCCAGCCCCTTACGAGACAGTAAAAATTACCAAAAGCAACGCTTGTTAGTTGCTAAGCTTCATGCCAAAGTAATGAACCAAAGACATAATTTTCTTCAACAAATCTCTACTGAACTAATCAAGAACCACGATTTAGTAGTAGCTGAGGAGTTGCGTAGTAAGAATATGCTCAAAAATCATGCTTTAGCGCTTAGTATCTCTGACGTTGGCTGGCGTTCCTTTCTTGGCATGTTAGCATATAAAGCAGATCTGTATGGTCGGCAATTTATCACAATCAGTCCAAGAAATACTACCCAAACATGTCACAATTGTGGCTTTGTGATGGGTACTAATGGCACGGACAAACTAACGTTAGCTGACCGCAAATGGACTTGTCCTAACTGTGGTACTCACCATATTCGTGACTGGAACGCAGCTAAAAATATTCTTGATAAGGGAATAGCTAAACTAGCCTAGCTTATCTGTCCCTATGGCAACCTGGGGACATAAAAGGCGTTGGTAATTAGACGACCACTACTTGATTACAGCCTCGGCTGGTCAAGCAAGTTGTCCCTATCTACGCAAATTGTGGTCTGAAATCCACGAGGATTTTCAGCTCACAAGCCACTAATTTTAGTCAGTGGTGGTTGACATAGTTCATCATAATTATCAAGATCATAACCAAATAAATCAAATGCTTCAGTAAATGATCCGCGGCCAGCCATAATTTCAATTCTTCCAGGAGCCATTGCATCAATTGTGGCATATTGCTCAAAAACCCGAATTGGATCAATCGTTGGTAAATTAGTAGTGGCGCTTGAAAGATGAATTTGTTTTGTTTTTGCGGCCGCCATCGCTATAATGATTTCAGGTGCCGAAACTGTAAAGTCTTTGCGGTGGTGTTCACCGATAGCATATGCATCAATTCCTACTTGGTCGGCCAATTCTACTTCTTCAATAAGATTTCTAATCCGTTCATCATGGCTAATTGCCTTACCTGTTTTTTCGAGTGGGGTCGTTTCACCAAATGTTGAGATTCCTAATTCGACATTCATAATTAGTTGCTCCTTCCTATTACTTATTTTTTGTAAGTATATAATATCATAAATATTTTTATTTAACAATATCACGTGTATGGGTGTTAATCACGTAAATGGCATGTTTGTAGTGGTGCTGCTTAATGGATGGTAAATAAAAAATGATCCCTTGCTTTCAGTATTGATGACGGCAAGGGATTTTTAACTTTACTTATAAATAATTAGTTTTTTCCTACAAAATTCAAATTTATTCGTTACAATAACTAGTATGGCAAAGAGAAAGAAAAAACAAAATTTAATATATCTATCACTTATTATAATCGTCGCGGCAATAATCGGTGGGAGTTGGTTTTATTCTCATCATACGCGGGAGGTTAGTAATTCATATGCTGTTAGTGAAACGGCTACGTTAAGCAGTAGCGCAAGAATATATAATTCACTTTCAGCAATTCAACGCGTCAACCTGCCTGATCAAGCCTTAGTTAAGGTCAATCGCTACTATCTGCCTTCTAATGATAACGATGATACTTACGCACAGATTAACTATAATGGAAAAAATTATTTTGTTCGGGCCACCGATATTGAGCTGAAAATGAACAACGAAATCAATAGTTATCTTACTCAATCTGGTCTTCCACACGCTAAAATTACTAAACAAATTTTAAGTATATTTGAACAACGCGGGTACAGTACTTCATCTGGAAATCCTCGTGGGGTCGTAATTCACGATACTGGGAATGAAAATTCAACGATTAGTAGTGAAGTATCTTACATGAAGCAAAATTATAGTTCAACTAGAGTGTTTGTTCATACATTTATTGATAATCAACAAATTATTAATATTGCGGATACAAAATATATGGCAGAAGGAGCAGGACCATATGCTAATCCATACTTTGTCCAGTTTGAAATGCCTCATGAATATACCGCAGCATCTTTTGCGAACCAGCTTGGCAACGCTGCTTATTATACAGCCTATATCTTAAAACAGAATAATTTGCCTGTGACGAAGGGAACCAAAGATGGTGGGGGAACTGTTTGGACCCATGCAATGATTTCAAACTATCTTGGTGGGACTGATCACGAAGACCCGATTTCTTATTGGTCGACAGCGGCTCGTAAGCTATTTGGAACAACTTATAACATTAATAACTTTGTTGAATTGGTCCAGGCTTATTACAATCAAATGTGAAGGAAATTACTTTTTGATTTGCTGATTAATTGAGCGAATCTCTTTTTTTATCGAATACCAATTAAGGCTCCAAATGATGGCATAAATTACAATAAAGATAAGCGTGAAAATAGCAAAATTAAGCCAAGTCAGCGGGAACCAACCGCATAGGATTGCTAATGGCGCAAAGCCAGCATAGTAAGCGCAGAAATTAATGATCGTTTTCTTTAGCAGTGACCAATTTTTAAGTTCAAAAATTAAACTGCCAAACCCAAAAACACAGCCAATTAGCATCCATAAAACAACAGAAACAGTTACGCTGTTAAGGGGACGGGCGAATTGGTTAACAAAATTAGGGGATGATGGGTAGTAAGTGGTACTGCCGTTAAGATAGTTGAAAACTAAAGAGATTGCTAAGCCAATTAGAACACCAATTCCTGAGAAACCAATCGAATATTTGACATATTTTTTCATAGTCCTAACCTCGCTTTCAAATTTTTGATTTTTCGTCGCGAAATCTGAATATGGCTACCATTTGTTAAAATTGCATCTATCAAACCATTATCTAATAACTCAAGGCGATCAAGGTAATGATAATTAAAAATAGTGCTGACAGATGCTTCAATAAAATCATTCGGAAGATTGCTTTTGAAGTGAGATAACCGTTCACGATAAAAGTAGGTATGATCTTTTGTTGAAATTTTAGTACCAGTCTTAGCGACAGTTAGTTCAAAGATATCAAGGAATTTAATGGGGATGATTTGATCGGCGTCATAACACCATAATACTGGTTCGGTACTTGTAAAACTTTTTAAGAGGTTATTAATTTGGGGATTCATTTCACGGACAAATAAATCGAAGTGTTCCTCTTCAATATTAGGGTCGATGAGGCTGGGAAAAAACTCCTAGTCCAAAATAAAAACCGGATGATGAATTTTTTGAACAATTCATCATCCGGTTTTTATGT
>NZ_LN887424.1:0-11424 GCF_036621895.1 Limosilactobacillus reuteri subsp. porcinus
CTCGATTTTTGAAGAAGAACCGGGTTAGTTTAGTATACTCTTCTTTTCTAAATATTTTTCTTGACTAATCGTAGGAAAGGGAGCGAGACAGAAGTTACTTGTGACTTCGTTTTTTGATGCGAAGCTAGCCTCTGGGAGCCCCCGCAAGCAACAATAGGCCTTCAGCGTCCGGCAAAGTCGAACGCTGAAGGCCATTGTTATACTGCGCTGTTCGTATTTTGTGGAAGTGACCTAACTTATGTCACAGCTCCTTTTGTCGTAATTTCCCGGGAAATTAAAGGTGCTCTTTAATACCGTTGGGAAAATCCTTATCAATCTCCTTTAAGATTGGTAATAATGAATTGACATATTCATGATATGCTTCGATTGGCTTTAGATCTTTTGCTCGGGATTGTAGTAAGGTAAGAGCAATATCATGCGCTCTTTGTTCATTTGTAATCATCTTTTACCACCTCAGTTATTCAGTTTATCAGATTTTCCACCTACTAGCATAAATTGTTTAATAACTTGATGAAAAATCGTTTGATCAAGTATGATCATTACTGCAAAACCAATTGTAGTTCCGATGGTATTGCTAATCAAATCATCCACATCGGCAACCCTTCCAATATGGAAAAGAAGGTCGCAAACAAATTGGTTACACTCGATAAATAAGCTGAAGAAAAAGCCGTAAAGAATAGCACGACTGAAGGGCATTTGGTGATTAATTAAATAAAGATAAACTCCTAGTGGTAAGGTCATCACAATATTTAAGAAAAATTCTTGGCTGAGTCCTTGGAGGGGGATGATATTAAATGGTACGCCGTGAAAATAAAATAAAAGTTTGTTAGCAGAACTAAAATTAAACATTGAAGGGGTTAGACAAAGCCAGTCGATAGCAGTTAAATAGATAAAAAAGGTTGCAATTGTAATATGCTGGCTGAAGTTAGGAAATTTTTCCCAAAGGTGATTATGGGTAACGAGGACAGATCCTGCAAAAAAATAAATAAAAAATGGGATCCAGTGAACTAATGCGTACAATGTAATTTCTCCTTCTACGAAAAATGGTATACAATAGGTTTTCAATGTTATATATCATAGTTGATTTTTTTAGTAATGACTAGTAAACCTAACTAGGATTAATAAAACTTCAATTATTGAGAAAGAGAGAGGATCATGGCAGAAAAACAAGAATTTACACGTAAGCTTAAAAGCCGTCATATTCAATTAATGGCGCTTGGCGGAACGATTGGGACAGGATTATTTCTTGGATCGGGGAAGGCAATTCACGCTGCTGGTCCAGCAATCCTTTTAGCATATTTAATTACTGGGA
Organism: Limosilactobacillus reuteri subsp. porcinus; assembly: GCF_036621895.1. Taxonomy (GTDB): domain Bacteria; phylum Bacillota; class Bacilli; order Lactobacillales; family Lactobacillaceae; genus Limosilactobacillus; species Limosilactobacillus reuteri_J. Next base: position 1,313 of record NZ_LN887424.1, read on the forward strand.
TTATTTGTTTTGGAATTATGCGGGCCCTGGGAGAGTTGCTTCTTTCCGACTTACATTATCATTCGTTTATGGATGCGATTCGTGATTATCTTGGTAATCGCGTGAGTTTTGTAATGGGCTGGGCTTATTGGGTGTGTTGGCTAGCATTGGCAATGGCCGAAGTTACCGCCATTGGCTTATATTTTCAACTATGGTTTCCTCAAGTTCCCCAATGGTTACCTGGATTAATAACTCTCCTAATTTTATTGGGATTAAATCTAATGACTGTTAGTACGTTTGGTGAACTCGAATTTTGGTTTGCCCTTATTAAAATTTTGGCAATTGTTATTTTAATTGTCGTTGGTGTCATTTTAGTTTTACTTCATTTTCATTCGGCAAGCGGCTATCTCGCTACTCCTGCTAATTTAGTTAATGATGGGGGCTTTTTTGCTACCGGGACAAAGGGCTTCATGCTTTCTTTTCAAATGGTTGTATTTGCCTTTGTTGGAATTGAAATGGTAGGGGTGACAGCGGCTGAGGCAGAGAATCCTAAAGTTGTTATTCCTAAGGCAATTAATGGTATTCCTATTCGAATTATGCTCTTTTATATCGGTGCTTTGGCTGTCATTATGTGCATTTATCCGTGGAGTAAACTTTCACCAAGCAATAGTCCGTTTGTCCTTGTTTTTCGCGACATCGGTCTTCCGGGGGCTGCTAGTATCGTTAATTTTGTAGTAATTACTGCTGCGGCTTCTGCTTGTAATAGTTCTCTATATACAACTGGTCGGATGCTAGCTGAGTTAACCTCTACTGCTCATCGGCCTGTTATCCGTAAGATTAGTCGCTTATCTAAGCGGTCGGTGCCTGCAACAGCGGTTATTATTTCTGCAGTCGTTATTGGAATTGCCGCTATCTTAAACTTAGTAATGCCAGAAGGAGTTTTTACTTTTGTTTCCAGTATTGCTACCACGAGTTTTCTCTTTGTATGGGCTGCTATCATCTTGGCACATTTAAAATATATTCGTCAGCATCCGCAATCAAGGACTTTTAAGATGCCAGGCGCACCTTTTACTGACTATGTTATTTTAGTTTTTCTTTTTATTGTGCTAATTGTTTTATGTATGGAGAAACAAACTTTAATTGCTCTTATACTAACATTGGCTTGGTTTGCAATTCTTGCCGTTGCTTCATTAACACAAAAGAAAGCATAAAAAATTCCCCGAGTTTTCGGGGAATTTTTTACTAACGATTCAAATGTAATTTACGTTGACACTCGGGACAAATGCCATGGACTTCGATGTTATTTCCTGTAACTAGATAGCCAGTCTTTTCATGAGTCATAACCGTTAATTCTTTCGTGATTGCAGTAAAATGTTCATCAAAAACATCAGAAATCTTACCACAATTATCGCAGACGACATGATAATGCGGGTGGCCGAAATAATCAAAGTGGGTACTACCATCACCATTTTTTAACTCAATTACGAGATTGTAATCAACGAAGAGCTTTAGGGTATTGTATACAGTTGCCATGCTGATATTGTCAACTGTGTCTTTAAGGTCATCATAAATCATTTCGACACTTGGATGAGTATGATGATTGATTAAGTAATTTAAGATAGTTTTCCGCTGGGGAGTAAGACGAACCTTGTTTTCACGGAGATGGTCAAGAGCTCGATCAAATTCTGCTTCTGCCATAATGTCGTCCCCTTTCTTAAAATAATTATAATCTATTGACATTATAACATTTACATTCACTAATTCAAAACATATAATAATTAACGGTCAGATAATAATTATTCTAAAGAAGGAGAGAATGATATGGATCAAAGTATCGCACGCAATGGAAAAAGTTATAGTCGCTTTTGGTTTATTTTTACTTTACTAGTTGGTACCTTTACGATGTCGATTAGTCAATCATCGTTGTCAACTGCCTATCCAACTTTAATGAACGCTTTTGGGATTTCAGCATCAACCGTTCAATGGCTGACGACTGGTTTTATGCTCGTAATGTGTGTCAGCATGCCAATTAGCCCATGGATGCTCAACAATATGAGTTTTAAGACAATGTTTATTGGAGCACTAGGACTATTTGATATCGGATCCTTGATGATTGTTTTAACACCATCATCTTGGGGAATTAATGGTTTCTGGTTTATGATGATTGGACGGGCCATGGAAGCTTTTGCCGTTGGAGTTTTATTCCCATCATACCAAACTGTTTTGCTTGAGATTACGCCTAAAGAAGAGCGGGGCTCAACGATGGGGATTGCTGGTTTGGTAATGGGATCCGCCCTTGCCTGTGGACCGATTGTTTCAGGAATTGTTCTAAAGTTCTTTAGCTGGAAGAGCCTTTTTATCCTCTTCATGCTTGTTATTTCCATAATTATTTTAATGGCTGCTAGCGGACTGATCCAAGATGTAATGGAACGCCATGAAACGAACCTTGATTGGCTATCAGTAATTTTACTAGTTGGATTAATTGGGATTATGTACGTTGTTGACCAAACCGGAAAAAAGAATCCTGCATGGGAAATAAATGCAGGGATTTTTATCGTTAGTCTTATTGCGGTTATCTGGTTCTGCATTCGGCAGCTTCACCTCAAGCACCCGCTATTGGAATTACGGGTATTGAAGACTTTTAATTATGATTTAGCAATTCTTTTAACGTCGATTTCATATATTGCCTTAATTGTAACGACAATTATTTTTCCCCTTTATTATCAGGGAGTATTAAAAGTTAGTCCATTTGTTTCTGGAATGGCCCTAGTGCCTGGAGCTGCTTTTCTTAGTATCCTGAATCCTTTGTCAGGAAAATTGGCTGATAAAATTGGGTTTAAACCGACAATGCTGGTGGGAATGTTTATGATTATCATTGGTTGGGTTGCTGGATTAATCGTCCTTAATCATCTCAGCTTATTGGGAATGATCCTTTGCGCAATGGTGATTGAAGGTGGAAATGCCTTTGTAATGATGCCGGCCGTCACACTGGGAGCAAATGCCTTACCTGATGAATTAGTGCCTCACGGAACAGCTGTAATTACAACAGTCCGGCAAGTTCTCGGGTCCGCGGGTGTTACTATTTCAACACTGATCTTAACGGTTGCTACTACAAATGCACTTCAACGGGGAAGTTCGGCGCAAGTCGCTTCCCTTCACGGCTATCATTTAGTATTTATTGGCATGATCGTCACTGAATTGATTGGTCTCGTACTAGCATTTATGCTAAAAAATACTAATAAGGAAAAAAGTACAAAATAACCAAAAATTAGTATATAAATAGGGAGAAGAAAATTTCTGCTCCCTATTTATTTTGAAAACAAAAAAGAGGTATTGATAATGACACTTAAACGACCACAATGGGCAAATGCGACACCAGAAATGCAAGACTATTATGATCACTACTGGGGATTTCCAGTTCATGATGACCAGCAGTTATTTGCAATGTTATCTTTAGAATTATTTCAGGCTGGTTTAACTTGGCAGACAATCTGGCGGCGACGGGAAGCATTTAATCAGGCATTCGATAACTTTAATATTGAAAAAGTGGCATCATTTACCGATGAAGATATTAATCGATTATGCGAGGATGAAACTATTATTCGTAATCGTCTTAAAATATTAGCGGTAATTAATAATGCACAAGTGATTTTAAAATTACGGAAAACGGGAAAGACGTTTGATAATTATGTGTGGCGCTTTGTTGATGATCAGCCTCAAGACTTGGGGTTAACTACCGATATTGAATTAGCTCCTAAAACGGCTGCTTCGGAAGAAATAGCCAAACAAATGCGGAAGGATGGATTTAAATTTGTTGGTCCGACAATTATTTACTCTTTCATGACAGCGGTGGGGATGGTCAATGCCCGTTTAAATTAAGAATGTAAGGATTAACATTGATTGTTGGTTGACAATTATGCTAAGATTATTATCGTTATAAAGCAATTCCCGATAGGATTCACGTCTGAACGTGAAGATGCCTTGTAACCGCAACTACAAACTATTTGAAAGTTTCAATAGAATATGGGGGAATTAGAAAATGGCAGAACGACATTTATTTACATCCGAATCAGTATCAGAAGGACATCCAGATAAGATTGCTGACCAAATCAGTGACGCGATCTTAGATGAATTGCTTAAGAAGGATCCTGATTCACGGGTTGCAGTTGAAACCTCAGTTACTACTGGACTAGTATTAGTCTTTGGTGAAGTTTCTACTAAGGCCTACGTTAATATCCAACAGATTGTGCGGGACACAATTCGTAAGATCGGTTATACAGATGGCAAGTACGGTTTCGATGCTGATAACTGTGCTGTTATCACTGCGATCGATGAACAATCACCAGACATTGCGCAAGGGGTTGATGACTCCTTAGAAACGCGTGAAGGTGAAGCTGATCCGCTTGATAAGATTGGTGCCGGTGACCAAGGATTGATGTTTGGTTACGCTACTGACGAAACACCTGAATATATGCCATTAACATTGGTTTTAAGCCATAAATTAATGCGTAAGATTGCTCAACTACGTAAGGATGGCGTTATCTCTTACCTTCGTCCAGATGCAAAGGCCGAAGTAACTGTAGAATACGATGAGAATGACAAGCCATTACGTGTTGACACCGTTGTTTTAAGTACCCAGCATGATCCAGAGGTTTCACTTGATCAAATTAAAAAGGATATTAAAGAACAAGTGATTGAAGCAGTCATTCCGGCTGAGTACCTTGATGACCAAACTAAGTACTTCATTAATCCAACAGGTCGCTTTGTAATCGGTGGACCGCAAGGGGATGCCGGCTTAACAGGACGGAAGATTATTGTTGATACTTATGGTGGGGCTGCCCATCACGGTGGTGGAGCCTTTTCTGGAAAGGATGCTACTAAGGTTGACCGTTCTGCTAGTTATGCTGCGCGCTATATTGCTAAAAACATTGTCGCAGCTGGTTATGCTAAGAAGGCCGAAATTCAAGTTGCTTATGCCATTGGTGTAGCAGAACCAGTATCGATCATGATTAATACTTATGGTACCGGTACTCGTTCAGAAGAAGAATTAATTGCTGCTGTTCGAAAAGTATTTGATTTACGTCCAGCTGGAATTATTGAAATGCTTGACTTGAAGCGGCCAATTTATAAGCAAACTGCTGCTTATGGTCACTTTGGTCGGACCGATGTAGACTTACCATGGGAACACCTTGATAAAGTTGACGAATTAAAAGAAATTTTAGGCTAATAATTTAGTTACACGCTTGCAATCATTAACGGTGGTTGTTAAAATAGGCGTTAAATATTTGATCGTAATAGAAATAGTAGTTTTTGACGAGGGCAGCAGAGATCCTGTGGTGGTGTGAACAGGAGACTGGTCATTTACGAACTCATCTAAATGTGATTATTACTGAATCTTAGTAGGTAATGACGTTTACCGCGTTAAGGTCCTAAGCGCCATGGCTTCCATGGAAAACGGGTGGTACCGCGGAGTTATTTCGTCTCGTAGATTGATTTCTACGGGACTTTTTTATTACGATCATCAAAATCAGAATAAGGAGTAGAAAATATGGCTTACGATCATAAGACGATTGAAAAAAAGTGGCAAAAGTTTTGGAAGAAGAATGAAACTTTTAAAGCAGACCTTAATAAGGATCAAAAGAAGTACTATGCACTAGACATGTTCCCATATCCATCTGGTCAAGGACTCCACGTTGGTCACCCAGAAGGTTATACCGCTACGGATGTAATGTCACGGATGAAGCGGATGCAAGGCTTTAATGTTTTACATCCAATGGGGTGGGATGCATTCGGTTTGCCAGCTGAACAATATGCGTTAAAGACTGGTCATAACCCCAAGGACTTTACGAACAAAAATATTGATCATTTCCGTGACCAAATCCAATCACTCGGGTTCTCATATGACTGGGACCGTGAAGTAAATACGACTGATCCTAAGTTCTACAAGTGGACTCAATGGATTTTTGAACAGCTCTACAAGAAGGGGCTTGCTTACGAAAGTGAAATTATGGTTAACTGGGCCCCTGATTTTATGGGTGGAACAGTTGTTGCCAACGAAGAGGTTGAAGATGGCAAGACTAAACGTGGTGGCTACCCCGTTTACCGTAAGCCAATGCGTCAATGGGTTTTAAAGATTACTGCTTATGCGGACCGTTTGATTGATGACCTTGACCTTGTTGACTGGCCAGAAAGCGTTAAGGAAATGCAACGTAACTGGATCGGTCGTTCAGAAGGTGCTTCAGTATTTTTCCCAGTTGTGGGGGGTGAAGATACTAAGATTGAAGTATTTACGACGCGGGCAGATACGCTTTTTGGTGCTTCTTATGTTGTCCTTGCTCCCGAACAAGAATTAGTTGACCAATTGACAACACCAGAACACAAGGCGGAAGTTGAAAAGTACAAGGAAGAAGCATCACGGCGGTCTGATCTTGAACGGACTGACTTAAACAAGGACAAGACTGGTGTATTTACTGGTTCTTACGTTATTAATCCAGTTAACGGTGAAAAACTACCAATTTGGATTAGTGATTACGTGCTTGCTTCATATGGAACTGGGGCAGTAATGGCTGTTCCTTCCGGAGATCAACGTGATTATGACTTTGCTACTAAGTTTGACTTGCCAATTAAGCCTGTTATTGAAGGAACAGATGTGTCAGAAGGTGCTTTTGATGGTGACGGTAAGCACATTAATTCTGGTTTCCTTGATGGCTTGAACATTGCTGATGCAAAGCAAAAGATGATCGATTGGCTTGAAGAACACGATGTTGGTCATAAGAAAGTTAACTACCGTCTTCGTGATTGGATCTTCAGTCGGCAACGTTACTGGGGTGAACCAATTCCAGTTATCCACTGGGATGATGGGACAACCTCATTAGTTCCAGAAGATGAACTTCCACTTGAATTACCAAAGACTGATAACATCGAGCCATCAGGAACTGGTGAAAGTCCATTAGCAAATGTTGAAGATTGGGTTAACGTTTATGACGAAAATGGTCGTCATGGTCTTCGTGAGACTAACACCATGCCACAATGGGCCGGTTCATCATGGTACTGGCTCCGGTACACTGATCCTCATAATGACAAGGAATTTGCCTCAAAAGAAGCTCTTGATTACTGGTCACCAGTTGATCTCTATGTTGGTGGAGCTGAACACGCTGTTCTTCACTTGCTCTATGCTCGATTCTGGCATAAGGTTCTTTATGACCTCGGTCTCGTACCAACTAAAGAACCATTCATGAAGCTTGTTAACCAGGGGATGATTCTTGGTTCAAACCATGAAAAGATGTCGAAGTCCAAAGGTAATGTTGTTAACCCTGATGACATTGTTGACCAATATGGGGCTGATACTTTACGTCTTTACGAAATGTTCATGGGACCACTTGAAGAATCAGTACCTTGGGATGAAAAAGGACTTCATGGTGCTAATAAGTGGGTTCAACGTGTATGGCGGTTGTTGATGGATGATAATAACCACCTCCGTGACCGGGTATCCACTTTCAATGATGGTAAGCTTACCAAGGTTTACAATCAAACTGTTAAGAAGGTTACCGAAGACTACGAACGGATGCACTTCAACACGGCTATTTCTCAATTGATGGTCTTTGTAAACGAAGCCTACAAGGTTGATGATTTACCAGTTGAATACATGAAAGGCTTTGTAAAGATGATTGCACCAATCATGCCTCACATGGCTGAAGAACTCTGGAGTCAATTCGGTGAGAGTGATACAATCACTTACCAATCATGGCCAACTTACGATCCAAAAGCTTTAGTTGAAGATGAAGTTGAAATGATCGTCCAGGTTAACGGTAAGGTACGGGCTAAGATTAAGATGGCCAAGGATACTGACCGCGATGAAGCACAACAACTTGCTTTAGCAAACGAACATGTTAAGAAGTTTACTGACGGCAAGGATATTAAGAAAGTCATTGTTGTCCCTAACAAGATCGTTAACATTGTTGCAAAATAGTAAATTAATAAAGGGCAGGGAATCTATGTTTTCCTGCTTCTTTTTATTTGAGGAGATATAAATTATGGAAATAGTGAGTTATCCAGCAATTTTTACCCCGAAAGATAATGAAATTCAAGTTGATTTTCCAGATTTGCCGGAAGCATTTACCCAGGGGAAAACAATGGATGAGGCGATGGATTTTGCTAAATTGGGCTTAGCAATTACCCTTAATGATAAACTCGGCCACTTTGAAGAAGCCCCTTCCGTAAGCTCATTAGAGGTGTTAAAGCAACAACATCCAGATCAAATCATTAAAATGGTAACTGTCGATTTGGAACAATACTAGGTTAAAGAAATATTAAAAACGATAAATCGAATTGCACCAGCTTTTTATTCACGATAAAATGATTAAGATTGTGTAAACTCGATTAAAATAAAAAAGGTAGGATTGCAACAAATCATGGAAGAAAATAAAGTAAATGATTTGAGCAGCACCGCAGTTAAAAAAGATGCTCATGAAAAGATGCTGAGTGGGTCTGCTTGGATGACTGCAGGAAGTATTACTTCACGACTATTAGGAGCCCTTTATGTTATCCCGTGGGTTACATGGTTTGGTGCTTATAGTAATGAAGCGAACGCCCTATTTGCTCAGGGGTATAATATTTATTCATATGTTTTAGTTATTGCGACAGCAGGAATCCCTTCTGCTATCTCAAAACTAGTAGCGCACTATAATGGAATAAATCAATATGGGGTTAGCAGGAAGTTATATCATTCAGGAATGTACGTATCGATGGCAATGGGAATTATTTGCGCGATTGTCATGATGTTTGGCGCACGATTGATGGATAATGGTGATCCTAATGTTATTCCTGTTATTCAATCGCTAGCGTGGGCAGTTTTAATTATTCCTGCAATGTCAATTACTCGTGGATTTTTGCAAGGGTATAACTGGATGGCACCGTCAGCAATGTCACAGTTTGTTGAGCAAGTATTTCGTGTCATTTATATGTTGGCTGCAACATATTTTATTATGAAGATTAAGCATGGGAGCTGGGTAAGTGCGGTTACTCAGTCGACTTTTGCAGCTTTTATTGGTGCATTAGGAGCAATCTTGGTTTTAGCAATTGCATGGATGCGGCATTTAAATGAAATGAACGAATTAGTAGAAAATAGTATTCCTAATTCGGAAGTATCTACAATGCGATTAGTTATGAATATTGTTTACCAGGCAATTCCATTTATTATTATCGAGGGAGGGATTAATCTTTATCAATTAATTGATCAGTTTACTTTCCCTAAAATGATGTCAATGGTGGGGAACTTCTCGCATTATCAAGTTACAGTACTCTATGCATTATTCTCTTTCAATGCTAACAAACTATACATGATTGTTATTTCCTTAGCATCTGCAATGGCAGCAACGGTTATTCCATTATTAGCCACTGCACGCGCACAGAATGACCAGGAAGGAATGCGAAAACAGATTCAAAATGTTCTCTTGCTATTCTATTTTGTGATGATTCCGGCAGCTCTTGGATTATCCGCGGTTGCTCAGCAAATCTACACCGTCTTTTACCGTTATGATGCGGCAGGGGTCGTAGTACTACAATTTGCGGCTTACATTTCGATCATGTTAGGCTTGTATACTGTAGCCGCAGCAATGATGCAGGGGATTTCTGAGAATAAGAAGATGATGATGTTTTTAGCCATTGGAATCGTAATTAAATTTATCCTCCAGTTCCCATGTATTTGGATCTTTGAAGGATTAGGACCACTGGTTTCAACCGGGATTTCAATGTTTGTAATTAACTATTTAATCTTGCATTCCTTTAATATGGAATTCCACCTACGTTTTGATAAGATGGCCCTACCAACTAACCAGATTTTAGCTTACTCCTTAGTGATGTTTGCTGGGACAAAGATTGTAATGTTAATCATCGGCCATTTTGTTAGTTCATATGGGCGCTACACTGCTTTCTTCTCCTTGATTCCAGGGGTAATAGTCGGAGCAGGAATTTATCTCTATCTCTGCTTAAAGTCACGATTAGCCGACCAGCTATTGGGACCACGAGTAGCAAGATTACGAACGATTTTACACATTAAATAACAATGCACACAAAAAGGTTCAGAGTGAGGATTTGCTCTGAACCTTTTTATCGTAAGCAGTCCGTATCCACAC
>NZ_LN887425.1:0-256 GCF_036621895.1 Limosilactobacillus reuteri subsp. porcinus
AAGCTGATACACCGGTTAAAGTTGGTTAATAATAAAAATCGAGTAGGAGATAATTGATTAGTTCAATTATCGACCTCTCACACCACCGTACGTACGGTTCCGTATACGGCGGTTCGACAACTTAATCACATTGAATTGACTGGAGCGTCTTGGACATATTCATAAGTCCGAGTTGTTCCAGTTTTCTATTAGTTAGAGAATAGCTCAAGGTCTTACTGTGTGCAGTTCGCCAGTAGCCCTTGCGGGTACTAGCGAA
>NZ_LN887425.1:379-1052 GCF_036621895.1 Limosilactobacillus reuteri subsp. porcinus
AGGCGTTGAATAAAGTTAGTTAGTTTCCCAATTGAGTAGTACTGAAGCCACCCACGCATTTTTCGATGAATTTCTTCAAACATTCTTGTCAGAGATATTCCACGATTACGTTTAGTTAATAACTTCAGCGCTTTCTTTACTCGTTGTTGCGATTGTTTAGCTGGACGGGCGTAGGCCCCATTGTGGTCTACACCCAACGAAAAGCCAAGAAACTTCAACCGTAGAGGGCTACCGACTTTGGTTTTATCTGGGTTCACTTTAACTTTCAAGCGCTTTTCTAGAAACTGGGTAATGCTTCGCATTACTCGTTCTCCGGCTCGTTGACTTTTAACATAAATGTTACAATCATCCGCATAGCGCACAAAGTGGTGACCACGTCTAGTCAACTCTTTGTCCAACTCATTTAGATAGATGTTCGCCAGTAGTGGTGACAATGGCCCTCCTTGTGGGGTTCCTTTTTCACTCTTAGCGAAAAGCCCATGGTCTAAGACTCCGCTAGTTAGAAACTTACGAATGAGTCTTAGTGTCCATGGGTCATCAATATATTGTTGGAGATACTTAATCATCAAGTCATGATTAACGTTATCAAAATAGGCTTTTAGGTCTAAGTCGACAACTCTTCGATAGCCTTGATTATAAAGATCTACTACTTTTGCAATAGCGTCATGGGCCC
>NZ_LN887425.1:1323-1891 GCF_036621895.1 Limosilactobacillus reuteri subsp. porcinus
TGACACTCATACCTTTACCTTCACCATAATCGGTACTACGCGCCCTTGTGTACTTTCGGTTTTCCAAACCTATCCTCGACAAGCGGTCAGCTTGTTGTTCTGTTTTCTGCGATTGTCGCACCTGATTACACCTCCGATATAAGTTACAAGTTATTGTCGTTCAGTCCTTCATCTGATTACTCAGACTACTATGACCTCGGCTGACTTCTGGCTTGCTCAACGCTACATCACTGCACCGCTTGTTTCTGTGGAAATTAAACTTATTCCTCTTGTCGGAAACGTGTAGGCCAGATCTCCCCGGGTAAGGATATTAACTTTCGTACCATGTCACCGGTAGCTTTACTGAAAGTAACTTCGAGTAGTGTTGGACTTTAACTTGTCATGCAGTCTTATCCAGTTAGTTCCAGCCTTATAGCTACTTCTTGTTCATCGGTGCAGTACTTTGCCTTAGACTTCCTTCAGATTCCACCTCACAGTGGACACCCTTGTCCTCAGCTCATGGTTCCGACTACTACGGCCCATAGCGGACTCTCACCGCCTAGCTAATACCCATGCCGGGCGCACAAAA
>NZ_LN887426.1:0-1786 GCF_036621895.1 Limosilactobacillus reuteri subsp. porcinus
ATTTAAATTGACATTTCGGGAACCTTAAATATTGCTGGTTTTATAATCATTACTATTCCAAGTTTTACGCCATCATTTATTGTTATTTTTTGTCTATTAATTTTACAATGTATTTTCACCATTTTTATCTACAAAGCTAATAAACAAATCCAACAGAAAAAGCTAAATTTACAAGAAAAGAAGGACTTACTATTCTTAATTCAAAATCTAGAAGAAAGCCAATTTAGGTTAAGGCGCTTTAAGCACGACTATCAAAATTTATTAAATAGTTTAAAACTTAGTGCTTTAAGTGGTAACAATTTAGAACTATTGGAAAAATTAGAAAAATATTCGAAAGAAAGATTAGGAAAAGATTCGCTTTGGCAATTTCAAGACACAAAGAATATCAAAAATGATGTTTTACGAAGTACCTTAAAAGGGTAAAACATATATCATCATATGCTATCAAATCGCTGATATTATAAGTTTTCTCGACCAATCAGATCATCATATAACGTCATGGAATGTTATAGATTTTCCCCTTTTTCCCCCTCAATATCCCTTAAAGAATACTGAAGAACCTTACGGCCAATCTTGGCGGTTAATAGGAAAAAATAACTGAATCAAACTGTCGGGCATGGCCGTTACCACAATGAGGGTAACGGTTTTTATTATCCAATCAACAACCGAGTTAATTGGTTGCGATTAGTATAGCATATTTACCCCTAATCAAAGAACAAATGCCACTAGTTTTTCAATAAAACTTTATTCTGATTTTAAGATAATTGGCTATATAAAGGGTGTCACATCTTAATAGAAGTATAGGCAAGCGACAATTGAGGATCGCTATATAAGATAGAGACTCGATATTTAAGATCTCTTAAACAGTACAAATTTCTGTCTTCATAGGCTAAAAATAGATCTTAAATCGGCTCTGAGACGTTCTGAAATCAGTCTACCTGAGCTGTTGATCATTTCAAAATCACTCATAGCAAAAAAAGAGCCATTCATGATTGAATGACTCCTGTATCTATAAGGTTTTTACTTAACGCTTGACGTACAGCAAAGCTGATTCCCAGAAACAAGCAACGAGTCAGCGTTTTTTAGTTTAATGTGGGTCCTCAGCTGACCATATCAAGCCCCAATTCATTACTAATGATTATACCATCTACAGACCAGAAAGTGAGAATATAGCTATTTATCATCCTTGGCAGTTAGCTTCTCGTACATCTTGAATAGATGCTGCACTATCTCGGCTTCGGTAGCACTCGGCTTAAGTCCATAAGCTTGTAATACGGCCTTATCATTAGCTTCATGTGCTTTCCGAAGTTCAATTGGCATCGTCAACGGGTCATATAAATCAGCCAATGAGCTATCAGGATAGAGCTTTCGTGCGTCCAAGATACTTTGGGCGGTCTCAGTAATCCTATCGCGTTGCATTTTATTAACATTTGGCCATGAAAAGTCATTATATACCAAAGTTTTAGAATAACTATAACGAGTTTCCAGTCTGCCTGCTACCATACGCATCCATGACATATGAACAATAGATTCTAAGATACCAAAATCATACTTAGTAGCATCAGGCAAAATAAATAGTTTATTACCTGCAATTACATCTGATGATAAGTAATCCATTGGAATATATGCCCTTCGTTCCGAAGATACAACGGGAATTGCAATAAAATTATCAGGATTTCTAGTTTCGCGAAATAGATGTGGTGTTGCTGCTAACTTTTGCCTATCTGCTGCACCCGACAAGCGATTTTCTCTACATTTTTCAACGTGGCAGATTGTAAAATTTAAG
>NZ_LN887426.1:1802-2953 GCF_036621895.1 Limosilactobacillus reuteri subsp. porcinus
GTCGTTACAACATTCCATTAGAAAGAAGGACCTTTATGGGCACCACTATCTTATCATTTTCAGACCGCATTGTCATCGAAACGCTTCGTCATGAAAAGCGACTCATAGAATTATTTCCTCCCGTTAAATAATAGATAACTATTAAAAATAGACAATACTTGCTCATAAGTAATGGTACTTAAATTGTTTACTTTGGCGTGTTTCATTGCTTGATAAAACTGATTTTTAGTAAACAGTTGACGATATTCTCGATTGACCCATTTTGAAACAAAGTACGTATATAGCTTCCAATATTTATCTGGAACATCTGTGGTATGGCGGGTAAGTTTTATTAAGACACTGTTTACTTTTGGTTTAGGATGAAAGCATTCCGCTGGCAGCTTAAGCAATTGCTGAATCGAGACTTGAGTGTGCAAGAGCAACCCTAGTGTTCGGTGAATATCCAAGGTACGCTTGTAGAATCCTTCTTCAACAATCAGATAGATGTCAGACGCACGGCTTTCAAAAACCACTTTTTTAATAATTTGTGTGCTTAAATGGTAAGGAATATTCCCAACAATTTTATACCTCTGTTTGTTAGGGAATTGAAACTGTAGAATATCTTGGTGAATTAAAGTGACACGAGTATTCAGTTTTAATTTTTCTGACGATAAGTTGAATAGATGACTGTCTAATTCAATAGACGTTACCTGTTTACTTATTTTAGCCAGTTTCGTCGTTAAATGCCCTTTACCTGTTCCAATTTCGTAAACGGTATCGGTTTCTTTTAAATTCAATTGTTTTATTATTTGGTTGAGTACTTTTTCACTCGTTAAAAAGTTTTGAGAATATTTTATATTTTTGTTCATGTAATCTCTCCTGAAGTGATTACATCTATAAACAAATACAGAAGTTAAACGATTTGTTTGTAATTTTAGTTATCTGTTTAAAAAGTCATAAGATTAGTCACTGGTAGGAATTAATCTAACGTATTTATTTATCTGCGTAATCACTGTTTTTAGTCTGTTTCAAAACAGTAGATGTTTTATCTACATTACGCATTTGGAATACCAACATGACGAATCCCTCCTTCTTAATTACAAATTTTTAGCATCTAATTTAACTTCAATTCCTATTATACAAAATTTTAAGGCAGATTGTAAAATTTAAGT
>NZ_LN887426.1:2965-14329 GCF_036621895.1 Limosilactobacillus reuteri subsp. porcinus
GTCGTTACAACATTCCATTAGAAAGAAGGACCTTTATGGGCACCACTATCTTATCATTTTCAGACCGCATTGTCATCGAAACGCTTCGTCATGAAAAGCGATCTCTTCGATATATCGCTGATTACCTGGGCTTTAGTAAGACTACTATCTTTAATGAAATTCACCGGTTAAAGGGTGAATACCATGCGACTAGTGCGCAAGCCGACCACGAAACTAAACTTAGTTATCGTGGTCGTAAATGCTCATTAACGGCTAACCTCAAGCGACTAATCGAAGACAAGATCAAGATTCAGAAATAGTCAATTGAACAAGTAGCCCATGTGGTTAGGATCGCCTACAAGACTATCTATAACTGGGTCGATCAAGGACTTCTAGATATTCGGATGACTGATTTACCTGACCATGGTATTCGTCGTAAGCGTGCTAAAGAAACCCGTGGGACTTTCAGTCATGGTCGTTCGATTGAAGATCGTCCAGCTGAAGCTTCTGATCGTAATATTGCAGGCCATTTTGAAGCTGATACAGTTTTATCTGGCAAGCGCAAAGGTCAAGCAGTAGCCACGTTTGTCGAACGCAAGAGTCGCCTTACTATCGTTAAACGGCTTGGTGGACGAGATAGCACTTCAATGACTAAGGCTATCCTTGAGTTAGCTAATCAATTAGGAACTAATCTCAAGACACTGACGGTTGATCACGGGAAAGAGTTCGCCAACTACCAATCAATTGAGAAAAATACCGGCGTGCCGTTGTACTTTGCCCATGCTTATTCTCCGCATGAACGTGGTAGTAATGAGAATCGTAATCGAGTGTTACGGCGATTTATTCCTAAGGGTCAGCCAATTGAAGAGATTAGTGATGATGAATTGATTCAGATTAACTGGTATCTGAATTCACGGCCACTCAAATGTTTGAACTGGCGAACTCCAATTGAGATCTTTTTGCTTAATCTGCGTCATTAAATTTGTTCAAGTTATTTATTGCAATCTACCACGTGTTTTAAAACTAGTGGCATACTCCTTAATTCTTTAGGTGAGATACCAACTAACCATAAACAATACCTAGGAATGTCATTTAAAAATTCGTTGCCCATCATGAATCTTTTTATATATTTTTTTGCCTTAGGTTCGGTATCTATAAGCTTGTCTGCCTCTTCTTGCGACAAAATAAGATGTCCTCCATCAGCTGGTCGATTGCCAGACACCATAATAGGAACATTCTGTATAGGCTTGGAATGCTTTTCTATGAAGATATTTTTAAGTGGGATTAAGTAAGGGTTTATTTGAGCAACCTGATGCTTATTACCATTTTCATCAACAAGGAACTTATTTTCACTATTTACCTGGCTGAAACCAATAATAACTACATGAACATGGGCCTTATTTTTCGCTTCGTTATCCCAAACAAAGGTCCGATAGGCAAAATTAATGCTTATATGGTACTGACTAATAAGTGATTCCCAGACATATTGAACCTGCTCGCCTTGGGTAATACTATTAGTTGAGACAAAGGCAACTTTAATGGTAGTTCCATTAATATATTGACATGCCTTATGGTACCAACCAGATACATAATCTATTTTTCCTGAATATTTTAATGCTTTACCATTCTCATCAAGATATAGATTCTTAATATCTTGCTTCTGATCCTTACTTTGATAAGAATAGCCTATAAATGGTGGATTCCCCATAACATAGTTACATTCATAAGGCTTCACTATTTGTGTCCAGTCCATACGCAAGGCGTTACCTTCATGAATACCTGTGTTAGTAGTCAAAGGGAAGAAGTCTTTATCAGTGTAAACCCCTATATTTTGACTATGTTGCATGGTTTGGGCTTCGGCAATCCACATAGCCGTTTTAGCAACCGAAACAGCAAAGTCATTGATCTCAATGCCATAGAAATTGGTAATTGAAACCTTGAAGCCACCTAACAACAAGCTTGTGTTCTCACCTTGTATGATGCGAATAACCTCATCTTCCATATGGCGTAATGAAAGATATGTCTCGGTTAAGAAATTACCTGAGCCACACGCCGGATCAAAAAATTTTAAATGACCAATCTTATCACGAAACTTTTCTGCTGCTTCTTTACGTTGACTAGCGACACTCATATTCTGAATCTTGTTTAATTCAGAACGTAAATCATTCAAAAATAGCGGATCAATCACCTTATGGATATTCTCTACCGAGGTATAATGCATACCCCCAGAACGCCGCGTTTCAGGGTTTAAAGTTGATTCAAATACGGCCCCAAAAATCGTTGGGCTAATGCCTGACCAATTGAATCCACGACTAGCATCATCAAGGATCAGATCTCTGAGTTCTTGAGTGAATTGTGGAACTACTATATCCTCATTGGCAAACATACCCCCATTGACGTATGGAAAGGCCGCAAATTCCTCGTCCATAAATGGATCTCGTTCATTTAAAGGTGTGTTTAGTACCTCAAACAGGCTAATCAGGTCGCGCCGAATATCACGTGGCTCTCGACGCTCCAGAAAGGCTTGAAACATATCTTCATTGCCAAATAATTGAGTATCATCAACGTACAGCAGAAAAACTAAGCGAACAATTAGAACATTCAGGCTCCTCTGGATATGCGTATCACTCAAATCAGCATGCTCAGCGTATGCCTTTGCCAACTCATTATAGATTTTAGCTACCAGCTCGCCAGCCTTAAATGATACCTGCTCTTCATTGATAATCTGTTGCTTATGGATATCCACCATGAATTCCAGGTCTTTAAAATGCTTTGGCAATTCAGTAAGCATGATAGTTTTTGGTTCATCAAGAGGGTGATCCATATCATGGATATCAATCTGATCAAAATTAGAAACAATAATCCATCTTGGTTGTTCTGAATTTGGTAGGAAGTTAGCATATCGCTTTGCCTGCTCATATGGAGTCAGCATTACCCCATCAGACTGCGGTTCAGGCTTATCTAAGGCACGTCCTCGTCCTTTTTGCTCAATCATTGTCCTTGTACTTGGAATATAGCCATCAATTCGCTTGGTGGTTATCTTACCCATACTATCCTTAACACGAACGTCCTTCTCATAGGTTACATAGTCATAATAATTAACGATTCCATACACTCGATGCAATAAATCGTTCCAAAATGTTTGACGATCTGCATCTTCCTTACCCTTATCAGGCTGAGTCCAAGTATCAACAAATTCTTTTGCAAGTTGTTGTCTTGTCTTGGCTTCGGTTGCTTCAACACCACGTTTCATCTGAAAAACTCCTTAAATCAAACTAGTGTAATTATATCATTCGGCACCATGTTGGAAGATAAAGCTTCTAGCATTAGGTATGGTCACTACCTGAAATTAAGGTAGCGGTTTTCATATGATGACCTAATGATTGACTGCAAGCTGTATGAGCATATTCGCTCATAGCTGCAGAACGAAAAAACGGCAACTCTTTTGCTGAAATGACGAGTCATTTCGCGCAAATTGTTGCCGTTAGCGAGGCTAGTAATTGACTTGAAAAGTCAATTAGGCCGAGCTTTTTGATCAAACTTTTTGCTTAAAAGTTTGTCTGAGGGGGTCAAGGGGGAGCGAAGCGGTCCCTCTTGCAAGCAGCCGTGTGGACTATGTAATAGTCTACAAAGGGGGGTGCTTGCCTTCAATATAGTGTTCTTAATTGGCAAGCGAGCGGTTAGCGAAGTTTGGCCATTTAGAACACTAGCACAAGAACGCGATTGAATAATGAGCGTTAAGGTGCTTCGTTCTTGTCAGCAGTGCGAGCGAAAAGCGAGTGCTGAGGGCTTAGAACGCCAAGCAGGAACGCGATTGCGTAATGAGCGTTCAGGCGTCATATTCTCACTTTGATGCTTTAAATCAGTAGAGAATTAGAAGTACTATGATCCTTGATTCTTAGCAGCAGCATGAGCGAAAAGCGAGTGCTGAGGCTTTAGAATCACAAGCAGGAACGCGATTGAATAATGAGCGTTCAGGCGTCAATACTTATCATAGGTTTTCAGCTTAAATGCTGCCATACGTTTTATTCTGGTGTGGTCACCAGAAAACCCGTCAATGAGACCGGTGTTGCTGATGCAAACCTAACCTCATTGACGGGTCTAGTTCAGTAGAAGCATTACGGCTGCAATGCCAGTGCCTCTATTCTTAATAGCATATTAGCCTATTATATTTATATCGCTACGTATAGCAATGTTACATCCGGCCCATCTTCTACTGACCCTGTCCATGTAATGACATTGGGATCCAATTCGATTGCATCAGCCCGCTTTTTTCGTACAGCTGTTTCTTTTATTTCAAGCTCGCAATTTTTAACTAGAATCACTACATCACCGACGTTTTGCCATTTTCGCCGATGGAGATCCTGATCAAAATACGAAAATCGAAAACTATGAGTTGCTCTTGGATTCACGATTTTTAGTTTTTGCCCTGGGTGATCCCTGCCAAACTTTGTTAATTCCTCAACAGCATTTTCATAATTATCTGGCTTTGATAATAAATTGAAGAGGTGATTGAGAGCCTGATCAGCTGTTATGCTTTTAGCTGAAGTATACGGTATTGCAGTTATACTAAGCGCCACCGTATGTTCCAATCTAGCATCAATAACTTTTATTTTTAAGTTATATGGAACTAATTGAGTCGTCCGTTTTCCACTCACTGGATCACGCACTAACTTTCTCACCGGTCGCTCAGCAAGATAATGCCGTATTTTTTTCAATAGCACATCAGCTTCATCAAAGGTGTTAACGCGGACAATTGACTTACTGCCTCGCCTAATCGTTACAGAAGTCAATGTTTTATCCTTGATAATAATAGCTGGAGCATGCCAGAGAACCTCACCACTTTCCTGCACTATCTCATCTATTCCGTCACAAAATGCTGCGAATTTATCGCCGCTTTGACGCATTTCGCCTGGTAAATACATTTAATCACCCTTTTTCTCTAATAGCATATTAAGCTATTCATCATCATCTAGCCATTCGTCGTTGTTGTCTGCCGCATCATCTTCCCATGTGCCGGCCAAATCGGTTGGATCTTTTTCGGCTGCTTGTTCGCTGACCGTTTTTTCCGCCTCATGCTCACCTTGATCAAGACTAGCAGGCTTCTCTTTAGATTTTGGCTTTCTTAGCTTGGGAACTACCACAATGTCATAGTCGTGCAGGACGTCCTTTAAGCTGTCTAGATTTGTCTTTTCCAACAGCATCTTCCGTACTTTTTCACCATAGATTTCCTTGTCATGCTGTTCAGCCGCTGCTAATTGCTTTTTAATTGCGGCAATATCATATCTTGATGTCATCTTCTAAACCTCTTTCCTTGATTCTTGGCTCTAAGCCGTTCAGTGTTCTTCTTCTGTCGTTCAACCGCATCATCAACGATTCCAGACAATCTCTTGGCCTCTCGTTTAGCAATACCGTTAATTTTCTTCAATTGCTCCGGCGTTGCTTTCACCAGGGCCCTTTTTTCTCGTTCTGAAAATTCAAACTGTCCGTCTAACCACACGCCTTGATCAACCATGACCATGTACCGCGTCATGTCCGCCGTGGCAGCGATTAGCGGATTGCTGCTGTTAGCCGATAGCCTATCTCTCAACGTTACCGCTACGATTGCTTCAGGAGCAGTCTTTTTCGATTGATCAGCATTCTTAGTAGCCAATCGCATCTGTCGCTCGAGATCTTGATAGCTTTTTATGCTATCCAATTCCCGTATTTTGGCTCGAAAGCGCTTCATTTCAGATTTTCGACGTTCAAAATCGGCTCTCAGACGCTTCATCAAAGCAAGTGATCGGTCAATTGCTTGTTGAATTGCCTTAATAAGCTTAGCAACTGCTTGTTTTCGTTTTCTAATTCGGTCAGCTCTTGATCTTGCTTCGCCAAGGCTTCGTTCCAGATGTTGTTGATGGTCACGTACTGATTGAATTGCTTGTCGTCTAGCGATTGCATGAATTCCTCTTGAATCTGGTTCATTTCTTGGCTCACCTGCTTGCTGTTGCTGTCGTTGTTGTTGAATTCCTTGTTCGTAGTCATCAATAGTCTTCCTTTCATACTTAGTTCCTAAGCGTTGGCCACGGCTGATCCGCTTCTTACCTTCATTATCAATAAAGGCAAACGATATACCGTTTTGACCGCGCCGTCTCAAGTCAACCTCTCTGGATTTCAAGGCTTCTTCCAAACTGATATCATTCTTCTGAATTTCGTCCAAAGCCTCATCAATCCGCGAACGCAAGTCATTTTTCCATACATATTGGCCTTTAAGCTCAAGTTCCCGTTCGCTAATAGTCTTTTTGACCTGCTTTGAACGCTCTTGTGGAATTTTCAAGCCAAATTCACGGCAAACCTCATCGTTAATATCGCGGAATGAAAGCCATTCATCATTCAAATTTTCAACGTGCCATTGCTTATTGTCATCGAGATTGGTCTTGTTGATAATGATATGGTTATGCAGCTTATGTCCTTTTCCATCAACATGGGTATAGATAGCAATTTGATATGGCGGATAGTCTGTATCATCAAACTTACTGCCACCAAAAGCACGCCGCGCAAACTCATAACCAATATCGTTGCATTTTTGCCAATTCTCAGGCTTCGTGATATCCAGATCATCAGATGAGAATGATTGAATGATTCTGATAGCCTGATTCTTGACAGTATCACCATTAGCATGATTCCTAACTACCTTCATCTGAACCTTAGCATGAGTCGGGCTGACATTGATCCCACTTCTAACCACTGCCCGATCATTATTTTTTAGACTCTCTGAGGGGCAACCATGTTCTATCAGCCAGTCCTTTGTATCCTGCTTTAGGCGATTCTTTCCCAACGCATAGCTGATAGCTGCGGCTGCACTCTTAGCACGATTCATCTTAATTGTTGCCATACCATTGCCACCTCATCATCTAGCTTGCTCAATGTGATGTTTAATATAGCCAATTCTTCTGATGTGATTTCGCTCTCATTGTAAGCTTGATTCAGCCGCCGAGCCATCTGGTTTATGTTATTCCCAATACGCAATAAGTCGACCCTTATCTGGTGATATTCATCTTCAGAAAACTTCGGCTCCCTTAGCTTGGATTGCATTATAAGATGCTTGCAATACTTTGGTACAGAAAGGCCCATCATTTGCGCTGAGGCTTGAATTTTGGCGTATTCTGCCTCATTAACACGAATGTTGACCTGATGATTGTCCGATCTTGGCATATTTCTTCCTCCTGTCTGATAGCATGCTGATCCATATTTTTTCAGCAAGCATGATTATTAATCACCCGTCAATGAGGTTAGGTTTGCGGTACGCAACACCATTCTCATTGACGGGTATTCCGGCGACCATGCCGGATTAAAATTGATATCTCGGTAACCTTTTTATAAAACATAGTCTTAATGATACTGAATTTTGTTTATTACCTTGTTAGTAACAAAAATTCGGTGATCTTACTCTCGCAATGCATTTGCCCATCTTATTATCTTCGTTATTTAGTTTCTTATTTTTTGAGACGTTTAAACTCCTAAAAAAGGTTACTTAGTTACTTTGCTCATAGACGCTGATATAACAACATTTATCAGTAACTCTTTTCTGGTTACGGTAACTTTTTTATCTTTGAAATAATCTCTATCGGCAAAAATACACGTAACGTTATTTTCAGGGAATGCCACTAAGTAGTTTTCAAGACTAAGTTTCTGTTCAAATTTAAAGAAATATACTAAAAAGTTACCTTTTTATTTCGCCTGATATAAAGGCGTTTATAGCCTTCTTAGTCAATACCGATTTTATTTAGATGCTAATACAACAGCATTCTAAATGTCTGAGATAAAGGTTACCGTAACCAAAAATCGGTTACTCAAAATCGCCTTGTAAGCACTGATATAACAACATTTCAGCATAACGGTAACCAAGTAACCTTTTCAGAGTTACCATTCTCTCCTGCTGATGTTATATTCTCTTTGCACTATAACAAAAAAACACTAAGCGTTATTTTCAATATAAATCAGAATCATATTTCTCAATCCGATGGATACCTTTATACCCTTTAGTTGTTTTGCCATTAATTTTTATTGTTTTATTTGGTTCAATTCCTCGGGTACGCATTGCACCATTAAATTTGGCTTTTTTCAACGCTTGAGTACCACTCAAATGACAGTACCTAGTGTAGTTGTTATATAGTGTTTGGGTTTGTTCACGATAATTTTCGCCTAATTCACAATTTTCATTTATCCAATTACCAATAGTGTCATTAGTCATCAGCCATTCCTTGACGCGCTGTTTCATGTACTCAGTCATTGGTAATTGTGGTTCGTTAAGTAACTGCGATCTTTTCAATGCTTTAGCATAAGCCACCAAACATTCACGAACGAATGCCGGACGATCACGAATAAACTCAGCTTCAGAATACTTTTTGCTGAAGTTTTTAATTTTACGCCATTCTAAAACGATTGGCCGCCGTTCCATACCATGTGAATTATCACTAAAGGAAGGTAATGCATTACAAGTGAAGAGTAATTTAGCGTTGTTAGTAAAATCGTATGGATCCTGTCCTTTATCCTCAGCACTCACAGGATTTCCACCTGTTAGTCTTTTTAGAATACTGGTCGTTTTGAGAAAACTACCCTCTACATCATCACCAATATTCAATTCCATTCGATTTAACTTTGATAGCTTAAATCGTGCTGTTTCTTTTGAACCTAAGTCAGCTAGATCAATATGGGAGATATTAGCACCAAAGATCAGGGCAATTATGTTTAATGCTGTTGATTTTCCCTCACCACCGTTGCCATGTATGATGAGATAAGACTGAATCTCCTGATAAGTACCAGCTAAAGCGTATCCGATGAAGGCCTTAAAAGTTTCAGGTGCATTTTTATCACCTTCAGTTTCCCACTTGCCTGCATCATCTTTTTTCGCATCTGGATCAACTAGTGATTCAGTTAGCCAACGATCCCAACTAGTCGGAATATTTGGCAATTCGCCTAAAATATAATCGTGATTCTGTAATATATAATTATCGTAACGATTTGGTTCTATTACATCGCGATCCAAGTCATAAGTTCCATTCGCAAATACTACCTTATGGGGATTTCGATTTTCTATCGCAAAACGATCCGTTTCACTTTCATCACGGCCTCTATAGTCCCTGATAATTTGTTGGACATTGCTCACCGTATTTCCTTTATATGATCTACCCGCTACTTTATCCATAGTTTCGATTATCGCTGACTTCAGTCGTGTATCTGCTTTACCTTTCCATTGCTGAGTAATGGGATTCCACCAAAAGCCATGTGGATCAAAAAAATTAAAAGTAAAATGAAACCTATCCATTAAGTAATCTGCAAAATTAAAAGCCTTAAAATGCTTACCTTGGTTGTCTTCAAAGTAGAGCCAAGTATCCTTTTTAATAGTATTTTCTTTTTCTGCCATATTGTTTTTTCCTCCATTTTTAGTTAAAATGAAGGCAACTTTGGTTCGTCGAGTGCTTAGGCATTCGGCTTTTTTATTGCCTTCTTTTGCTTACTTTTTAATAGTTGCTATTCAATCCAATACAAGATTGCTTGTGGCGAAAGTTGTATTGTTTTGACATCTAGATATAATTACGATTGGTTCTTCAACCTATACACGTGCCTGGCAGCCGTAAATTCATTTTTACTTATAGAAAGCTTATAGAAAGAAGGATCAATCATGTGGACTGAACCCACGAAAACCGGCAAAGTCAAATTTGTCGAACAATTCAAAAACCCATTGACGCTGAAGTACACACGCGTCTCAATCACGATGGATAAGGAGACGAACTCCACGCGGAAGTTAGCTCAGCAAGCCCTGAATAAACGGATCGAAGAAAAACTCCGGCGGCTTCAGGACGGCCATATCAAAGAAGGCGTTACTTTTGGCGAGTTGATTGAAGAGTTCAATCAGTACTATCAGCAAACCGTTAAGCCCTCTTCATTTGCTTCATGGCAGACCATCAAGGGAATAATCCAGAAAAACTTCAATATGCAGATTCTCGTTTCCAAAATAACCAATAAATATCTTGTCAACACACTAGAAGCTCTGCTTTATCAGCATGGCTATAAAAATGCTTATACTGGAATGATCAAGAATAAACTCAATCAGCTAATGCGTTATGCGTATCGACATGACTATATAGCAGCCCCAATCGGCCGACTTGAGATTAATCGGAAACGCAACAATTTTGCTAAAAATATTGAAGATAAATACTTGGAAGATGATGAGGCAATGAGCGTTTTAAATGCTGTTCGAGAAATTAACCAGATCTATGCTGATGCCTTACTGTGGCAGTACCTTACAGGCATGCGTATCGGTGAGATACTAGCACTTCAAGTCAAAAAGGTATTTCAGCAAGATGATAAATGGTACGTCAAAATTAATTGCACACTGGAGTATTCAAAGAGACTAAAGAATGATTTTACAATCAGTGATACTCCCAAAACCCAGAGTAGCAACCGTACTATTCTTCTTCCTGAAAAAGCGGTTAAGATTTATCAGCAGTACAGCTTGGATAAACAACCAGATGATATTCTGTTTAGCAGAGAAACTAAAACCGGCATTTTTCTTCACCCCCTTTCAATAGATAATCTGCTTAAAAAAGTTCAAAATGCCCTTGGTATGACTAAGCCACTATCAACCCATATCTTCCGCCATACGCACGCCTCAAAATTAGCTGAAAAAGGTATGCCTATTGAACTGATTTCAAAGCGGTTAGGTCATAGAGATTCAGCGATCACGAGGCAGATCTACTTGCATATAACAAAAAAGACCGCTGAGCAGTTCAGCGGTCTGATTAATGATTTTGATATCTGATTTTCCCCTTTTATGTCCCTCAGTGTTTTTTCATAGTCATATATCTATTGAAAACACTGATATTTAGGCATTTTAAAATTCAAAATTAGGGTTTTATAAGTATCTTCATTAGTAAATTAAATTCAATATACCAGAAAGACATAAAATACAAATTTGAATGTGTAAATAAAGTAACCAAGTTACCCAAAATAGATTCATTTGATTTAATCAGAATAATCGGAATTGCCTATGATAATGCAATTGAAGAATGCGAGCAACTTAAAAAAAGCGGAATAAATAACGTATATATTTATTCTATGCTTTATCAACCCACACCTGGAAAACTAGAATTTGAAATAAAGAATTCGTGTAATCCTAACATTGATATTGGAAATATCACTGCAGAAGGAATTTCAAATAAAGTTAACCACCATGGTTTAGGACTAGCTACAGTACAAAAAACGATTGCAAAATATAATAATGCATTTACTTCTTATAGCATAGGGGGCTGGGAATTAACTATTAATTCTTGGTTCTCTAACAGTAAAATCCGGACTATGATTTTTGATCGATCAAAAATCGTAGTCCGGATTTTAAATTAT
>NZ_LN887427.1:0-8861 GCF_036621895.1 Limosilactobacillus reuteri subsp. porcinus
AAGTAAATTGGTCTACAAAAAAGATTTCCACGACCAGATGAATTATTCATCCAACCTATGAAAATCTTACACTAACTAACAAAAAGAAGTTAAGAATTATATTTCTTAACTCCTTATAATCTTAGTTTAAGCTTGAACAACATGCTCTCCCGCAATCTTAGCTTTATTTAACAGCAGAGAAGAACTAACAACAGAAACAGAACTAAAGGCCATTGCTAGGCCGGCAAGCTCCGGACTAAGAGTAAAGCCCATAAACGCAAATAGCCCTGCAGCGATTGGAATACCAATGACATTGTAAATGAGCGCCCAGAAGAGATTTAATTTAATTCGGTTAAAGGTCTTCTTAGAAATATCAAGTGCCCGGACAACTCCTCGCAAATCGTTTTGAACGAGAACGATTCCACCAGAGTCAATTGCGATATCAGTTCCAGATCCCATTGCAATTCCAACATCAGCTGTCGACAAAGCAGGGGCATCATTAATTCCATCACCAACAAAAGCAACCTTTTTACCCTTGTCCTGAAGTTCCTTAATTTGTTGAGCTTTGTCATTCGGCATTACTTCAGCAATTACCCTATCGATACCAACTTCATCAGCTATTGCTTGGGCTACCCGTTTGTTATCCCCAGTTAACATCACAGTCATTAATCCACGTGCTTTTAGCTCCGCAATTGCATCTTTTGAACTCGACTTCGGAACATCTTGAATGGCAACTAAGCCGATTATTTCCCCATCAAGACCAACATAAACAACTGTTTTAGCTTCGTTCTGTAATTTTTCCGCACGTGATGCCATTTCCCGGGAAATATTTACATCAACCAAAAGCCGATTGCTACCAACAAATGCTACTTGTCCATTATAATCTGCACGCACACCCTTACCTTCAATTGCTTCAAATTTATCTACCTTTACTGGTGAGATCTCTTTATTTTTTGCCTTTTGAAGAATTGCAGATGCTAACGGGTGCTCAGACGATTCCTCAAGACTAGCAGCGATTGTTAATACTTTTTTAGCATCGCCAACAATATCAGTTACAACTGGTTTGCCGACCGTAATTGTCCCCGTTTTATCAAACACAACAGTATCAATATTACTTACTTCTTGAAGGACTTCACCATTCTTAATAAGGACACCCATCTTAGCACTTCTTGCAGTACCAACCATTAATGCTGTTGGAGTTGCTAAACCTAATGCACACGGACAAGCAATCACAATTACTGAAACAGCAAATAATAATGCTTGAACAAATGTTGCGCCAACAAAGGAATACCAAATCATAAATGTCAAAATAGCAATAATCATTACTGCTGGGACAAACACATTTGAAATCTTATCTGTTAAGTTCTGGATAGGAGCATGACTGGTTTGCGCTTTTTTTACTAGGTCAACAATTTGGGCAAGCATTGTATCCGCTCCAACCTTTGTGGCTTTAAAAGTAATCGTCCCATTATTATTAATTGTTGAACCAACAACAGTATCGCCAACTTTTTTCATTACCGGCATACTTTCACCAGTAACCATCGACTCATCCAGAGAAGTTACCCCTTCCAGAATTGTTCCGTCTACGGGTACTTTTTCACCTGGCTTGACCCGGATAAGGTCGCCAACTTGAACTTGATCGAGTGGTACTTTGACAAATTTGCCATCTTTTAAGACTTCAGCATCGTTTGCTTGAAGGCCCATCAACTTACCAAGAGCATTGGAAGCATTGTTATGCATTTTCTCTTCCATCGCATCCCCCAGTAAAACAAAGACAGTAACAAAAGCAGCACTTTCAAAATAAACTGCCCTATCAGTTATCATTGCAAAAATACTATAAAAATAAGCGACAGCTGTTCCTGTTGCGACCAGGGTATTCATATTTGCACTATGTTTTTTAAATGCAGCGATCGCACTTTTCCAATATGGAAATGCTGAAATTGCCATAATAATAGTAGTAGTAATTAATGCTATCCAATTATAGGCAGGCATCATCCAGTGAAAAGGCATCGCAAACATTTGTATTAACATCGGGATTGATAATACAAATGAAATCCAAAATCGCTGAATGTTTGTAAGCTTCATTACTTTACAACAACCTTTCCATGAAACATATCCATTCCACAAGCGTAGTTATAAGTTCCCGGCTTATCAGTTGGAATATCAACAGTAACTTCTTTTTTACCGTCTAACTTCTCATCAATACCAAGTTCCTTAAATACGACTTCATTCATACATCCCATATTATCAGAGGGGATAAATTCTAATTGCGCTGGCTTTCCTTGTTTGAAAGTAACCGTTTCTGGTTTGTAGCCATGATTTTCTGCATTAACAACAACTTTTTTAGTTTGATCTTTTGAAAAAATACTCATTATTTAACAATCACCTTTCCATGAAACATATCCATCCCACAAGCAAAATTAAAAGTCTGGGCTTTATCTGTTGGAATATTAATCGTCGTAATCTTTTGCTTTGTTAAGTCCTTATTAACTCCTAGCTGTTCAAATACTACATGTGATAAACAAGCCGTCGAGTCATGCATATCAAAGTTAACTTGAGCCGGAATTCCCTTTTTCAAGATAACGGTTGAGGGAGAATAACCACCATTAACGACAATCGTTGCAGTTTGCTCATCATTAACAATAGTTGATTTTCCCGCCGACTCTGTATGCTTTCCGAAGAACCACCAAACAATAAATGCAATCAAAAGCAGGGCAATAATTATAACGGCAATTCTCAATATTTCCACCTTCTTTTAGTTTACAACTGTAATCATATTATAGGTACAGCATACTATCAAAGTTTACAGTTGTCAACAATAAAGAAAAAATATTAAATAATGGACGTTTTACTCTTTTTTAATTAGAATTTGAATACTAGGGGGTGTGACCGATTAAGAAGTCCAATTTCTTATTAACCTTATTTTATTTATTACTCTTTGGCGGAATTATTTGGTTTTATCAAAATAATTCTACCTTTCAAGAACAATTTAATATTGGCATTCATAATGCACAAGTGCTTACTCAATCGTGGCTGCACCGAATAACCGGTAAAAAAGTTGCAACCCCAACTAAACAAAACGCTGACCAACAAACTGGGACACAAGATACACCCGCTGATGCACGCTGGGAACAAAACTCTGCAACGATCTATGTTAATATCAGTAATCCAGTATTAAAGAATGCAACAGAAACCGCAATTGCCCAATGGAATAACACGAAGTCATTCACATTTAAAATCGTTAATGATAAGAATGCAAATATTAGTGTTTCCGCTGTTAATGATCCGAATAATGGGGCAGCGGGGCTTACCAATACAAGCATGAATTCCGCAACTGGATATTATCTGCACGCAACAGTAGAGCTAAATTCTTACTACCTATTAAATCCTGCCTTTGGCTACTCACAAGAACGAATCGTAAATACTGCTGAGCATGAATTAGGGCATGCAATTGGTCTACAGCACACGAACAAGATTTCTGTGATGCAGCCAGCTGGATCATATTATCCCATTCAATCACGAGACATAGAGGCTGTGAAGGCTTTATATTCACGAACTCCACAACCAATCATCACCGAAAACAATTCCAACAGATAGTCATAATTAAAAGGTCGAGTTCACTCTTCACAGAATTGGTATGGTAAAATAAAATAGCAAATCTAATTGGAAAGAGTATTTTTATGTCAAATAAAAAAGTTTTAGGTACAGCGATGATTATTACTGCCTGTACCTTTTGGGGTATTTCAGGGCTTTTTGCGAAGGCCCTTTTTAATGTTAGTAGTTCAATTACATCAATGTGGTTAACGCAGGTTCGAATGGTTTCAGCTGGAATTATTTTAGTCTTATTAAGCCAAATTCGTGGGGAGCATCCCTTTCAAATTTTTAAGGATCTTCACTCTGCATGGATTATCTTTGCATATGGTGTTTTTGGGTTAGTCCCGGTTCAATATGCTTATTTTATGGCTGTCCAATATGGGAATGCTTCGATCGCAACCATCCTTCAATTTATCGGGCCCTTTTTTATCATTGCTTATCAAGCTGTGTTTCGACACCTGCCACCGCGACGAATTGAAATTATTAGTGCAATTATCGCCTTTTTAGGTGTTTTTATTATCGCAACTCATGGCCAATTTAACCATTTAGCAATGACGCTTAGTGTTTTAATATGGGGATTAATTTCTGCAATTGGTGTTGCAACAAATACCTTAATTCCACAAAACATGCTTCGCGAAGGTCGAGTTCCCTCATTAATTATTACGGGGTGGGGGCTATTATTTGCCGGATTAACCTTAGTGCTTATTCACCCTAGTCAACCACATATTCCTAACGTTCCTTCAGTTTGGTTATATGTGTTAGGCATTCTAGTAATTGGGACCTTAATTCCCTTTCAGCTAGCTAATAATTCATTAAAATATATCAATGCAACTACATTTAGTTTAATGGATGCATTTGAACCTTTATCAGCAACAATTGGTTCAGTCCTGATTTTTCATTTACAAATGACGGGAGCAGATATTCTTGGTTCGATTTTAGTTATCATTGCAGTACTTGCGATTAACATTTGCATTCCACAGAAAAAATTAAAGAGTAGCTAAAAAAAGAAGGTGGCCAGGATTTTATTTTCCTAACCATCTTCTTTTTAGTTATCACGAATAACTGTCCCGACTTTACCGGTAAGAGCATCATCAAGACCATCTAATGAAGTAATTAATGCTTCTCGTTCTGGATGACCTTCAACAAATGAAAGACATGCTTCAATCTTAGGTAGCATACTACCAGCAGCAAACTGTCCTTCCTTCATGTATTTCTGAGCTTCTGCAACGTTTAACATCTTAAGAGCTTTTTCATCCGGCTTTCCATAGTTAACATAAACATGATCAACGGCAGTTAAAATAATTAACTTATCAGCATCGATCTTGTCAGCTAGCAAGGCACTTGAACGGTCCTTATCAATAACCGCTGGAACTCCTTCAAGTCCTTTATCAGTGATGATTACAGGTACACCACCACCACCACCGGCAATAACAAGCTTGTCAGCGTCAATCAATGTTTTGATGCTATCAAGTTCCATAATCTTCATCGGTAGTGGAGAGGGAACAACTTGACGGTATCCACGGCCCGCATCTTCTTTAAAAGTGTAGCCCTTTTCTTTGGCAATTTCATCAGCTTGTTTTTTAGTGTAGAAGTCGCCAACCGGCTTTGATGGATTTTCAAAAGCAGGATCATTAGGGTCAACTGCAATTTGCGTTACAATCGTTGCCACACTCTTATTCATCCAACGACGGTGTAATTCATTTTCTAAACTTTGTTGCAAATGGTAGCCAATATAACCTTGACTCATTGCGCCACATTCTGGGAAAGGAAAAGCAGCAGTTTTACCGTGTTCAGCAGCAAAATTCATCCCTAAATTAATGGCACCCACTTGTGGACCATTACCGTGGCTAATAACTACTTGATTCCCTGCAGCAATGAGCCCAATTAATGAGGAAGCAGTATTCTTTACTAACTTTAATTGTTCTTCAGGTGATTTGCCTAATGCATTTCCCCCTAAAGCAACGACTACTTTAGCCATGGCAAATGCCTCCTAATTAATTTTGTTCACCCAAAGTTGCAACCATTACAGCCTTGATAGTGTGCATCCGGTTTTCGGCTTCACGGAAGACAACTGAATGTTCACTTTCGAATACTTCGTCAGTAACTTCCATTTCCTTTAAGCCAAACTTCTTTTCAATTTCCTTACCAACTTCAGTGTCGAGGTTGTGGAATGCAGGAAGACAGTGTTCAAAGAGAACATTAGGGTTTTCAGTAGCCTTCATAACATCCATTGTTACTTGGTAAGGCTTAAGAAGGTTGATCCGCTTTTCCCACATATCATCAGATTCACCCATTGATACCCAAACATCAGCATAGATTACGTCCATACCTTTGACACCTTCTTTGATGTCATTAGTAACAACAATCTTAGCACCAGTCTTGGCAGCAATTTCATTAGCCTTATCTAGAGTTTCCTTAGTTGGTTCCAATTCCTTAGGAGTAACAACGTGGTATTCCATCCCCATTACAGCGGCACCAAGCATCAATGCATTTGAAACATTGTCTTGACCGTCACCTACAAAGGCAAACTTGATGTCCTTGTAAGGCTTCTTCAATACTTCGTGAGCGGTTAAGAAGTCAGCAAGTACTTGTGTTGGGTGGTCTTCGTCAGTTAAACCATTCCAAACTGGTACACCAGAGTACTTAGCTAAAATTTCAACATTGCGTTGTGAGAATCCACGGTATTCGATACCATCAAACATTCCACCAAGAACTCGTGCAGTATCCTTAACAGATTCCTTGTGACCGATGTGTGAACCTGATGGGCCAAGGTAAGTTACATGAGCACCTTCATCCTTAGCACCAACTTCAAAAGAACAACGAGTACGAGTAGAACTCTTTTCAAAAATTAAAGCAATGTTCTTACCTTTAAGATTCTTGCCTTCATAACCAGCATATTTTGCCTTCTTTAAATCTTCAGCAAGATCAAGCATGTATTCCATTTCCCGAGTGTTAAAATCTGCAAGAGTTAAGAAACTACGATTACGTAAATTAAAAGCCATTTTTATTTCCTCCTAAGGTCTTAATACAAGTACTATAATAGGCTAAAGTTTCATAATGCTTCAAAAAAACTCCATAAATAACAGAAAAAAGTTCAGCGTTTTTTTGCAACAATCTCTTTATTCACAATGATGTAAGCGGAAACAACTACATATTTGTAAAATAACAGCTCTATTGTCTATTATCTTCACAAAGAGTAAAATTAAATAGTGCTTCAAAATACTTCAAACAACATCAATAAATCGGTGAAAATACATGAATTTTTATATTTTAGATAATGATAGTAAAATTATTCATTTATTATCCAATATTATTGAAAATGATTTCAATAATACTGTCGTCGGAACAACTTCTAATCCGCAACAGGCCTACGATGATGCAATGCGCCTAGGAATTGATATCATGTTTATCGATTATGCAATGCCAACGATGGATGGGGTCCAACTTATTCAAAAAATTCAGGACAGTCATCATTATCCACACTTCATTATGACTGCTCAAGCAATTCTGCCTTCTGTCAAAACAAGTGCATATCAACATGGGATTGATTTTTTTATTGAAAAACCACTAAACATTGCAGAAG
Organism: Limosilactobacillus reuteri subsp. porcinus; assembly: GCF_036621895.1. Classification (GTDB taxonomy): domain Bacteria; phylum Bacillota; class Bacilli; order Lactobacillales; family Lactobacillaceae; genus Limosilactobacillus; species Limosilactobacillus reuteri_J. The sequence continues at coordinate 7,157 of NZ_LN887427.1, forward strand.
TTAAGTCAGTGATTAAACTAGCAGCGCAAAATATTAATATGTCTAACCGCCTCCTTCAAGTTTTGGACCTTGTAAGCGGTGCTGCAACGAATAATAATACAGTTACGATCAGTGGGAAAAATAAGAAAAAAGAAAACGCTCAGTCCATCTTACGTTTTCTCGGTATTACAGCTGGAAATGGCGCTCCTGCAATTAACAAACTTATTAATACGATGATTGAACGGGAAATTAGTTTTGATGAGGTTAATTTTGAAGAATTTTTCCAATGTGATGAGCATGGCAAAAAGATAATTTTCCAACGAATTCGACGCGATATAAAAACTGGTCTTAATAATCTCGCACATATGTGTATGGATTATCCAGAAAACGACATTATTTTGGAATATGCGAATAACTTATATGAATATAAAAATGTCCACAATGAAATTTCATTTCTCAAAGGAGAGCGTACTAATGGTGGGCAAGTGTCACTAAAACACTTCTTTAATGGATTGATTCAAGAAATAAATTAACAATAAAATAGCGGAGAAAATGACCTTAAGACGGTTGTTTTCTCCGTTATTTACATTATCTAAGTTCTTTTAAAATTAATTGATCAATTACAATCGTTGTTTCATAAAGCCAATCTCGCGGATCTTGTTCGCTGTAGCCAGGATGAGGCTGATGGAGATCATAGCCATAGCTTTGTTGCGCAACAATCTTGCCATCACGGTCCATCGCTGAAACCTTGACTGCACTTGTGCCTAGGTCAACCCCAATTACATATTCGTTCATTATAATTTTATTCCCTTCTTAACCAATTTTATTTTCAATTATCTTACCATTCTTCTCTTCACAATTTACAATCATCAATTATAACTTAAATTATGTTATACTAACAATAATATTAATAATAAGAAGGGATAACCATTATGACTGCATATAAAAATTGTACCCCTAACGAACTTGACTACACAGTTGTGAAGGGCGGGAAAACAACAATTAGTGTTAATGGTAAGAATATTGTTCTCACTTTTGAAGATATTCCCGCACCCCCCCTAAATACATGGATATTAAAATATTTTCTGTTCCTAAACATGTAATGGCTTCAATCATAATTAATGCCTATCTTAAAAATGATACCGATAATTTAGATATAAATAAAAAGGTTAAAGAGAAATTAGCAAACTGTATTAATACAGCTGCAAGAAATCGTTTTGGTCTTATTTAATAGAAAAGAGAGGCTGGGAAAATAATCCAACCTCTTTACTATTTTAAAGTGTAAACTACCAAAACGCAGTAGATGGCTGGATTATGAACGTTGATAAATCAGCGTCCATAATGCCCCAATAGGCTAGCTTCGCGTCGTAGTCATTCTTGCAGGGGTGAGACTAAAAACTCGAAGCAAGTTTATAGTCCCACTCCTTTTATTAAATTATTTTAAATGTAGGAGCTTAAATTCTAAATAACACCACAAGATAATTAGTAAAATACTATAAGCAGCAGAAAGCCATACTACATATTTTAAGAACGCCAAGATATGAAAAACAGTTAATATTTGCAGACAAATTGTTAAAACAATCCATACTACTAAATGATCTTTTACCCGATCCCGATGTTCAATTAATTCTTCTTTTTTCATAAAAATACTCCAGATAAAAGGAGAGAATAGCTATGTCATAACAGCTATTCCCCTTCTTGATTATATTTCCCGAAATGTCAATTT
>NZ_LN887428.1:0-5142 GCF_036621895.1 Limosilactobacillus reuteri subsp. porcinus
AAGCACTAACGTACTTTAAGAGAGCGATTCATCCCCTACTTATAGAAGTGGGGGTATTCTCGCAAATTTATGGATAAAAAGGTAATTTATCAGCTATTCTAATCTCAATCTTTTCTGAAATTGTTATACAATTAAGAACATACTTATATTTTATAAAGGATGAATAAAATGGCACAGAAGATTGAGAATTTTATTTTTGATATTGACGGCACTTTAATTGATACTATTGATATGTATATGCCAGCAATGATTGATGTTTTAGCTCAACATGGTCACCCAGTTGCACCCGACAAAGTAGAGCAAACTAAGCATGACTTATTTGGTATTACGGGACAAGATGCCCTCCGTCTTGCTGGAATTAGTGAGGATGAAATTCCGGCGATCCAACAAGACTGGTTTAAGCTGGCTTATCAACGTGCTGATCAAGTAAAAGTGATTGAAGGAATTCCGGAAATGCTTAATGCCCTTGCCAATCGTGAAGATGCAAGGATCGCCATCGCAACTTCAAAACTCGCTGACGAATACCAAGAATACTTCGTTAACAAATATGACTTTGCAAAGTTATTTAAGGTTGCCATTACGTCTGCTGATACTAAAAAGCATAAGCCAGCTCCAGATCCTATTTTAGCGGCAATGGATAAAATGGGAGCAGATCCCGCCACTACTGTTTATGTTGGAGACACGATCAATGATATGAAAGCCGCCCATGCAGCTGGTGCCAAGTTTGCAGGCGCCCTTTACTCTTCTGCAAATCCCGACAGTATTAAAGACGCTGATTTCCCATTAATGAAGCCCGCTGATCTCTTAGAAATTTAAAACAAATAAGGAGTCTCTGGTGTTTAGAATTCAAACGTTAGAGACTTCTTTTAATTGTTATTCATGTCCACCTTAAGAATTTTATTAATAATACTACTTTGGAGTCTTTACATGCTCTGCAACATATTCTCGAGCCGTTTTTTCTGGCATTTGGTAAACATTAACGAGAGCGGCCACTATTTCTGACGGTGCAGTCTTTTGACTGGCTAAAAACTTAACTAATTTTTGTTTCGACTCTTCTCTTTCTTCTCGCCGTGCGTCCATTAAATCAAGCTCGAACTTCATAAAGCCTCGTCTCCTCTCTGGCTCCTGCTTAATCTTAATAATCTCGTCTTGAATCTTAATAATAAACTTACTCTTATTGTCTACTCGATTACGCATTAAAGCAAGGAAGTTCTTAATCGGCTGCTCATCTTTAGTAAATTCTTTAGCCAAGGCATTAAAGATCACAACTGTCCGTTGGTCGCCTAATTTCAACTGATGATTACGAGTACACGCCATTTCAAACACATAACGAGCCCAACCATAGCCAAAATAATCAAAATTACAAAACATGAGCACATAGGTCGGATGAAGACTTAAATCGCGATAATCCTTGCCCGGCAAGAGTAATCCATGATCTATTTGCTCTTGACAATACCGCAAGCGATAAGGCAAATTCTGTCGGTCAGCTACCTGCATCTCAATAACAATATTGTTGCCATCTTCATCCTACACATAAACATCATAACGGACGCGCCGGCCAGCTACGACATTAATATCTTTTTGAGTTGTTAACTGGACGATTTGAGTTGCCTTTAAATGGGGTAATGCACGATTAATCAATTCTAAACAAATTTCTTTATTCTGCATAACCATCCCGAACATTGGATCACTCGTAATAGTCATCTTTTCCCACTTTTCGAGGGCCTTTTCATAGTTCTCTGGCAATTTCTTACACATTTCCTCAATCCTTTCACTTCTACCTCACTATAAAGATATATACGTAAAAAATTGCCTTTTGCACTAAAAATCCCTAAGTCAGTATTGCTACCAACTTAGGGACTTCAACTATCCAACTGAAATATACATTAATTGCCGGCCTTCGTAATCTACGGATTATCCTCGCCAGCTATCTCTTCATTCAGCATAATAGCCGGTCAGCAAATCATTCTGTTACACAAGAAATAATTATTCATTAAGAAAAGACTTAAGATTAAGCTCTCATAACTTAATCTTAAGTCTTTTTAATAGTCGTCAATTATAGTTATCACTCAAAATTAACGTCTGAATTTTGATGAATTTTACTTGTTTATTGCCTTTGACCACACAAGAGTCCCTTTCTCGTTGGTAAATCTTATCATGTCTACCAGGAGCCGTCGAAAACATCTCGGCACCATCCCTTATAATTACCCTTTGCGGGCCACTTACTATTGCATCCCTTTTTCTAACATAAAGCGAGTAATGTTTGTTTTGACGATATAATTTTTGGGCTTTCTTTAAGCTTACTACTTTAAGTGGTTGGGCTCCCTGCGCGTCTCTTCCGATATATGCAATACTGAAATGTTGGTGCAATAAATTGTTTGTGTTATTTAAAATATAATAGTCATTATAAAGTACTTTTTTATTTTTATCGAAGTATCTGAATTCTAGTGCTTCAGTCTTATTTGGAGTCAATGAATTACTGGCGTTTTTGGTTCCTAAATAAGTAAATAAAGCAATTGAAAGGCCAAAAGCGATGAGGGCGATATACCCCCACCGCTTATTATTTTTTTCTGGGTGTAATTTTGCGTGAAACTAGCTGATGATTACCTTGACTTAGCTTCGTATGACATACTGAACATTCTCGTGACCCTAATGCATTAACTTTTCCACAATTAGGACAGACTAAGGCAAGCATCTGTCCTTTAAGGGGTTTCCCACAATTCTCACAGACTTCGGCATCGTCTGGATTTAATGTATTACAGTAGGGACATTTTTTCATTTAGTAATCCCCATTGAAGAGCTGTGCATTGCCATTCGCTTATCGGGATAGAGTTTCTTAGCTAGGGCGGTTACCGCTGTCGGTGCTTCACCAAAGCCGGATGCAATCAATGCGACTTTCCCCGGGTAGGTCACACCATCCCCGATCGCATATACCCCTTCAACACTGGTCTCCATCATTGAATCGACTTTGATCAAGTTGCGCTCTGCTGCTAAGTCAAGGGACCACTGATTTAAGGCCGCATTGTTAGAAGTAAATCCATAGTTAACCACAATCTTATCCACATTCAATTGTGCTTCGTCGTCACTACGCATCTTCTTAAGGTCAAGCGTTACCGTTTCATCGTCTTCCACCGTTAATGCGCGTGGTAAGAAAGGCGTATCCAGTTGTACAGATGACTGTTTAAGCTGAGTTACAGTATGCTCCAGACCGCGGAACTGGTCCCGCCGATGGACAAGGTGGACTTCCTTAGCAACGGGTTCAAGCATCAAGGCAATATCAATCGCGGAGTCGCCCCCACCAAGAATGGCAACCCGCTTGTCCGCATAATCAGCTTTATGATTAACAAAATATGAAAGCTGCTTGCCTTCAATCTCAGCTGCTCCCTCTAAAGCAAGCTTACGCGGAGTAAACGCCCCGTTACCAAGAGCAATGATTACTGCTCGTGACCGGGATACCCGCTTTGCTGATTTGATGGTAAAGGTTCCATCGTCTTTTTTAATGACGTCCTCAACAGTTTCACCGAGGAATTGGTCAATCGGTGCCACTGCCATTTGCTCTTCTAGCTTAGCAATTAGGTCATGTCCAGTTACACCTGGCATTCCCGCTACATCCCAAACTTGTTTTTCAGGATAGAGTGCCCCTACTTGTCCGCCAAGTTGTGGAAGGCTTTCAATTAGCTGGGCATCTAATTCATGAAGGCCGCAATAAAATGAAGCAAACATCCCCGCTGGACCTCCACCAATAATTGTCACATCGTAAATTTTCTCTGCCATTTCTCCTCTGATCCTTTCATTTTCATCTCTAGAAGTATTATATCATCTTTATTTTTCTAAAATTTAGTAAGCGGTCTCAAATTTTAATTGTAATTATTCAAAATTTAAATTAACATATTATATACAGAGATTGATTTTGCTTAAAATTGGAGGAATAAATACTATGGCAAAACGTAAAATGATTCTTGATTTAGATACTGGTGTTGATGACGCTTTAGCTATTGCCTATGCGCTCGCTGACCCAGAAGTTGATCTAATCGGAATTGTAAGTTCATATGGTAACAACCTATTAGATGTTTGTGCCGAAAACAGCCTTAAGTTATTGGAATTATTAGGTCACACTGATATTCCAGTATTTAAGGGTCTTCCACATTCATGCACTACTGACCACTTTGATGTAATGCAAGTTTCAAAGGATATCCACGGTGATAACGGTATCGGTGATGTTGAATTACCTGCGCCAAGTCGGGTTCTTGAAGAACAATCCGGTGTTGATTTCTACATCGAAGCCGCTCACAAGTATGGCAAGGACTTAATCATCATCCCTACTGGTCCAATGACTAACTTAGCTGCTGCTTTGAAGAAGGATCCTGAAATTGCTGACTTGATTGGTAATGTCACATTCATGGGTGGTGCCTTAACTGTTGAAGGTAATGTTACTCCTGTCGCAGAAGCTAACATTAACCAAGATCCAAAGGCTGCCGATGAAGTAATGAAGTCCAATTTGCCACTTACGATGGTTGGTCTTGATGTTACTCTTCGTACTCTTCTTACTAAGAACGAAACAAAGCAATGGCGTGAATTAGGCACTGCTTCCGGTAAGGCTTTTGCTGATATTACCGACTTCTACATCGACGCTTACTACAACCTTGATATTGATAAGCGTGGTTGTGCCCTCCACGATCCATTAGCTGTTGGTGTTGGTATTGACCCATCATTTGTTTCAACTATTAGCTTATTCATGAAGGTTGTTTACCAAGAAGGACCTTACTATGGTCGGACAATCGGTGACAACGCTAAGTTAAACGATCCTAACCCTAATGTTAAGGTTGCTGTTAACGTTGACAAAGAACGTTACCTTAAGGCCTTCATGGACCGCCTAAACAAGCTTTTCAAAGAAAATTAAAGTAAGTGGGAATTAACCTCCTCGACAAGGCGGTGGGCTAAGGATAGAACGGTGATTAGCACGGCACGGGCTGATTATCGTTCGGACTTAGCCTCGAGCCTTGTGGTTGATTTCCACGATATCTTAACAAATATTCGCATTAAGAGGCTGTTGAAAATAATTCTCCAGTCTCTTTTCATTTTACAAGGCGTTATTCTCCTGTTTTTCTTCGATAGTTGTTATATTGAACTACTCCCACTTAG
>NZ_LN887429.1:0-4989 GCF_036621895.1 Limosilactobacillus reuteri subsp. porcinus
TATCGCCCACCCGCATAGCAGGTGGTTTTTTGTTTCGTGCACTCGCTCTGCTCGCGCACTCAACCAGGTCTAAAGACATTAATAAGAAAAAAAGGAGGCTGGAAAAAACTTCATTTTTTCAACAGCCTCTTTATTTATAGGAACATTGTTTAAGATATCGTGGAACTAGCTTCGCGTCGTAACCACAAGGCGGTAGGCTAATTCCCACTCACCTTGATTTTTAATTTTTACCAATTTCACGATAATAGGTATCTTCAATTCGTTTGTAGCTACCAGGTTCTATTTCTTCTAAAACGGTCGCAATTGCTTCTAAGCTTGCCGTGTAGTTAAACTGCTTAAAAAGTTCTTGGGATTTTTTAGCTGCTGCTGCAATCTTTTCGTTATCACTAAATCGATTTGCATATTGTTGGAATCGTTCTGTTAATTCCGCACTATCACGAAGAATATCAGTCTTGTCATTTAATGTGTCTAGGTCTGACTCAACGATAATTAGTTGCTTCGTAATTTCATCCATATTGATCTTATACTCATTCAATTCATCAGCTAACTTTTTAATCTCATCGCTGACACCAAAGAAATAGTCTAAGTAATCTTTTGGTAAGCCAGGAAGGTTCAACTGTTCTACTTGCCGATGAATTGTACGAATCTGGGTGGAATATTTTTGAAGCATTTGACGGGCGCGTTGCTCATCAGTCTGTAATTTAGCAACTTCATTGTTAAGCTTCTCTTGGCTTTTTTCAATTTCAGTCAAGTTCTTTTGATTGGACTTTTGTCGATCAAGCACCTGACTATAAACAGCCGTTTTGTTAGCAACTGCTTCTGCGTCATCACGATACTGCTTAATAATTGCTTTAATTTGTTCACCAAGTTCACGAACGGTTTCTTGTTCATGATTAGTAAGCGTATAATTCAAACTCAACCGGTCTAATTCTACACCAAGTTCGTCATTTTGCCGTTGAGCGTGTTTTGTAAAGTCTTTCATCACTTCAATCAAATGAACAGCTTCATTCTTAGCATCAATTTCCTTTTGCATTACCCCGTATAAGTAATCAATCTGGTCACTAAGATCTTTATTAGATTGTTCCACAACACCTAATTGTAAATTGTTAAGTTGGTCAATCGTCTGATCCAGTTTGGATTGGAGCTGTTCAATTTGCTTATCAATATTTTTCTCCGTAAAGTGGAAATTTTGTTTTACAAGTGTCTTATAACCACTTTTTAGCTCGGATAATTGTTCTGGAAACTCGGTTGCAATTGGCTTATAGAGCTGAGGAATCTTCTTAAGGTCTTGTTCAAATTTATCGTTTTCAGATTGCAAATTGGTTAAAATCTCTTGAGCCGCTTCAATATCGCCCTTATTAGTTAAATCAGTAAATTGAGCGAATTGATCCTCTAATTCATTTAATCTGCTATTTAACTGCTTTTCACTGTCTCCATATTCGAAGCTCTTCTCATTTAGTTGCCGGTGGAATTGACGATATTTATTTTTAATCTGCTCGACCGCTTGCTTATGGGTATGTTGTTGTTGACGAAGATGTTGTAAGTCTTTTTGGATCTGTTGGAGAGTTGTTGTTAACTTTGCCAAATCTGCTTGCAGGTCTCGAATCTGAGTGTTAATTGTCAGCAACTTGCTCGTCCGTGAATCTGCTAATAATTGGGGAGCTCGTTTATTAAAGGCTGTGATCGCTGGTCGCACTTGTTTTTCATACTTGTTTTTAATTGTTTCAAATTGCTTTTTAGCATCCCCGATTAGTTGCAATTCTTCAACATTTTTGATCTGCTGGTCAACTTTTTGATCTGCTAGCTTTTTCTCGCTTTCCATTAAGTCGTTGATCTGTTTAACAGCTCGTCGTTGATAAAAATATACGCAAGCTAATATTGCTACAACAATAATTAAAATACCAATCAATACTTGAAAAATCACTTTTTCCACCTACTACTTTTTATTGTTTATTGCTCTTGCACAATAATTATCCGTATAATCCTATTTAAAATTATAGTATACCACAATGAACGTGCTTTAAAAGATATGAAAAAACATCTACGTTTAATAAACTTTTATATTGTTCATCATTCTGCTAAAAAAAGTTACGAGGTTTCTAAAGAAAAGATTGACTTATTATTACGAACCGTTGTACACTAGATTTTGTGTAAAATAATGCAGCAGTGAGGGGCAAGCTCGTCAACAGACTGGTGCCTAACGGTGTTTTTAGTAACCCGGCTGCTAGGGTGAAAGATTCAAATCAGCCTGCACGAATGCCAAGCTCACAATCGGATTATTTTACTCCAACTAAAATTATTGGAGGAATTTATTTATGTCTCGTTACACTGGTCCAAGTTGGCGTGTTTCACGTCGTCTTGGCGTTTCACTTTCAGGTACTGGTAAAGAATTAGCACGTCGGGCTTACGCTCCTGGTGACCACGGTCGTGATCGTCGCGGTAAGCTTTCAGAATATGGTACACAATTACGTGAAAAGCAAAAGCTACGTTTTATGTACGGTATGACTGAACGTCAATTCTCAAACCTTTTCGTTCGTGCCGGTAAGATTAAGGAAGGTACTCACGGTGCCAACTTTATGGCATTGCTTGAACGTCGTCTTGATAACATGGTTTACCGTCTTGGTTTAGCCACTACTCGTCGTCAAGCTCGTCAATTAGTTAACCACGGTCACATCACTGTTGATGGTAAGCGTGTTGACATTCCATCATACGAAGTTAAGGTTGGTCAAATCATCGCCGTTCGTGACAAGTCTAAGAACTTAGACATCATCAAGAACGCTGTGGAAGCTGTTGTTTCTCGTCCTTCATACGTTGACTTTGATGCCGACAAGCTTGAAGGTAAGCTTAACCGCATTCCAGCACGTGAAGATATGAACGCTGATATTGATGAAGCTCTTATCGTTGAATTCTACAACAAGTAATCAATAGCTATCACTTGTTTGATTCAACCCAAAAAGGCATTCCCAATTTCTTTGGGAATGCCTTTTTATTTACTTTAAATGTTCTTCAAAGCAAAGCTCCCCCTACAAGCAACAATCGGCTTCCACTATTCGGTTTTACCGAGTGGTGGAGGCCATTATTTTACTGCACTAGTCGCTCTGGCTACAGCTCTACTCACATTATATTTCCACCTAATCTTTCGTTTAAAATAAATATTTTTATAACATAATATTTGCAAAAAGAAAAAAAAAAAAAAAAAAAAAACATATATTTAAAAACCCGAAATACAAATAACAATTATTATTTGCATTTCAAACAGATCAATCAGTACTGAATCTCTATTTTACACTTTTTTGAAAGGAGTAAGAAATGGTTAACAATCAACATATTAAAAGAAACTTAACTCTTTTCGGCTTCTTTTCTTTAACAGCTTCAATGGTACTCACTGTATATGAATATCCAACATTTGCCACCTCAAAACTTCACTTAATATTCTTCCTTATTCTTGGAGGTTTATTCTGGTTCATTCCGGTTGCCCTATGTGCTGCTGAAATGGCTACTGTTAACGGTTGGAACAATAACGGCGGTGGCATCTTTAGCTGGGTTTCTCATACTCTTGGAAAAGATGGGGATTTGCAGCTATTTTCTTCCAATGGTTTCAAATTACTGTTGGATTTGTGACAATGATTTACTTTATTTTAGGTGCATTTTCATATGTACTTAATTGGCCAGCGTTAGATACAAACCCCATGATTAAATTTTGGAGTGTGCTACTAATTTTTTGGCTTTTAACATGTTCGCAATTTTGGGGAACGAAATATACTGCCTATATCGCTAAAATCGGCTTTGTAATTGGCATTTTAATCCCTTCAGTTACACTCTTTGGACTTGCGATTGCCTATGTGGTAACAGGAGTAAAACTACTAGTTGATTTTTCGTGGCACGCTTTTATTCCTAACTTTACCAAGTTAAATACACTAGTTGTTTTTGTATCATTCATTTTAGCTTATATGGGTGTTGAGGCTTCGGCTTCTCATATCAATGAACTCAAAAACCCAAAAAGAAACTATCCGTTAGCGATGTTCATTTTAGTCATATTAGCTATCTGCCTTGATACATTTGGTGGTTTCGCAGTTGCAGCGGTCGTACCGCAATCTGAGCTTTCTTTAAGCGCAGGCGTTGTTCAAGCCTTTAAATATTTATTACTTTATTTTAACACTCATCTTAACTGGCTAGTTAAAATAATTGCTCTAATGATTACCTGTGGAGTAATGGCAGAAATTAGTTCATGGGTTATTGGTCCTTCGCGGGGAATGTTTGCTACTGCTCAGCAAGGAATTTTACCATCAATTTTTCAAAAAACAAATAGACATAATGTTCCTATTAATTTAATTCTTGTACAAGGAATTGTCGTTTCTATTTGGGATGCTGTCTTAACTTTTGGTGGCGGAAGTAATAACGTCTCTTTCTTTGTTGTCATCTCTCTAACAGTAGTTATTTACTTAGTAGGATATTTACTGTTTTTCATTGGTTATTTAATCTTAATTTTTAAGAAAAAAGAGCTAAAAAGAACTTATGAAATTCCTGGTGGAACAGTTGTAAAAGCAATTGTGGCTATTTGCGGACTACTAGTTTCAGTTTTTGCTTTCTTAATTTCTTTTGTTCCACCAAGCAGTTTGCCAGTAACATCTCATCATTCCTATTTGTATGTATTGATAGGGAGTTTTGCAATCACAGTGTTACTTCCATTTATAATATATGAAATATACCAAAGACACAGCAAACACCATCAAATCAATACTCCTCAACATTTACTTGCAAAAGACGTTAACCCAACTACCCCACCAATCGCTCGAGGAGAACATCATATTATTACAAATTCAGATAAAAAAAAGCATTTAGCAAATTAACCTAGGAGGTTTTATCTATGGCAGGATTATACGGAAAAAATGATCAAGAAAAACGTGATGTGTTAGATCCTATTTTCGGTTCACACACCTCTGATCACGCACTATCAAAATATGAATTAAATAAGAGGCTGGGAAAAAA
>NZ_LN887430.1:0-7905 GCF_036621895.1 Limosilactobacillus reuteri subsp. porcinus
TCCAACTACTACGGCCCATAGCGGACTTTCACCACCTAGCTAATACCCATGCCGGGCGCACTAAGAAAAGCGAGATCGAGAAATTCACTACATTCCTCGATCTCGCTTACAAAGGTATTGATTAATCAACCTTGACAATCTTTAACTTAATTGTCCCGTTAGGAACTTCAACTTCAACCACTTCGCCGACTTTGTGACCAAGTAATCCCTTTGCCATTGGAGATTCATTAGAAATCTTACCGTTAAATGGATCAGATTCTGATTCACCAACAATTTGGTATTCTTCTGGTTCTTCATCTGGCAATTCTTGAATAGTAATTGTCCGCCCCATTGATACTTCATCCTTATCAACATCTTCGTTATCGATAATTTCAGCATATTGAAGCATGTTTTCAATTTGCGCAATCCGGCTTTCAACCATTGCTTGTTCATCTTTTGCTGATTCATATTCTGAGTTTTCAGATAAATCACCATAACTACGAGCAATCTTTATCCGCTTAATAACCTCTGGGCGACGCTTCAAGCGGTATTCTTCAAGTTCATCTTCAAGCTTTTTCTTCCCTTCAAGGGTCATTGGAAAAGTTTTTTCTTCAGCCATTATAAACACTCCTCATAATTTATCCAGTGCAACATTACCATTTCTACTTTAGCTTGTAAATACCTATCGTAATTCAGTATGTCCTCGTTTTACTAAAATATCGCGGATTTTTGTAGACAACAGGTCGATTGCAACTTGGTTTTCGCCACCTTCTGGCACAATAATGTCAGCGTAGCGTTTAGTCGGTTCAACAAATTGATGGTACATTGGTTTTACCGTAGCCAGGTACTGAGTAATAATTGAGTCAAGAGACCGCCCACGCTCTACCATGTCACGTTGAATTCGCCGAATGATCCGGATATCATCATCTGTATCAACATAAACCTTAATATCCATTAAATCCCGTAAACGTTCATCATCAAGAATTAAGATCCCTTCCAAAATAATGACATCGGTTGGTTCTACATGAACGGTTTTGTCTGAACGCGTATATTGTGTATAGTCGTACACCGGCATCTCAATAGCCTTATTACTCCGCAAATCCGTTAGCTGCTTAATTAAAAAATCTGTATCAAATGCAAGTGGATGATCATAATTTACTGCTTTACGTTCATCCATTGTCATATCTGACTGATCATTATAGTAAGTATCTTGGTTAATAATCTGGATCGCTTGCCCATGCAATTGGTCATAGATCTTATTACTTACTGTTGTTTTTCCGCTACCGGAACCACCTGTAACACCAATAACTACTGGACGCTTATTCTGTTGAATACTCATCAATTTGTCTCCCTCATTAAACTTTCTAATCTGAAATAGTATATAGCACTCTTTTGTGATGCGCAAGATAATTACTAATTTAAATTATTAAAGGCGAGCTGAAAAGAGGAGATTAATGCATTACAACATAGTAATTTCCAGGGAAGTATTGTTGGTCGGTAATTTTGACTGTTTCATTTTCGTTTGGTGCTTGGATAATCCGACCATCCCCTAGTGAAATAGCGACGTGGTATGGCGCATCATCAGAACCATAAAAAACGAGGGCCCCATATGGCGCGTTTAAGACATTATCGTGAATATGTGGTCCTAAAGCTTGTTGTTCATACGTCGTCCGTTGAGGAATCCCGTAGCAATATTGAACCAAACCAGAACAATCAAATCCACCTGGCTTATTACCACCCCAAACATAAGGGGTTCCTAAATAAGACATTGCCTTGTTAACAGAATCTTGTAGACTTTGACTGTTCTTGTTGGCTTGATCCTTTTTCTCGGTGTTATTAGCAGGTGTTTCATTTTTATCTTTGGTTGGAATTGTCAACTTTTGTCCTGCAAAAATCAACTCTTTATTTTGCAAGTGATTAGCGGTTGCAATATCATCCGCACTAACATTATACTTTTGCGCAATCCCGTTTAAACTATCGCCAGCATTAACTGTAACAGTTGTATCAGCCTTAGCAGTTACAGTACCCATTGCCATTGCGCCAGCTACCCCTAACGACGATGCAAGAATTTTCTTTGTTGTTGATTTCATTATTTCGTTTATCCCTCTTTATATCAGATATTCTTATTTTTTTATCAAACTATTAATAAAATAGCAGAAAAATTCAGGTCCTTCAACCACTAATTATTAGTTTAGCGATTGATCCTATAATATAAATACGTAAAAAATAATTATTTGCACTAAAAAAGGCCGAAAAATTCCAGCCTTTTTTATTTTTAACGAATTTCTGCATCAACCTTATCTTGCAAGTAAGCAGTAACTTTATCAAAGGCCGCGTTTACCTGGTCTTCAGTCAACGTTCCTTTATCATCTTGATAAGTTAAGGTGTAAGCTAATGACTTCTTACCGGCAGGAAGGTGAGAACCAGCATAAACATCAAATAGGTGAATGTCCTTCAGGTAAGCACCACCCTTTTGCTTAATAGCCTCTACAATCGTTGCATTTTCAACCTCATTATCAACCAAGAGGGCAATATCGCGAGTGATTGAAGGATACTTACTAATAGGTGTATATTCATTTTCAATCTTTGGTGCAGCTAGTAATGATTCTAGATTTAATTCAAATACGTATGTTTCTGGAATCTTGTATTCCTTAGCAGTTTGTGGGTGAACTTGACCAATGAAGCCAACTAATTGGTCATCAACCGTAATATCGGCTGTTCGTCCTGGATGCATTTCTGGCCGATCACTAGTTGGAACATAAGCAACCTTACCAGCAATTCCCATATTCTTAAGGTAACGTTCAACGATCCCCTTTAGTTGGAAGAAATCAACTGGTTGATCCTTCTTATTCCAGCTATTAGCTACCATTTGACCAGTGATAGCTGCTGCAAGGTGTTCTTGTTCTACTGGACGTTCATCCCCCATCGGCAAGAATACCCGGCCCTCTTCATATAGTGCTACGTTATCAACATTCCGCGCCACGTTGTAAGCAATATCATTAAGCAAGCCGCTAACAATATTCATCCGGGTAGCTACATGGTCCGAACTCATTGGGAAGTCAAGTTTCATTGGTTCAGCAAGTGGCTTAATTTGGAATTGCTTAGCCTTTTCAACAGTTGTGAGAGAATAGCTAATTGCTTGAGTTAAGCCCATTCCTTCGAGGTCATGACGACTTGCCCGAATAAACCGTTGGCGTGGAGTAAGTCCTCCCCGGTTACGCGTCATCGTTGGTAAAGTAGATGGTAAGTTATCATAACCGTAAATCCGCGCAATTTCTTCATAAAGATCAGCTGCAAGGCTAATATCCCACCGCCGTGCTGGGGCAATCACTGTTAATTGCTCATCACCATCAACAGTGTAAGCAAATGCCAAGCGATCAAAAATATCAGTAACTTGTTCCATGGTTAAGGAAGTTCCCAGAACGTGATTAATCTTTGCAAGAGATAGTTTGATTGGGGTATCAACTGCTGGCGCTTCACTACCAGTTACAATTCCTGCTGTAATCGTTCCTCCAGCAAGCTCCTTAATCATCTCAGCTGCTTCATTCAATGCGGTTTCAACTGTTGCTGGATTGATTCCGCGTTCAAACCGCATTGAGGATTCACTATGAAGATCTAAGCGCCGTGCTTGCTTCCGGACCATTACTGGATCAAAAATAGCTGCTTCAAGAGCAACAGTTGTCGTATCATCACTTACTGCAGTACCTTCTCCACCCATCGTTCCAGCAAGCGCAACTGGCTGGTCATCGACAGTTACAACAATATCATTTGCTTTTAAGGTTTGTTCATCCCCGTCTAACGTAACAAACTTTTCACCTTCATTAGCGTGACGAACCCCAAACTTTTTACCAGATAATTGGTCATAATCATAACTGTGGAGTGGTTGACCATATTTAAGGAGGATATAGTTAGTCACATCCACGACATTATTTACAGGACGAATACCACTGTTCCATAAGCGAATTTGAAGCCATAATGGACTTTCGGCAATTTTAACACCTTTAATTACCCGTAATTTATAAGTTGAGGCAATCTTAGTATCCGCAATTTCTGCTTGAAGAAGGTCCGCTGTCTTTTCAGTCCCTTCTTCTTTAATTGCAACTTCTTTAAAATGCGACCTTAACCCGTAAAAGGCTGCGATATCATTAACATTTCCATAAATACTAAGCATATCTCCACGGTTAGGAGTTACGTCTGTATCGATGATCGTGTCGTCCATCCCTAAGTACTTAAATACGGGGTCACCGTTTTTAGCATCGTCTGGTAAGAAGTAGATACCATCTTCGTAATCTTTAGGCGCAATCTTGTCGCTAAAACCAATTTCTTGAAGAGCACAAAGCATTCCGTTTGATTCAACACCACGGATCTTACCACGCTTAATCTTTTGGTTATCAGCAATTCGCGCACCGTGAAGGGCAACGATTACCTTTTTGCCTTCTTGAACATTAGGAGCACCACAAACAATTTGGATCGGTTCTTCTTCGCCAACGTCCACTTGACAAACATGAAGGTGGTCTGAGTCAGGGTGATTTTCACATTGCACTACTTCCCCAACAACGATCTTTTTTAATCCGTCGCTTAGTGAGTAAACGTCATTAATATCAACAGAGGTACGAGCAATCTTTTCAGCTAAATCTTGAGGGGCAACATCTAAATCAAGGTATTCTTGAAGCCATTGATATGATACTTTCATTTCACATTATCCTTTCTGGTCAAATTGGTTAAGGAAGCGGACATCATTTTGGTAGAAGTTACGGATATCATCAACGCCGTACTTCAGCATGGCAAAACGATCTGGTCCAAGTCCAAAGGCAAAACCGCCGTATTCTTCTGGATCAACGCCTGACATCTTAAGCACATTTGGATGAACCATGCCGGCACCAAGAACTTCAATCCAACCAGTTTGTTTACAAATTGCACAACCCTTGCCAAGACAGTTGAAACAAGTAATATCTGCCTCAACTGATGGTTCAGTAAATGGGAAGTAACTTGGCCGCAAGCGAACCTTCAACTTGTCACCAAAAAGGTTTTGCGCAACTGCTTCAAGAGTTCCCTTCAAATCAGCCATGGTAATATTTTTACCAACAACCATCCCTTCAATTTGGTGGAATTGGTGACTGTGAGTTGCGTCATCAGTATCACGCCGGTAAACCTTACCTGGTGAAATCATCTTTAGTGGGCCTTGACTAAAATCATGTTTTTCGAGCATCCGTGCTTGCATTGGTGACGTTTGTGTCCGCATCAAAACAGATGGCGTAACATAAAATGTATCTTGCATGTCACGAGCGGGGTGATCTTTTGGCAAGTTAAGCTTTTCAAAGTTATAAACTTCTTGTTCAACTTCATCCCCAACTGCTACTTCATACCCCATTGATACAAACAAGTCCACAACTTGGTCAATGATTTGTTGAATAACATGAGGTTGTCCTTGTGCTACTGGTGTTCCAGGAAGAGTAACATCAATTGTTTGGGCTGCCAACTTAGCGTTCATGGCGGCTTGTTCTAGCTCAGCACGCTTTTCTTCAATCGCAGCTGCTAATTCATCCCGCACCTTGTTAGCAAATTGCCCTACTTTAGGCCGTTCTTCAGCACTAAGATCACGCATGCCCCGTAGAACCGACGTAATAGGCCCCTTCTTTCCCAGCATCTTTACGCGGATTTCATTAATTCGTTTTAAATCCTCTGATTGTTTAATATCTTGCAATCCTTCTTCACGAAGTTCGGCTAATTTCTCTCTTAGTCCCATATTTTCACTCCTTAATTCAAAAAAAGCCTCATCCCAATATAGGGACGAGGCTTCGCGGTACCACCCTAGTTTGTAGGGGAAAATCCTACACACTCTAGTAATCAATAACGGTGATTGGCCGGAATACCATTACGTATCAGCTCCGAAAGTGAAATTCGCCTTAGATCACTGATTGCAATTCTCAGCTCATGGTTGCAACTCTCTAACAGGATCGTCTAGCTACTAGCTCTCATCATCGCTTTTAATTCAATTACATATTCTAGACAATCATCTGTAAGGCGTCAAGCGTTATTTTTAAATCCACTTGTCACTCCATGCGTGAACAGCTTCCATGACTGGCCGCAATTCTTGACCACGTTCAGTTAGCGAATAGTCTACCCGACTAGAACCTTCGTAAGTGTTCCGAACAACAATTTGTTCGTCTTCAAGTTCTTTTAATCGTTCGCATAAGACCCGATCGCTGCACTTCGCAATGCTACTGGCAATATCTTTAAACCGCATGTTGCCATTTTTAAGTAGCACCTCAATGATTAACCCGTTCCATTTCTTTCCCAAGATCATAAACGTACGTGTAAATTTTGGACAAAGTTTACAGTCTTCATCAAGTGCCTTTTCTGCTACTAATTGTTCCATAATTTAACTCTCCTTCTCCTCTACCAAGTTGTTCGCATCCGACGTTTCTTAATCTTCCGACGCATTTTTGCACGTAGCGGTCCAAAGAACTCATGCTCTGCTTCGAAATCGTCAACTAGCGATACAATCAAGCTCTCTGGATAGCGTGGTACTGCCAACGTTGCGCCAAACATATGCTTAAGGATAATATCCTTTTCTTTTTTATTTAACGGGGTTAGCTTTTCAGCATTGCGTAATGCAACTCGGGGATGAATAAAAGCATGAGTCCCTAGATTAAACTTAGTCGTCCGCCAATCATAATAAAAGAGATCATGCAAGAGGCCTGCCCGCGCAGTACTGCGATAATCAAGATGCATTTTTTTAGCAATTTTGTAGCTATCATACGAAACCGCAATAGAATGTTGCAGGCGGGTAGAGTGATGATGCTGAGTATAGTTCGCTAGCTTTTGGACAGCTGGCTGGGCTAAAAGATCGGCAACGATTGAAACATACTCTTTATCGGTGCGCCATTCATTTTTTGATTTCATGTAATACCCCTTTTCTATATTATTGCAATTATCATACACGATTTTAACGAGAAAATAAATTAATTTAATCTAGATTTTGATTGAGCTGAAACATTAAGATTCCTGCAGAGATAGCGACGTTAAGCGATTCGGCTTCACCACGCATTGGGATATAGAGGTTATCAGTTGTCTGTGAAAGAAGGTCATCGCTCATCCCCTGCCCTTCATTGCCCATGATTAAGGCAAAAGTATCACCAGGATCAACAGTCCGGAAGTTTTTGGCTTGGGGATTCAGTTGTGTTCCATACACCGGAGCATTGATTGATTTAAAATCATCAATCCACTTTCTTAAATCACCCTCAAACATTTGAAGGTGGAATTGGCTTCCTTGCATTGAACGAACAACTTTAGGACCAAATAAGTCTGCTGAGCGTTGTCCAACCACTACCCCAGTAAATCCTGCGGCATCCGCTGTCCGCACCATTGTCCCCACGTTTCCTGGATCTTGAACCCGGTCGAGGAAAAGCCATGCTCCATGCAATGGTCCTGCTGGTAACCGATGAGAATCTGGTAAAGCAACAACCGCGGCAATCCCTTGAGGCGTTACCGTATCAGTAATATGCTTCATGATTTCTTCAGTAACTTCATAGGTTGCGTTAGCCATTCCTTCAAGCTCTGGATGGGCAGCTAATTGTTCAGCTGTTCCGACTACTTCTAAAAGCTCGATCCCCGCTTTGGATGCCTCTTGAACTAAGTGCCAGCCATCTAACAGGTAAGTACCAGTCTGCCGTCGTGCTTTTTTGGTTTGCAGCTTCTTCCAATCTTTAACGTGCTGATTATGAATTGATGTTAATTGTTCCATATAATTTGCATGCTCCTTCTTGTTAATTAAATTATACCATGTTCCTGTTGTACAATTGTTATTAACTAATAATAAGTAATAAGTTTTCATTAAGTCATGTGGTAATAAGTCAAGATGTAATTATCACTGACTAGCTTGTCTTGACCAGATTTTGGGTGCACTTAAATAAGCCTTGATAC
>NZ_LN887431.1:0-15852 GCF_036621895.1 Limosilactobacillus reuteri subsp. porcinus
TAGGTCATTTGTGATTGCCTTTCTTTTGATTAGGGATACTCAAAAGTCTATCACAAATGGCTTTTTATTTTTTCTAACTTAATTTTACAAACGGCGTAAAAAAATACCAACTAGATCAGCGGCAATTGCTTAATCTAGTTGGTATTACGGTAGTATAAAAACTCGCGGAAAACTACACGCCCTTACTAGATCAATGTACCTAGCAAAGGACTCATTAAAACAACCCTGCTTAGGTACGAACACCGCTGTCCGTACCTAAATGAGTACAGACAATTATGCACGGTAAGCATAGTTGTTATAATACTTGGTTGAAGTTAATGAGTGTTGAATCATGTTAGTCGTTCCTTTCAAGTTAAGTTATAATTATTAAAACATTCTAATTTGATTTTGTCAAACTCTAATTTTAAAATTCGCCAGAAATATCCTTATCAGAAAATGAATGAGGGTCGGGGACAAAAGAAATATCAGTGTCAATTATTCCAAATTTTTCTCGCATTACATTTTCGATGTGCTCTGATAATTGGAAACTTTTGAGGATCGTCATTTTAGCGTTAACCATCACGGAAGCATCAAGCGTGACCACATTTCCGTTATAGTGAGCTTTTAGTTCGACAACTTTTGCAACGTGTGGAATATTGGTGATTGTTTGGCGGTATTCCTGTTCAGCCCGCGGGTCAAAGTAGTCGGTTAAGTTAAGACTGCTTTCAAAGAAAATTTTTAGTCCAGAATACAGAATGAAGAAACCAACGACAATACTAGTAGCACCATCAAGCCAACGAAGGTTAAAGAGGAGAGCACCGCCAATTGAAATCAAAGTTCCAATACTGGTGAAAGCATCACTCAGGCTATCTTGGGCAGAAGCAAGCAACGCGGCGTTTTTTAATTTAAGCCCTGTTTGGCGATTCATATACCAAACAACTAACATAATAACTGACGCGATTCCGGCCCCAATCAATGCGACTGGTTGGGGAACCACCCGACTTGCAGGATCGAGGAGACTTTTAATGCCATCGATGATAACGCTTAAGGCAATCGCAACCATAACGACCGCTGTGACAAGGGAAAAATTGTCTCATAACGCCAACGAACGAATTGTACTCGCTGGTCAGATCCCATGTTCGCTTGATAATTTCCCGAAGGCAGCTGTGCGCCGATGATATCATCATCATCCACATCCTGGGCAATGTGTAAGCCCATCATCAATAAAAAGGTCGAGATAATTCCCGAAAGGTTGTTAAAGGCATCGGCTCGTAACGTCTGCGATTTACTTATTTCAGCTAACCAGTACTCGATAATTGAAATAACAACATAAGCAACCAAGTTATAGATTAAATGGTGTTGGGAAGCTCGAATCTTTGCTAGTTCATTTGCTTGCGTTTTTTCCCAGTTATTCATTTCTTCGGTTGTATGTCTTTTAAATTTAGTCATTAATTTAAGAACTTCCTTGATTAATAAAATCAGTTTAATTGTAACGCAAAAAATAAAAGCCGAGAAAACGATTTTCTCAGCTTTTACTCAAAATAATAATGAAAATAATTGCTAGGCCCGGTTATTAATTACGTGGGCGCATGTTGCAATAATCAGTCCCATAAAACTTACTACAGCGATCATATTACTCATAATTGACATCATATTGAACAACTCCTTTACATAATTAAAATATTTTTTACAGCACAACTAATTACAGTTGCCTTTTTGGAAAACAAATTATAATGATTGTTTTCCCCTCTCCACCAAGTATTGTAACAGGTCTTAGCAATAGTGACGATAATAATTAGCTAAGCTTTTAATGAGCTTTTCTACGAAAGAAAGGAGTGATTATAAGCAAAATATTATAAGTAACTATCATATGACTTAATAATTTTTAATTATTAAGTCAAATCGAATTATTTCTTTATAAAATTAATCTATTTAGCTAATTTGTTTAATTCTTTTAAGACTAGAGGAAATTTTGTGAAGCCGTCACTAGTCAAAAAGTGGCCGCCTTTTTCTTTAACTATGAGTTTTGCTCTAATTTTATTAGCGACCGCAATGCTATTTTGATAAGGAGCGATTGGGTCATCTTTAGCTGTTATAACGGTAGCTTTAGCAAGTTTAGGGAGTATATGCTCATAATGAGGCCGATCTTTCATAAACTCATCTAATTCAGGATAAGCTGGTAATTCTTTGTCAAATGCTCCCACAAGTAAAAGTCGTGCATCTTTAACATGATGATGTTCAATATAACGAAGGGCGGTAATACATCCTAAACTATGGGCAACAAGGATGAGGTTATCTTGGGGATGAATTTGGTCGTCAACCGCTTGATCCCATTCAGCTTGTTGGGGATTAAAGGGATTTGGTAGCCATATCCGATCAAGGGTAATTACTGGTTTTGCTTCTTCTTCGAGCCATGGAAACCAGTCATCATCACGGGTAGACGTACCATGAATTAAGTATGCGTTCTTCATTATTAAGACTCCTATTTCATAAAGTGTTTCAATATTACCATGCCGATGATTAACAATAAAATGGCAATCGAATTAGTAAGAATTTCATAAGGCTGACCGTGGGCGGCAATTAGTCCTCGGATTAAAGCCATAATTCCTAAGCTTGATAGGAAATCGATCGCAATTCGGCCATGATGTTTTAGCGCGGCAATTATCATTGTCATAAATGAAAAGAAAAAAGACAATAACACGATCCAAAATCTTAAAAATAACATGATCCGTATTCCCATCTTGCATAAGGGGAATCAGCGAAAAAGTTTCCGTAAATAAGATAATAGTTAATAAAATCCCTAGAATTGCTAGTGCGCCGATTGTACATAAACGTAAAATATGGCTAAAATTAGCCGCTAATTTATATATTTTTTTCATTCTCTTATACTCCTCAAGAAAACGCTTTAACCTTAGGGTAGCAATGATCAAGAAATTTAGCTAATATTTAACAAAATAGTTGTTAAAAATATGCGATACTTAAAGATGAATACTAAAAGGAGGGGCGAAAAATGCGAAAACCCTTTATTGCTGCTAATTGGAAGATGCATAAGAATGTCCAGGAATCGGTTGAATTTGTGGACGCAATTAAAGGAAAACTGCCAGATCCGCAAGAAGTTGAAGTCGGAATTGCGGCCCAAGCTTTTGCATTACCGAGTATGGTTCATGCTGCTGATGATTCAGGATTAAAGATAATCGCGCAAAACGCGGCAGCTGAATATTCGGGAGCTTTCACTGGTGAGATTAGCTTACGAGGTTTAGCTGATGCCGGTGTTTCATACGTAATGTTAGGGCATATTGAACGGCGCCATTTATTCCATGAGGATAATGAGTTGGTTAATCGAAAAGTGTTGGCGGCCCTTCAAATGGGTGTTACCCCGATAATCTGTACGGATGAAACGATGGTTCAAAAAGAAGTCAACGGAGAGATTCATTACGTTTTCCAACAATTAATGAGTGTATTGAGGGGCGTTTCTCTTGACCAAATAAAAAATGTAGTTGTTTCCTATGAACCAAGTTGGGCAGTTGGATATGGTCAGCATGCTAATCCAGTTCTTGCTGAAGAAGGATGCCGTCAAATTCGGCGAACGATTGCTGATAACTATACTTATGAGATTGCTGATAAGATCAGGATTCTTTATGGGGGCAGTGTCAATCCAGATAATATCGGAATGATTATGAACAAGCCGGATGTGGATGGAGTATTAATCGGTCGGGCAAGTTTAGATGTTGATAATTTCTTGCGAATGGTCAATTATCTTAAAAATGATCAAGAAAAATAAAAAAAGTATTTCTCTTTGCCGTCATTTTATGTTATAGTTATTAACAGTTGTTATGGCGGTATTGGTGAAGTTTGGTTAACACACCGGTTTGTGGGTCCGGCACGCGTGGGTTCGAATCCCACATACCGCCCTGACCTAGCGCGATGGCAAAGGATTTTTCCTTTGCCATCGCGTTTTTTGTATTCTCTGTTTTATGAATTTTAATTGATAACATCCAAGAAAGTAACTTAAAATAGTAAGGTGGAGAAAGAAAAAGGGGCTTTAATTATGAAAAATGTACAAATTGGTGGAACAAGTTGGAAAGTATCGAACGTTGCATTAGGTATTATGCGGATGGGGACGTTAGCAGTGACTAAAGCGATTGATGCCTTAGAAGCCGCCCACGATGCTGGAATAAACTTTATTGATTCAGCTGATATTTATGGCAACGACCCACAGTTAGGACGTGGATCTTCGGAAATCCATTTTGGTGAAGCATTAAAGAAAAGCAGTCTTACCCGTGATGACTTTTACATTCAATCAAAAGGAGGACTTTTTGCGAACGCGGATAATAAAATAACGCGGTATGATTCGTCAAAGAAGCATTTAATCGCTGCTGTTGATGGAATTTTGCAACGGATGGGGATTGATTATCTTGATTCATTTTTGATTCATCGTCCAGACCCTTTAATGGAGCCCGCAGAGATAGCAGAGGCCTTTGACCAACTTCAAGCATCTGGAAAAGTCCGCCATTTTGGAGTATCAAATTTTAACCCGCAACAAATCGCGCTCCTTCAAGCGGCGACAAATCAACGACTTTTGATTGACCAGGTACAGTTTGGCTTAAAGCATACGGGGATGATTGATTTTGGCCTGCATACAAATATGACTGATGATGCTGCAATTAATCATGACGGGGGATTATTAGAATATACGCGTCGTAAACAGATGACGATTCAAACATGGTCGCCTTTCCAGTACGGTACATTTGCAGGGACGTTTATTAATAATGATCAATTCCCTGAGTTAAACGCAATGTTAGAAACTCTTGCGCAAAAATATAAGGTAAGTAAAAATGCAATTGCCGTTGCATGGATTTTACGTCACCCTGCGCATATGCAAGTGTTGCTTGGTACCATGACACCAGCTCATATTATTGACAGTGCTAAGGGGAGCGATATTACATTGACGAGCCAAGAATGGTATGATCTATATCTTGCGGCCGGGAATGATTTGCCATAATGAAAAAAGATTATCTCCAGTTCTATCAGCATATTACAGCTCCTTTTTATCGATACCCGTGGACAATTCCTTTATTACGGGCGGTTAATAAATTTGTTGTGTGGACTATGTACGTTGCTTACATCGTTATATTAGTGTGGGTAGGGAAAAATAATGCCTTGAAAGCAGGACCTTTTCTGCTTATTCCCGGTATTGGCTTTATCCTACTTTCTTTTATTCGCCAACGAATTGACGCACCACGACCATACGAAAAATTTTCGATTAACCCCTTAATTCTACGTCAAAAAACTGGTGATTCATTGCCTAGTCGTCATGTTTTTTCGGCGACTGTTATTGCGATGTGTGGGTTAAGGTTAAATTTGATTTTAGGAGTGATCTTACTCGTTTTAGCTGTTGTTTCTGCTATTACGAGAGTGATTGGCGGAGTTCATTTTCCTCGTGATGTGGTTATCGGGTTTATTTGTGGCTTTATTTGTGGTTCGTTTTTATTTCTTGTCTAAATTTTAGAAAGGTGTATTTCATGGACAATTCAGTGCTGCAAGATGCAATTTTGAATGGACTTATTAGTACTCAATATCAAGGTAATACGCTGTTAGGTCCGCAATTATTAACCAACAACCAATTATCGACAATTTGGCAAACGTTACGGCACGAATTACTGTCATGTAAAGACTTTACGTGGTCAGTTGCCTTTATTACGTTAGATATGTTAGTCCCCTTTAAGGCAGTGATGGCTGACTTAGCACAGCAAGGAGTACACGGGACCATCATTACCAGTAATTACTTGAATTTTAATCACCCCGCGATGTTTGAAGAATTGCAAAAAATTCCTAATTTAACGGTCAGAATTGCTGATCTTAATGGATTTCATACTAAGGGGTATTTATTTGATCATGGGAAATATCAGACCGTAATTATTGGGAGTGCTAATTTTACACGGTCTGCTTTATTAGTTAATAAGGAGTGGAATTTAAAATTAAGTTCCCGCCAAGAAGGAAGCTTTTTTCAACAACTAACGACGGAATTGGATGCTGTTAAACATGAGAGTACTGTTCTAACGTCAGAGTGGATTGCGGAGTATCGCAAGAATTGGCAACCACCAAAGACTAGGGTGACGCAACCAGAAAAATTAAAACCAATTGAACCTAATCAAATGCAACAGGCTGCTTTAGGACAATTAAGCGCTCTGATAAAAACTGGCGCTAAGAAAGGATTGGTCGTTTCAGCAACGGGAACTGGAAAAACATATCTGGGAGCATTTGCGGTTAAAAAATATCAGCCGCGCCGTTTCTTATATATCGTTCATCGAGAACAAATTGCCAAAAAATCGTTAGCTAGTTTTCGACGAGTTATCGGTGGCAAAAAAACTGATTACGGGTTATTGACAGGTAATCGCCATGATTGGAATGCTAAATATCTATTTGCAACTGTCCAAACACTAAGCCAACAAGCAGTACTGAATAAGCTCAAAGCTACCGAATTTGACTACATTTTGATCGATGAGGCCCATCGTGCAGCAGCACCTAGTTATCAACAAATTTTAAACCACTTTATGCCGCAATTTTGGTTGGGGATGACTGCAACCCCTGAACGAATGGACAATCAAGACGTATTTAAACTGTTTGATTATCATTTAGCCTATGAAATTCGGCTGAAAGATGCATTGGCTGCTAAAATGTTAGCACCATTCCATTACGTGGGGGTTACCGATTATGAAGTTGATGGAGAAGTTATTACTGAGACTTCTAAGTTAAACCAATTGATTGCTTCGAAACGGGTTAATTATGTTCTTAACCAATTAGACTATTATGGATATTGTGGCGATCAGCCCCGTGGATTAGTATTTTGTAGTCGGCAGGCAGAGGCAAAAGAATTGGCAGTCCAATTTGCCGCGGCTAACCATCCTGCAATTGCATTGACAAATCAAAGTAGTAGTCAAGAGCGAGCAAAGGCGGTTGAGCAATTAGAGGCAGGAAAGATTGAGTATATCATTACCGTCGATCTTTTTAATGAAGGGGTCGACATCCCATCAGTAAATCAGATTGTAATGATGCGTAATACCCAATCACCAATTGTGTTTATTCAACAACTAGGGCGCGGCTTGCGTAAATATCCTGGTAAAGATTTTGTGACAGTTATTGATTTTATTGGAAATTACCAACATAATTACATGATTCCTCTTGCTCTTAACCAGGATAATAGTCGAAGTAAGGATCAAGCGCGCCGTGAAGTTAAGGTGCCAACGAATTTTGACGTTTCAACCATTAACTTTACGAAGGTTGCCGAAGAACAAATTTTAGCCTCCCTTGATAAAGTTAAATTGGACTCGATGCGTGAATTGCGGCAGGCATACCATGATTTAACTAACCAACTAGGGAGAACACCATTGCTGGATGACTTTTATCGTTATGGTTCTGTTGATCCACGAGTATTTGCGCAAAATTCCCAGCTCAACCATTATGGCGACTTCTTAGAAAAGATGGGGATAGAACTTAAATTAACAAATTATGAGCGTCAAGTACTAGCCTTTTTAACTAAAGAGTTGCTTAACGGTAAACGGCCACATGAATTGATTCTCCTTCAACGCTTACTTCGCGGTACGTGTTCAATTGATGTTTTTAAAGCAGAATTAAAGCATCAAAATATTCGCGTTGCACCAGCTGTTTTACAATCAGTTGACGATATTTTAAGTTTGCAATTCTTTAATGTAAAAGCTGGTAAACAGTTAAAAAAGGATCAGTATGGCGGACTGCCGATTATTGATCATCCAGATTTGTTAACGTATCAGTTAAATTCAAAAATTCGAGCAGGACTAGAAAGTGACAATGATTTCAAGTGCTTGTTTACCGATGTATTAACAACGGGTCTTGAAATCGCCGAGCAATATGATCTCAAGCAAGCATTTACCCTTTATCAGCAATATGACCGCAAAGATGTTTGTCGTTTATTAAATTGGCCCCTCGATGTAAGTGCGCCGTTATATGGGTATCGAGTGGCAGAAGATGTTTGTCCGATTTTCATTACCTACCATAAGGATGCGGAAGAAAAAAGGAATGCTATCTATAATAATCAACTACAAGATGGACGTTCATTGCGCTGGTACACACGGACACCTCGGCATCTTTCATCTGATGAGGTCCAGCGGTTGCTTGCAGGAGTAAAAGAGGGTAAGCCGCAAGTAAAATTACACTTATTTGTAAAACAGAGTGATGCAGTTGGCAAAGAATTTTATTATTTAGGTCCTGCTTATATTCAACCGGACTCCGTAAGAGAAGAATTGGTTGGACCAAAGAAAAAAGCGGCAGTGGGGATGGATTTAGTTTTAGAACATCCATTGACCTCAACTATGATGAACCTATTGGCAATGTAACCATCAATATATCGCTTTCATTTTTTGCTAAATCTTCTATAATTAAAGGCGTAGAAAGAAGATGCATATTATGGCAAAAGGAAAGGTAAAAACTAGTGATAAGCGTTCAGTTCGGGATGTTAAATTAGATGAATTGGCTGGCTTATTAAATGAGTTTGATGTCAATACGATGGGAGCACTAGTAAAGTCTCTAAAGAAGAGTTAAAAGAAGAACAAGCAAAGCAAGAAAGATGAATTACGCGACACCATTGAACGACAACAAGAACATATCGATGAACAAAAGGACACGATTGATCAACTTAATAATCATATTTCTAAACTAATTGATCGTCTTGATAATAAGCTATAAAAAAATGAGGCTGAGAAAAAACTTTTGTTTTTTCAACAGCCTCGTTTTTCATACGAATATTGTTACGATATCGTGGAACTAGCCTTGAGCCTTGTCGAGGAGATTATTTCCCACTTCTATTTCTTATCATTCTTTTTTATTTACTGGTTGTTTAAATAAATCATTAAATGCTTCACTAATTGTTGGGTGGGTATAGATTTGGTCCCGAAGCATTTGATAGGGGAGTTTTGCCCGCATTGCAAGAACAATCATGTTGATAATTTCTTGCGCTTCCTGGACATAAAGGGTAGCCCCAATAATTAAGTTCGTTTGTGGATCGACTAATACCTTAAGCAGCCCACGGGTATCCTTCAATACTTTTGCTTTTGGAATTGCGGCAGCAGGCATCTTAAAGAGTAGGTAATCTTTCCCTTGTTTTTGCGCCTCTTTTTCCGTTAAACCGACTTGTGCAAGGGAAGGTTCAATAAAGACATTGGTTGGGACGATTAAACGATCACTAATTCGCCGTTCCTTATTACCGAATAATTCATCTTTAATAATTCGGAAGTCGTCAAGTGAGATGTAAGTAAATTGGGGACCACCTTTAACATCCCCAATTGCCCACACATCAGGCACACTGGTATGGAGGAGGTCATCGACAACAATCGCGCCGTTTTTAGCGACCTTAATATCTGTGTTTTGCAAGTCAAGGTCTGTCGTTGCAGGTTTCCGTCCGGTTGCCACTAAAATTTTATCAGCGAAAATGGTTGTTTCACGATTATCCGCTTTAGCAAAAGTGATCGCAGCTTGCTCATCTTGTTCGCTAATTGCTTTAATATCAACCCCAACTTCAAAGCGAACCCCGTTATCCTTAAAGTTTTGAATTACCATTTCTGCTACATCATCATCTTCACGTGGTAGTAAAGTCTGATGGTGATCAAGAACCGTGACATGTGAACCAAAGGAAGTGAACATATTTGCAAATTCAAGACCAATATAACCGCCACCGATAATCACGAGTTCACGCGGTAACTTAGGCTGCTCCATTGCTTGGGTAGAATTCATGAGAAATGGACTATTCTTCAATCCAGGAATATCAGGGATGGTTGGCGTTGCGCCAGTATTGATAAAAATACGTTCACCCTTGTAGGAAAGAGTTTGCCCATCTGGCGTTTGCACATCAATCGTGTGGTTACCAGTAAAATGAGCAGTTCCATCTAAGACAGTGATATTTTCTTCGCTTGCTAGCATTTGATAATTTTTTTGTCGGAGTTGGGATGTCATTACATTTTTTCCATCGACCGCGTCTTCAAATGAGGTTCCATGAGCAGCTTCAATAATTAGCCGTTTGGAAGGGAGACAAGCAATATTAATGCAGGTTCCTCCATACATTTGCTTCGATTTTTCAATAACAAGAACTTGTTCTCCGTGTTGAGCGAGAAACTTTGCGAGGGTTTTTCCGCCCTTCCCAAATCCGATAATAATATTTTTGACTGTTTCCATTAAAAAGCCTCCAAAGTTGAAATTATTTTACATACTTTTAAATTATACTAAGAATAAAAGCTTTGTCACTTAAAACGCTTAAATAAGACAATTGTGTAGTTTACATTATATTGAACAAAGTGTTAGGATAATATTGTGAATATATTAGTCTCAACTGCAGTCATAACTTGTATATTAAAGAAAAACGTATTAGATAAATATTGAACATTATTGGTCATAAAGAGTGTGCTATCGAAATAAAATGTTTTACTGATTTGCAGTTTTGATTAAGAAGAGATTATAATGAAAGCTGCACATTTAGTAGAACACCCCAAAAAAGTAAATGAAAAGAAACCAGTTATTCAAGAGACCAAGTTTATCGACATCTTAAGTAAGGTTGCAACAGTTGTAGCTATTTTGATGTATGTATCTTACATTTCACAGATTAAGAATAATTTGGCCGGAAATTACGGCGCTCCTTTACAACCATTAGTGGCAGCGCTTAACTGTACGTTGTGGTGCATTTATGTTTACTTCAAGCAGCAACGTGATTGGCCAGTCTTTTGGGCAAATTTCCCTGGTATTATTTTTGGCTTAATTACCTTTATCACATGTCTACACTAAGAACAAATAGGAGTGAGAGAAAACTAAATTTCCCCCAGTCCTATTTTTTATACGCTTACTCTCAACTCTATGATATAATAAATCGAACATATGTTTTAGAGGGGGGCGAGTAGAGATGCTAAAAAATGGAATGTCGGTAGTTCGTTTTAGTTCTTTTGCGCCGGTGACAGAGATGATTTTACAGTCGCTGCCCGCTGAGAAGGACAAAGAGGAACAGAAAGCACCGGCCATTAAAAACTTTGATCAATTACGTCAACGATTAAATAGTAAAGCACGATTCCTTATTTTGGACCTTGAGTTTTTTCAGGATCAGCAGAAGCATCGAAATGGCGTTGCTCAGATTGCGGGGAAGATGTTTGAAACACAAAACAGCTTTAATTATCACCTCTATGCCCAGAATATGTCTGCTGAGCGACAATTGGCCTTTTTGCGACAATATGACTTCCGCCTTTCAGAAGTAAACGGATATGAGGTTAGACAGATTTTTAACCGGATTTTTCATTTCATTGCGGTAGAGCGGCCTGACTATATTGTGAGTTGGGATAATGGAACTGACTTTGAATCATTGAATTATGAAGCAAATCGATTAAAGATTAGGAAAGAGGACCGTCCCTGGCGTACGATTCAGTCATTAGATCTGGAAAAGCTAGTCGCTAAAGAAGTATGGAAAAGTAAAAATGGGATCAGCCTGGAAAAGATGTGTCGCTTGTTGCACCTTCCCCGGGTTAAATACCACCAAGCCCAAAATGATGTGATAGCGATTGAGCAAATTTTGAAATTTTATGCTCGCGATTTAGAGCGTGAATTAAATTGTCGCTGATCGTTACCAAAATTTAAAATTTAGTTCATGATTTATCCCGATTGACTTTTTATAATTAGTAACAATTGAAAGAAGGTGAGCGAGATAAATTTCATTTTTCGACTGCTTAAGCGGATATTTATAATAGGACTTTTAGTAGGTGGAGGATGGCTTTATTTCAACGATGCACGGGTTCAAGCAACGTCGAACCAAACTGCATGGAACGTTCGTGACCGTATTGCTAAGTTAATTGGCAGGGACGATACAAATTCAAACGATAATTCTAATCTGCACTTAAACGATGCAAATAATGGTTCTTCCAAAAACGAACAAGGACCAACGACAGAACAACAAACAAGTACACAAACTTCAATTCCATCTACTGGGCGATGGGCGACTAATCAAGCAACGGTCTATGTAAATACAAATAATGCTCAACTTGACGCAGCTACTAATACCGCAATCCAAAACTGGAATCAAACGGGGGCATTTACATTTAAACCAGTAAACAATCAAAGTAAAGCGGATATTGTTGTAACGACGATGAACCGCTCTGATTCAAATGCTGCTGGATTAACGAAGACATCCTCTAATTCATTGACAAGAAGATTTATGCATGCAACGGTGTACTTAAATACATATTATTTAACTGACCCAAGTTATGGCTATAGTCAGGAACGAATTGTTAATACAGCCGAACACGAACTGGGCCACGCAATTGGACTCGATCATACCAATGCTGTTTCAGTAATGCAGCCTGCTGGATCATTCTATACGATTCAACCAGATGATGTGCAAGCAGTTCAAAAATTATATGCCAATAATAAATAAAAATGGGACTGTGACATAAGTTAAGTTATTTTCATAAAAAGCAAATACGCAGTACAACAATGGCCTCTAACGTCCGGCAAAACCGAACGTTAGAGGCCATTGTTGCTTGCGGGGGCTCCCAGAGGCTAGCTTCGCGTCGAAAAACGAAGTCACAAGTTACTTCTGTCTCGCTCCCATTCTGTCATTTTCCGTGCTTTTAGTGCCCAGAGGATAGAGACAGTATCAATTATTTCCTGTAACATGGCGCCGAAAAAGGCTGGAATAATTCCGGTACTAGCAATAAGCATTAGGATGGTACAGATTGCAATTCCGATTAAGACCGCTTGTTTTGCAATCCGCAGAGTTTCCTGAGAAATGCTAACGGCTTTTGCGACTCGCGAAAGGTCATCTTTTAGGATAACAACGGCAGCTGATTCACTAGCAGCCGTTGATCCGTGAGCTCCCATCGCAATCCCAACATCAGCTGTCACAAGAGAAGGCGCGTCATTTACGCCATCCCCAACCATGAAAACAGGATGTTCATTTGTTGGAATAGCTTTAAGTGCATTGATTTTATCTTGTGGAAGAAGATCGGCTTTAACTTGGGTGATCCCTACTTGTTGGGCAACTTTATCTGCAATAACAGCTTGGTCTCCCGTTAACATTAATAGATTGGTAACTCCAAGCTTTTTTAACTGGTTCATTGTTTGCTTTGCTTCAGGACGAATATGGTCGGTAAAAGTAATTGCACCATAGTATTGCCCATCAACACTCACATAGATAGCTGTTGCTGCTAACATCTGGTCAAGATTTTTAGGAGATACGAATTTTAATTTTCCTACTTTAACTTCTTGCCCATCAACAGTTGCTAAAATTCCTTTACCGGTTAATTCGGTAAGTTGATCGACAGGTGATAAGGAAACATTATATGCAGTGGCATAAGAAATTAGTGAGCGTGCTAGGATATGTGATGATTGTTGTTCAGCGCTTGCAGCGTAATGGAGGAGTTGCGTTGAGTCAATTTTTCCTGTAGGGAGGATTTTATCAACAGTCAATTGACCACTTGTAATAGTTCCTGTTTTATCAAATGCACCAGTTTTAGCAACCGCTAGTTTTTCCAGTACGCTCCCTGTCTTGACCACAATTCCGTTTCGTGAAGCCCGACTCATTCCAGAAACCATTGCCACTGGAGCTGCGAGGATTAACGGACATGGTGAGGCAACAACGAGAACTTCCGCAAATCGTTCGGGACGGCCAGAAAGCATCCATGCAAGTGAAGAGATAATAATAGCAATAATCGTAAATGGAACAGCATATCGGTCAGCTAATCGAACAAAGTGGGCAGGAGTCGATTCAGCCTCCTTAACCAATTTAACGAGTTGCTGATATTGACTATCTTTGGCTAGTTTGGTGACCTGTAAAGTAATGGCATTATCACCATTAACTGATCCTGACATCACTTCGTCACCAGCTGTTTTTGAAACTGGCCGTGATTCACCAGTTAATGACGATTCATCGAACAATCCCTCACCATTTTTAATAATTCCATCGACTGGTACTAATTCTCCTGGTTTAACAATAAGCTGGTCGCCAATTTTGACATCGTTAACTGGGATATCGCTGGTTTTACCATTAGTGATTAAATGCGCCGTTTGTGGTGAATTATTAAGTAATGCTTTTAATTCGGTGCTTGCTTTTTTTGCGGCATAATCTTCTAAGGCATCTCCTCCGGTTAACATTACAAGAATAACCATCGCTGCCCAATATTCGCTAACGGCTAGCGTTGCGACGACAGCCATAATGGCAAGCAGATCAACGCCATATTTACCACTACGAATAGTTTTTATCATGCCAATAAACATTGAAAAAGCAACAATTGCCCCAACGATAGTAACCAAAATTTGTGCGAAAAGGTGTAAATGGAATCCAAATTGGAGTACAACTGCGATTGCTGCGATTACTAAGATGATAATTAATTTTTGCTTATTAGATAGTTTTTTCATAATACCCCCGCTTAGTTCTAATACTTTCTACACTTTAATTATAGAGTTTTTGTGCAGTGATATAATAAAAAGTTAGAAATATTAAGGAGAACTGGTGAAAAATAATGCAAAATGGACAATCTTGTCAACGAATTTTTGTATTGATAATTGATTCATTAGGAATTGGAGCAACCGCTGACGCAAATCGTTTTGAGAGTCTAGGGGCTGATACGCTAGGACACCTTGGGGAACACTTTCGGATGCGGTTGCAATTACCGACTTTTCAGAAACTGGGTCTAGGAAACTTGCACCCAATTATGGGAATGCCTTCGCTTGAAAATCCGTCTGCTGCTTATGGACAAATGAGTCCAATCTCAATAGGTCTGAGTGATCGTGAAAGCCAGTGGGAGATGATGGGCTTGGCAACGACCACTGAATCTGACATTTTTATTGATGGTGTGCCGTTGGAAATAGCGACTAATTTTGCACGAAAAGCAAAGCGTCCTCTTTTAAGCAATTCCTTAATGAATATCCGGACTGCGTTGAAAGATTATGGCCTTGAACAATTAGCAACAGGTGGTCTGCTATTGGCGACGGCTAGTTCTTCGAGTGTTTGGTTAATTGCGCATGAACAGACTATTTCGGTTGGCGAATTAAAAGAAGATTGTCAGATTTTGCGAAAACTGTTGGATAATTCCCCATATACTATCGAAAATGTGAATGGCCTTCTTTTTAGTGGGAACCAGCCAGCTAATTTTTATCCCCAAGAACTTTATAAATTTCCTTTAGCTCCAGCAAGTCCAACAGTTATTGATTGTCTCTTGGAAGCGGGTTATGCTGTGAAGTTAATCGGGAAAAGTACCCAGTTCTTTGGTTTGGGCCATAATGAAATAACCGGGAATAATAAAGAGAGCTTTGTTCAGTTGCAAGAACTGATCGATAAAAAGTTTACGGGTGTTTGTATAGCAGAAGTGGGGGAGATAGAGCAATTTGGTAAAGCACGCAATCCTGAAGGCTTTGGAACGGAATTGATGCGGATTGACCACGAACTTACAAAAATTATCGATAAACTACAAGATGATGATTTACTGATTGTGACAGGAAACTTTGGAAATGACCCTACTTATCCTGGTGAAAAACATACTCGTGAATATGTGCCGTTACTTGTAACATCACCACAGATAAAACCAAATATTTCGCTCGGTGGCAGAAGTTTTAGCGATATTGGGGCAACGATTCTTGATAATTATGACTTAGAAGATAGGTTGACAGTTGGTAATAGTTTTTTAAGAGAATTATTTTCTGCATATTGATAAAAGAGGATGGAAAAATTCTGATTTTCCGTCCTCTTTTATTTTAATGTCTTTAGACCTAGTTGAGTGCGTGAGCAGAGCGAATGCACGAAACAAAAAACCACCTGCTATGCGGGTGGGCGATAAAAATTATATAAAAAAGGCCTCTTTTGCCTTAAGATGT